>CBINDO010000121.1:0-21040 GCA_966249405.1 uncultured bacterium | reverse complement strand
ATCGGGACGCCGACATGGAAGGCTTACGCTCGGACGAGCTGATGTCTTGTGACGCGCCCAACGGTTACGTGGCGCAGGCGGGCGACTGCAAGGACGACAACCCGGCAATCAATCCCGGCGCCGAAGAGTTGTGCAGCTTTGCAGACGAAAACTGCGATGGGGAGTCGATGTCCCCGCCCACTTTCTATCGTGACGCCGACGGCGACGGTTACGGCGCGGCGGGCGAAATCTCCGTCGATGGGTGTGAACCACCCGCCGGTTACGCCGCGCGAGCGGACGATTGCGCAACCGCTGATCCCGCTGTCAACCCCGGGGCTACGGAGCTGCCCGGCAATGGTGTGGATGACAACTGCAACGGCACCATCGATGAGGGCACCGGCCCGGAGGTAACTGCCAACCCGTCTCCTGGAACATCGGCACCTGGTGTTGGGACGACTTCGACTTCAACCGATGACGCCGCTGGCTCCAGCGATTCAGCGGTGACTACGCCGACCCTTCCTGCACCGGAAGCAGCCCCAGCCAGTGGCAACGAGGCTTCAAGCGGATGCGGCGTGGTCCATGCGCCAAGCAGCGGGCTCGTAGCAGGTCTGCTCGGATTCATTGGTGCGGCGCTGATGCGGCGGCGACACGCTGCGAAAATCTCGAAATAGCGAGATCGATCTTCATCGCTGCCGACATGCGTGAGCGGCACCACGAGCTGCCCCGGCGTGCGGAAGCGTTTTCTGCGCCAAGTGCACCCGTTCGGACGATTTGTTCGAATAACGAGATCGAACGGTGTGGCTCCTGACATGTTTGCAGGTGAACGTTAGCGACTGCGTTAACACTGAGGCGACCTTCGGTTAGCTCGAAGCGAATCTTGTGTTTGTGCTGCACGCCGTATGAGTGCGTCACACAACGAGAGTGACTCCGCACCCGCGGATGTGGTTATGGCTCTACGGTGCTGTTGGCGATGGAACAGGTATGCAACACGAGGGGGTTCTGAGATGACATTTAGGGCGATGACATTGAGGACCATGAATGGACCAGCGCTGAGCTGGTCGGCGGTCTTCCTCGTTGCACAATTGGGATGCCTGGGATGTTCTGGCGAAGAGCCGGGCGTCGGTATGAATGCCATTGTTCCGGCTGGCAGTGCGCCTGTAACTCCGGGGTTAACACCCACTGGTGCAACGCCGGGCGTCGGCGCTCCCACGGGCTCGAGCCCCGGCGTAGGGACGACGGGTCAGACTCCAGGTGTGCAACCGGGGGTGACGGGGACGCCGGTCACTCCGGTGCCCGGCGTCACTACCGGCGCGGTGCCCGATCCCAATGCTCCTCCGCCGCCGGATCAACCGAGCGCCGCGTTCACGCGCCGGCTCACGCACGAGGAGTTCGACAACACGATCGCCGACTTGCTCGGCATCGAGGGCGACTTCTCGGCCGCGCTCGCGGCGGACGTCGCCGTTCAAGGCTTCACCAACAACGTGACCGGCCAAAACGTTACCCCGACGTTGGCGGAGCAATACATCGAGGTGATCGAAGACGTGAGCCGCCAGGCCACCACCAACCTCAACGGCCGGCTCGGGTGCGACCCCGCGGCGCTCGGCGAAGAGGCGTGCGTCCAGCAGTTCATCGGCTCCTTCGGAAAGAGCGCGTGGCGGCGGCCCCTAACGGCGGACGAGCAGACGCGAGCTCTGGAGCTGTTCCGCGTCGCGCGTGAGCAATATGCGCTCGACGTTTCGGTGCAGATGGTGATCCAGTATTTCCTGCTGTCGCCCCATTTCATGTACCTGGTAGAGCCGCTGCCCGCAGGCTCCGCGCCGGGCACGATCATGCCGCTCGACGGCTGGAAAGTGGCCTCGCGTCTGTCCTACTTCTTACTCGGGTCGATGCCCGACGCCGCGCTCCTGACCGCTGCCGAAAGCGGCGAGTTGGATACTGCCGACGGTGTCGCCGTCGAGGCGCGTCGTTTGCTGCAGCTACCACGCGCGCGCCAGCGTATCGGTTTGTTTTTCGTGGAGTGGTTGCGACTCCGCAACATCGAGAAACTGCAGAAGGATACGACGCTCTTTCCGGACTTCGATTTGAGCATGGGTCAGTTGCTCAAAGAGCAGATCGAGCTCTTCACCCAAGCCGTGATCATCGACGAGGGCGGCACCGCGCAGGATTTGTTGACCGCGTCGTTCACTTACGTCAACAACCGTCTCGCTCCGATGTACGGCGTAGAGGCGCCTTCGGGCAGCACGATGGCGCGCGTCGAGCTCGATCCTTCGCAACGCGCCGGTCTGTTGACGCACGCCGCACTGCTCGCGACCTACGCACATCAGAACCAAACGGATCCCGTGACGCGCGGCAAGTTCATCCGCGAGAGTATCCTGTGCGACACGGTGCCGGCGCCCCCGGCCGATCTCGTGGTCACGGCTCCCGTCATCACCCCCGGTTCGACCACGCGCGAGCGCTTCAGACAGCACCAGGAAGACCCCGGTTGCGGTGGCTGCCATTCGTTGATGGACCCCATCGGCCTGGGCTTCGAGAACTTCGACCCCATCGGTCAGTGGCGCGACATGGACAACGGCTTGCCCGTGGACGCCAGCGGCGAGATCATCGGCACCGACGTCGCGGGCACGTTCAACGGCGCTGTGGAACTGTCTAAGAAGCTCGCCGCGAGCGAACAGACGATGGCGTGTTTCGCCAAGACCTGGCTGCGGTTTGCGCTCGGCCGTTCGGAGCAGCCCGCGGACGCGGGTGGACTCGCCGTAGTGGGGGGGCAATTCGAAGCCGCTGGTTTCAAGATGACCGAGCTACTCGTCGCCCTCGCCCAAACCAACACATTCAGACATCAGCTCGTGCTCGACCCCAACGTCAGCGCGTTCCCAGATTCGAGCTCGACCACGATCGCGGAGGAGACCCCATGAACCATCGCCGACTCACTCGACGTACGCTACTGCGCGGAGCCGCCGGCGTCAGCATTGCATTGCCCTTCTTGGAGGCCATGCGCCCGCGTCTGAGCCATGCCCAAAGTGCAGGGCCGAAGCGCTTTGGCGTATTTTTCATGCCCGACGGCGTCAACCCCAGCACCTGGGAGCCACAAGGTGAGGGCACCAACTTCACGTTGCGGAGCGGCTTGCAGCCGCTCGAGGCCCACCGCGACGACATCGTCATTCTGCGTGGCATCGACATGGAGACGTCGTACCGCACGACGGACGCGAAGGCCAATCCCCACGACTTGGGCATGGCTCACATGCTCACGGCCAGCCAGATGATCGTGCGAGCCAAGGGACGTGCTGATCACGTGACCAACGGCACGGCGGGTGGTCCTTCGATCGATCAAGCGATCGCTCAAGCGATCGGCGGTGAGACGAAGCTGCGCACCTTGGAGCTCGGCGTTGAATCGACGACGAGCAAGCTCGAGCCCATGGTTCTGCACATGAGTTACGGCGGCCCCGACGACGCGCGTACGCCCATCGATGAACCCAAACAAGCGTTCGCGCGCTTGTTCGGGGACACGGACGCCAGCCAAAGCGAAGTCGAGATCCTGATGAACCAGAGGCGGTCCGTGCTCGACGCGGTGCTCACCGATTTCCAGAACGTCAGCGCTGCCGTAGGCTACGACGACCGTCAGCGGCTCGAGCGACATGCCAGCCACATCCGCGACATCGAGAGCCGCGTCGCCAACTTGACGCCGGCCGCGGCTATGTGCGCTTCGCCCACGGAACCCACGGTGTCGGCGGAGCTCGTCGACTGCGTGGTGAACGAGCACTCCTCGACGCCAATGAACGCCAAATGTTTGGCGAGCTTTACCGACGTGGGGAAAGCCCAAATGGACCTCATGGTGTTGGCGTTCGCCTGCGACCTGAGTCGCGTCGTCTCCCTCCAATGGTCGACCGCAGAGGGCACCACTTTCTACGGCTTCTTGCCCGGGATCACGGGTGAACATCACCGCATGTCTCACGACTTGGCGACCTATGGCTCCCAGCTCTCCACGGTGGACACCTGGTACGCCGAGCAGTTTGCGTACTTGCTCTCGGAGATGAAGAAGATCCCCGAGGGGGACGGCAATTTGCTCGACAACAGCCTCATGTTCTGGGTCAACGAGCAGGAAGACGGACAGGCTCACAACCGCCGCAACATCCCCATGGTGCTCGCCGGTAAGGCAGGTGGGCAGCTCGCGACGGGGCGCGTGATCAGGTACAAGAACGAGCCCCACAACAAGCTCTATACGACGTTCTTGAACATGTTCGGGGTCGAGGCGACGCAGTTCGGCGAAGACTTCGCGGGCAGCTTGACCGGATTGGTTTGACCGTGGTGGTACGGAGTGACGTCGTGAGTCGTCCGGCATGCGTCGAAGGTGTGGCCGCCCCCAGCGAACACTCTGGCGCCGCAAGCACCCCGACGTTGTCGTGTACGCGGGTGTCCGTCTCTGCCGCGCGCCGTCGACTGTTGGCCACAGCCGCGTCTGCCGCCGGCGCGCTGGCGGCGGTCGCCTCGTGTTCGTCCAACACCGAGCCGGCGACGACCAACGGCGCGCTCGCGTCTTCGGCGACGATGAGCACCGAAGCGACCCCGGTAGACTCCGTTGCGAACCCAGCGACGACCACGTCGAACCCAGGTAACACGAGTTCCGCGCTGCCGGCGTCGGGCACCGGATCCGAAGCGGCTAGCAGCTCCGCAGCGACGTCCGTAACGCTAACGACCACGGCGTCCTCCACGCCCGCTACATCGGCCAATGATGCGAGCCAAAGCTTCGAAGCCCCGGCTACGGAAGGGAGCGAAGCACCTCCCGGCAACACCGGCACAGCGGTAATCGACAGCAGTGAGGCAGTTTCCAGCGGACAAGTCGAAGATACGGTCGACGAAGACGGCGACCTCGTGCCACCACGTGCGCTCGACGTGACTGCAGCGAAGGGGCGTCACGAACACCGTTTCCGCGCCAAAGACGCGGACGCGACGGTTTCCTACAACGACAACGACGAAATCGCGATCTTCGACAACCGCGCCGCTACGCTGATGGGCAAACTGGTGCTCACCTTCGGCGGCGCAGGTGAGACGAAGGGTAACCTCACGGGCGGGGGTGAGTTCTGCGCCAAACGCGGCTTCCATGTGCTCGCGATGGCGGCGTTTCAGGCTTACAACATCGTCGACTATGGGCCCGACTTCTTCGGCGACGCACGCCGCACCGTGTTCGAAGGCGTGATGCACACGAAGCAAGACGCGTTCGCGAACATCACGCTGACGCCCGCGGACGGCGTTGCCCAGCGCACTCAAAAGGCGCTCCAGTACCTGCACGCGACGTATCCAGACGAAGACTGGGGTTATTACTTGCAGGCCGACGGATCGGTGCGTTGGTCCGACGTGATCTTCACGGGCGTGTCTCACGGCGCCAGCAACTCGGCGCGCTTCGCTTCGCTCGTGCGCGCGTCTCGCGTGGTCGCGGTCGCTGGCCCGCGTGACAACCTGTGCGCCCGTGTCGACCTGAACGACTGTGGCGGCGAGGTCGCGACCTGGTACGACGAGGTCCCAAAAACGCCGATCGAGCGTTATTACACGATCACCGGCACCCAAGACGATCAGCACACCCAACACCTGTTCGCGATGGAAAAGCTCGGCTATTTGGGCGAGCCCACTCGCGTCGACAACGCGCAGCCGCCTTACGACAACTCGCATCGCTTGGTGCACGGCGGCGGCCACGACGACGTGTGCGCCAACCAGAGTTTTGCAGACCTCTGCAACTACGCTTTCGGAGTGCCAGCAGAAAACCACGCTGGCACCCCGTGATGGCGAAGCGAGCCGAGCTGATGGGCAAACAGAGCGCGACCTCCAAACGCAAGAAACCCAACAAGCAGAAGGCGGCGCGGGTCGCCCGAGGCGAGCGGCAAGCGCTCGAATCGTTGGCGGAGAAACGTCGCCCATTCGAGCCGCTGCTGCGCGAGATCGTGGCGGCGGTGTTACACGCGGCGGCTTCGAGTGCGGCGGATTCGAGTGCGGCGGCTTCAACTGCGGCGGGCAGCGTGGCGCCGAGCGCCGCATCCGGCTCGGGAGAGGCGCGCCGTGAGACGTGGGTCGAAGTTGGGTGTGGCCTCGGCCAGCTGCGCGGGCTGTTACCCAACGAAGTGTTGCCAAAGCTGATCCATACCGATCTGTCGGAGTGGTTGGTGCGAGGGCTGCTCGAGAAGTATCCGGACGCGCGCGCCGAGCCGGCAAGTGTGAACCGGTTGCCGTTCGAGACGAGCAGCGTCGACGTCGTGCTCGGCCTGTGTGCGTTCGATTCGTTCCCCGATCACGCACGAGCCGCCCATGAGATTGGCCGTGTCTTGCGCGACGGTGGGCGCTTCGTTCATTTCCTGGACGCCGCCACCAATATCGAGCCGGTGCTCATCGAGCTCGTGAAGGAGGGCCGGTTGCCGCTCCCGAACTTCTTTGCAGACATCGCTCTGCGGCGCCCCGACTTGGTCGAAGCGGCCAACGCCGGGAGGTTGGCGCAGCCGTACTTCGACGTGCTCAGCGTGCCACTCGCGCAGTTTGCGGCTGTCACGGAGATGTTGCAGCGCGCTGGGCACCTCATGGCGCCGATGTTGCAGCGTTACATGGCGGTGTTCAGGCGACAGCCGTTCGAAGTGTTACCCGCGGCTCGTGCGTTCGTCGAGCTCACGAGTGATGCGAACGCGGGGCGCCCGATGAATCAAGCCTTGATGAGTCTATTTACCACGCTCCAACAGCCGCCCTATTCCGACCACGTGCCGTTCGACGTACGGTCGCACTCCTCACTCGTGAAGTTCAAAGACACGCTCGATCGCTATTTCGGTCCCGAGTTTGGCTTCGACGTGTGCATTTCGACGATCGTTTACGCGCGGGCCTTCGAGCGCGACGACCAAGATCCGCTGCGCGCCCGCGTGCGACGCGTCGGCATCGGTCAAAACAGCCTCCACTGGCCATCACCACGCGGCATGCACACGAGCCGCTTCGACGCGACCATTACGCCGCCCGACGAAAGCGGTGTCTCACCCCAGACTCACGTCCTCCGAGAGGCCGCCGTGTACTGCTTGGTCGCCGACAAGAGACCGACCGCCCCCGCGCTCGCTTGAGCGTCGCTTTCGTTTTTCGGTTGGGCCCAGCGTCTGCGCGTCGCCTCACGGCTCCCGCCCACCACTCGTCCGGCAATAAAGCGTGGCTTCGTCGAGCGGTGAGGCAATTGATACCACTTGGCTCCGGTGAACGTCTGGCGTCGACGCTCCTGATTTGCGTTGGCTTCAGCGGGAGAGCACTGGCGCGAAGTCGGTGTCGTCCAATCGTAGCAAAAAGGGATAACAAGGCGGACAAGACGTAGGCCAACCCTCCCCAGGATCCGTGGATATGGGCTCCTTCTCCACCACGCTGTTGCCCGCCGGTCCTCGTAAACGAACGAACCAAGTGCTCTCTGGCTCGTCGAATTGGAACTCTTCTTGATCCGGTGAACACGCCCACTCGGACCCTGACCAAGAACAAGTGATCTCGACTGAGGATACATCCGGCTCGCGCGAGAACTCCACGACGACGGTTTCAGCAGGTACGTCCTCCAATGGGGGTAGTCGGAGCTCCGTTGCGGGATGGCAGTCCTCACAGTTGCAGTTCGTCAACAGCCAGAGGCAAGTTGCGGCAATCGAGCTCAGCCTAAAGCAAGGATCTAGTCTCGAGACCATGCTCCCAGCTTAACACGCGCGCGAGGCAAAACCGCTTTCGGAGGATGGGTTCGTGCACATTGGCTCATACACCTTCGCGCTCGAGTGCTCACTGCAGTCGCAAAGCCCCGCGCAACTCTCGCCCGCGTTCACCCACCGCTCTGCCGCAGTTGACTCACTGGGCGTCTGCCGAGGAGCGACGAACGCTTCAGAACGCGGACGTTGCATCCGCGTGTTGCACCGCTCGAGTGCGCCAAGTGACCGAATCCGGCCTGGGCCGCGGTCGGAGGCGCTGGGCGCCTAGATCCCTCCTATCGTGTCTGTAAACGCAGTAACTTTGCAACGGCGCTGGCGAACACATCCACAAAAGCACCGGTGGTCGCTCCGTCGAGGGCTGCGGTTCGACGCCGGTGTGCGAATGCAAAGGGACGACGTGCCGACGTTCAAAAGCACGCCGCGTGAAGTTGCCATGAGCGTTCGAAGTCTGCGTAGATTCCTCCAGTTGCCACCGACACCCGGTTGGGTTGTGACCGCGGTTTTGCTGCTCGCTTGCGACGCCAAAACCCCGAACGCGGGCGTGCAACCCGCGACGTCGAGCGCCGATGATCTCGTGACGAGCGGGACCATGTCGACTCCGCAAGGTCACACGACGTCGTCCGAGGCAACCAATGGAAGCCCTTCGAGCTCGAGTGCTGTGTCGACGAGTGCGACGGCATCCAGCACGAGTCAGATTTCGACGACCGGGACTACCTCTGTCGCGACGACGCCGAGTGGCGGCGCGTCCGAGCCGAACCCGACGTTTGGTGAAACGTCCGAGGCGCCGCTCACCGACGGCGTCTATTCGACGCGAGACGGGTCTGGTGACGGTGATCTCACCGCGACCACGTCGGACGACGAGCCGCCGATGGCGAGCTGGCCCACGATCAACGGGGTGCAGTGGGCAGACTCGGCGGGGCGACCGATTCAGGCGCACGGCGGCGGCGTCATCAAAGTACGAGACGAATATTACTGGTTCGGTGAGAACCGCAACGCAGACAGCACCTTCTACGCGGTGTCGGCCTATCGTTCTCGCGACTTGATGCACTGGGAGCACGCCCATGACGTGCTGACGATGAACTCCGATCCAGGGCTCAAACCCGCCAACGTCGAGCGCCCCAAGGTCGTCTACAACGCACGGACCCAGAAGTACGTGATGTGGATGCACTGGGAGAACGGCAAGGACTACGGCGAGGCACGCGCCGCCGTCGCGAGCTCGGATACCGTCGACGGCGACTACACCTACCACGGTAGTTTCCGACCTTTGCAGGACTCGGGCGTGATCGATCACGACAAACCCGGCTACATGTCTCGCGACTGCACGTTGTTCGTCGATGACGACGGCACGGGCTACTTCTTGTCTGCCGCCAACGAAAACTACGACTTGCGCCTCTATCGTTTGACTGACGATTATCTGGGCGTCGAGAGCAACGCAGCGCTGTTGTTCGAAGGCGGTCACCGCGAGGCGCCTGCGTTGTTCAAACGCGGTGATACGTATTTCCTCATCACGTCGGGCGCCACCGGTTGGGATCCAAACCAAGCCAAATACGCCACGAGTAAGTCGCTCACGAGCGGCTGGTCCTCGCTCCAGAACGTCGGCGACGGCACCACTTTTTACTCGCAATCGACGTACGTGCTCCCGATTACCGGTAGCCAAGGCGCCCAGTTTCTGTACCTTGGGGACCGCTGGGCTGGCGCCTGGGACGGCCGCGTCAACGACTCGACGTACGTCTGGTTGCCACTCACGTTTCCTTCGGAGACGACGTTGGACATGAGCTGGGCAAACCACCTGCAATTCGACGTCTCGGGAACCGGAGTGACGGGCGCCGTCGACGCGTTTACGTTTACGAACAAGCAGAGTGGTTTGGTGCTGGCGGTTGACGGCACGCCGTCCGAAGACGGCGCCGACCTCGTACAACGCGGCGAAGCAGAGGCCCAGGCCGCGACGTGGCGGCTCAACTACGACGGCGCCGGGTACTTCCGGATCACGAACGAAAGCGGCGGCAAGATCATCGACGTCCCCGACGAATCGACGGATGCTGGCATTCACCTGCACCTGTGGGACGACAACGGCGGTGACCACCAAGTGTGGCGCATCGTCGAATTGGGCAACGGTGATTTCCAGATCCGCAACAAGAAGAGCGGTCTATACGTCGGTGTCGTAGGCGGAGTCTCCAATCCTGGCGCCGCGATTGAACAGCAGCAAGCCGGCGGCGACGAACAAACCTGGCACATCAGGGCTGTGCCGCAGACGAACTAGAGCCCCCTTGAGAACAGATCTGAAAACCGGTTTTGGTCGACTGAACCGAACTCGACCCTGATGTCTCAAAACTCAGTACGTGGTGCGGTTGGTTTGAGACTGCTGATTCTGGCGGTTCTGTTCCTCCTCCATCAAAACCGCCGTCATTCCGCCCGCCGCGGTGCTGGTGTGGTGCGACACAGGAATGGCGGAGTCTGGAGCTACCTCACACACGCAGCCAACGTTGTTCGCCATGATTGCGACGGCGGTCAACCGCATGCCGATCGACTGGCAATGGTCTGCGCAGGTCTGGCCCGCGTCTTCCGGAACCTCGAGTTCCGACCCAACCCGAGCGGTGCAGCTGGTGGTTGTAGCGAGGGTCACGAAGAAGAGGGATGCAAGCTTGGTTTTCATCGGCGCCGATTACCGGACGTCGCCACGGATGACCAGGGGTATCAGTCGCGGTTCGGCCCGGCTCGTGGTTGGGATGGGCGCTTTTCTCGAGGCGACCGGTTTTGAGGTCCGCTCTCAGCCGTTGGGCGCGGGGCTGCGGTGACGCATGGCAGGCGAACCTCGGCGGGCACCTCTCACGTAGGCCGAGCCCGGATCAGTCGTCCAAGTTGCGGTCGGTGAGCAGCAGCTGGACCAACGGATTGGGGAATCGACGCGACAGCGTGAGCGCGAAGAACGACTCTTTGAGCTCTGGGAGTGACCGGACCTCGACCAAGCTGTTGCTCTTGAGCTCACCTTGGACCACGATGGGTGGCACCACGGCCAATCCCAGGTCTTCCCGAGCCAGCAGGCGCAACATGGCCATGTCGTCGACCTCGGCGGCGATCTGCGGTCGGACGCCGAGGCGAGCTACGAGGGCGTCGAAGCCCGACCGGATGCTGCTCTCGACGGTGGGCAAGATCAGAGGCTCGTTGGCGAGCAGGGTCTTCAACTTGCGGCCATCGCTCGCGTAACGGGGGTGACCGACCAAGCTCACCGACTGTTCGCTGAGTGCGTGAGAGACCCACTTGCTGGACGTGGTTCGGTGCGGCTCGATGTTGGAGAGCACGATGTCGAGCTGGTGCGCCTCGAGCCCGTGCAAGAGTTCGGTGAGACGACCCGAACGCAGCACGAGCTCCACGTCCGGGCGGCGGAGCAGCGGGCTCAAGAACGCGAGCTGAAAGTTGCGTGACAGCGTCGAAAGCGCGCCGATGCGCACCATTTGCCGCGTCGGCGTTCCGCGCGTGCGCAGTGTACCCAGCAAGTCGTCGCCGAGCGCGAAGATGGTGTCGGCGTGATCCAACGCGATGCGTCCCGCTTCGGTGAGCAACAGCTGTTTGCCGACCCGCTCGAAGAGCGCGTGCCCGAGGTGCTCTTCGAGTTGTTGGATTTGTGAGGATACCGCCGATTGTGAGACACGCAGCGCACGTGATGCGCGCGTCAGGTTGCCGTGGCGAGCGACCGCCCAGAAGTAGCGCAAGTGGTGATAGTTCAGCCAATCCACGCCGGTATCGTTCTGTTTTAAAGAACGAAATGTCAAGTATTTGGAGGATTGTAGAACGTGGCAAAAATCTCCACAACAGGCCCCATGCATCTGCAGCATGCCGCCACGAGCGATCCAACGCTCGACGACTTGGAGTCGGAAGCCGTGTACTACTTGAGGGAAGTGGCCGCGGAATTCCGCAAGCCCGTGCTCCTGTTCAGCGGGGGAAAGGATTCGGTAGTGCTGCTGCACCTGGCTCGAAAGGCGTTTCGAGCGGGGCCGATGCCGTTTCCAGCGCTGCACGTCGACACCGGTCACAATTTCCCGGAGGTCTTGAAGTTTCGAGATTCGGCGTTCGAGACGCGTGAGACGTTGATCGTCGCCAGCGTCGAGGACGCCCTGCGTCGGAGTTTGATCAAGGAGGACCCCGACGGGCCCCCCAACCGAAATCGGCTACAGAGCCCGGTGCTGCTGAGGGCTCTCGCCGAACATGGCTTCGACGCCGCGATCGGCGGCGCGCGTCGCGACGAAGATCGCGCGCGGGCGAAGGAACGAGTGTTCAGCCATCGCGATGCACTAGGTCAATGGGATCCACGAGCCCAACGACCGGAGTTGTGGTCGCTGAGCAACACGCGATTGCGCAAAGGGGAACACTTTCGAGTGTTCCCGCTCAGCAATTGGACGGAGCTCGACGTGTGGAGGTATATCGCGCGGGAGCGCATCGAACTGCCGTCGTTGTACTTCTCACACGAGCGGCCGGTCTTCGAGCGCCAAGGCATGGTGTATGCCGTCGGTACCTGCATGCAGCCGCTCCCGCACGAGCAAGTGCGCACCGAAGCGGTCCGCTATCGGACGGTGGGCGACATGACATGTACGGGTGCGGTTCGCTCGACGGCGCGCAGCGTTGACGAAGTGCTCGAGGAGGTCGCCACGGCGCGCCTCACCGAGCGTGGTGCGACGCGCGCCGACGACCAGCAGACCGACGCGGCCATGGAAGATCGCAAGCGAGAGGGGTATTTTTGAAATGACTTCATTGCAAGTAGCCACCGCCAAGAGTCGTGAGCTCGGCATGCTGAGGTTGATCATCTGCGGGAGCGTCGACGACGGGAAGTCGACCTTGATTGGGCGGCTGTTGCTCGACTCCGAGGCCGTTCACAGTGATCAGCTCGCGCACATAGCGGAGGCCAGCCGTCGGCGCGGCGCGGTCCACACCGACTTGTCACTGCTGACGGACGGCCTACGCGCCGAGCGACAGCAGGGCATCACCATCGACGTCGCGCATCGGTTCTTCTCGACACCCCGCCGGCACTTTGCCCTCATCGACGCACCGGGCCACGAGCAGTACACCTCCAACATGGTCACTGGTGCAAGCCAGGCCGACGTCGCGGTCATCTTGCTCGACGCCACCAAAGGTATGACCCAGCAGACGCGTCGGCACGCGTACTTGGTGCACCTGCTGCAAATACCCGCGGTCGTCTTCGCGGTCAACAAGATGGACCTCGTCGGCCACTCGCGCGATGTGTACTCGCGCCACGTGCGCGAAGTTCGTGACTGGTGTCGCAATCTCGACTCGGTCTCGGAGTCCATGTTCGTGCCCGTGTCCGCGCTCGAGGGCGACAACGTCGCGCAGCGAACCACCCAGATGGCTTGGTACGAGGGCCCGTCGCTGCTCGAGTACTTGGAAGGGCTGGAGGTCTCGCGAGAGCACGAGACGCACGCGCGCCTGTTCGTGCAAGTGGTGATCCGTGACCGCGGTCATCATGCCTTAGGTGAGCGTGGCTACGCGGGGCGGGTCGTTTCGGGGGGATTCTCGGTGGGGCAGTCCATTTGGGTGTTGCCGCAAAAGGTGACCGCAACCATCCGCGCTCTCGAGCGCTACGGGGAGCCTGTCGACCGTGTTTCGCGGGGACAATCCGTGACGGTGTTCTTGAACGAGGAGCTCGACGTAGGGCGCGGCGATTTGCTGTGTGATACGGGCGAGCCAGCGACGGTTCGTGATGCGATCACGGCTACGTTGGTGTGGACGGGCCGCTCGACGCTGTCCTACGAGAAGTGGTATGCACTGCGCATCGGTACACGTTGGCTCCGCGCGCGCGTCGTCGAGGCTATGCCGATCACCGAAGCGCTCGGCATCACGCGGCCCGCAGCGCCAGCCATCGCATCGAACGACATCGTACGCGCCCAGCTCCGTTGCTCGGCGCGCGTCGCTTTCGACGCCTACCAGAAGGACCGCACCACGGGCGCGTTCATTCTCGTCGACGAGGAGTCGAACGAGACGGCTGCGGCGGGCATGCTCGAGACGAACGAGGGTCAGCCCCACGTCGGCGAACGTTCGCTCGCTCGACTGCTCGTCGGGACTGACCCCGCGAGCATCGATGCGGCGGTGATTGCTCACTTGTCATGGCTGCTTGCCGTCACTGCCGCTCGTGGAGCCGAGGCAGGACTGCGCGTTCGCACGTCGTTCGCCGAACCCGTGCTCGCTTCACTCGCCCAGACGCGGGAGGAGGATGCTGGCGGTGCCTTGAGGTTGATCGTCGCGGAGAGCGGGTGGTACGGTAAGGCGTTGGGCAGAGGCGCGCGCGACGTCGCGCGAGTTTTGGCGTGTCGCGTCGTAGTAGTCGTGTCGCTCGAGCCCGGGTGCTTCAATCGAGCCATGCTGACCGTCGAGGCGATGCGACGTGACGGAGTCGTCGTCGAGGCGTGGCTCGCCGTCGGGAGGCACGAGACACGTCCCGCTGAGGTGGACGCCGAATACGGGCGACTCCAACAAACCTTGGAGGCCCCGCATTGGGGGCTCTTCGAAACCTCGAGCGCGCCGAGTGCGCTCGACACAGCAACCTAGAGTGGAGCTTGGCACAATGACGAACGCCTGGATCATCGGAGTGGCCCTCGCCGGGCCTGCGGCACATCTGCTCGCGAGTTGGCTCGCGGAGCGCACGAGGAACGTAGTGAGACAACTGTTGGTCTCGCGCCTGGTCGCGGCGCTGGCGCTCGTGTCGTGTTCGATCGCGGCGGCCGCCGTGTTTGGGCGCCAAGAACCGATTGGGCTCGCGATGACGCGCGGCGGACTCGGGGCCTCGGTGCTGCTCGACCGCCTCAGCGTCTCGTTCGGTCTGGTGAACGGGGTGCTCGGCTTCGTGGTGCTCGACTATAGCCGCAAGTACCTGTCGGGCGATCCGGCGCACGCATCGTTCATGGGGCGCTTGCACCTGACGTTGGGCTTGGCCACGCTGCTGTCGTACTCGGGCAACCTAGTGCAGCTGGTCGCGTTGTGGTGTTTGACGAGCTTGGCGCTGCACCGGCTGCTCTTTTTTTATCGCTCGCGCCCCAAGGTGGCGCGTTCTGCCGGGCGAAAGTTCCGAATGGCTCGCGCCGGCGACATGATGCTCGTGACCGCGGCAGCGCTGCTCTACGGTGAGTTCGGCACGGGGAACATCGTCGACATCGCTCACCAGGCATCTCGGCTCGTCGTGTCGAGTCAACTCGAAGGCATCACGCTCGCGGGTTTACTGCTGGTCGGCGCTGCCAGCTTGAAGTCGGGGCAAGTGCCGAACCACGTGTGGCTGCCCGACGTCGTCGAGGCACCGACGCCGGTGTCGGCGCTGCTGCATGCGGGCATCGTGAACGGCGGAGGCTTCTTGATGTTGAGGTTTGCCAACGTCGTCGACGCGACGTGGTTGCCCGTGACGGCACTGCTCGTCATCGGTGCCGTCAGCGCGGTGTGGGGTTCGCTCGTGATGTTGACCAAACCTACCGTGAAAGAAGCGCGCGCTTATTCGACGGTCGGGCAAATGGGTCTGATGATGTTCGAGTGCGCCATCGGCGCCTACGAGCTCGCCATGCTGCACATCGTGGC
This sequence comes from uncultured bacterium, assembly GCA_966249405.1. GTDB lineage: Bacteria > Myxococcota_A > Polyangia > Polyangiales > Polyangiaceae > SZUA-265. The sequence continues at coordinate 5,804 of CBINDO010000121.1, read as the reverse complement.
GCACTCCGCGTACAAGGCGTACGCCTTCTCGAGCGCTGGCGAGCTCAGCGTCGATGCGGCGGCTCCGCGCACCGACTCGCCGTTCGCGTTTCTGTCGCGCTGGGGGTGCGCGCTCGGCTTGTTGGCGGTGGGCCAAGCGTTGGTCCTCGGCACCGACCACCACATCGACGCTAGCGGTTGGGTGCTGCTCACGATCGTGGCAAGTGCCATCGCGTTGGCCAGCGCCACCAAGGTGGTCGGCTTGCCAACAGGGTGGCGTCGTTCTTGGGCGGGCTTGGCCGCGAGCGGCCTGGTCATCACGGGTCTCGGTTGTTCGTACCTCTTCGTCGAATACGTCGCGTTTCGACTTTGGGGGCAGCTCATCGTTGCCGAGCGACCGTTGCCGCTCACTCACGCCTGGTTGAGTGGTATCTTCAGCGCGGCTTTTGCTGGCATCGCCTTCGCTCAGTCCGTCGGGCTACGGAGCCTCGACTCGAAACTGCTGAGGCGGGTGTACGTCTACGTCAAAGGCGACGTGCATGCACGCGTGTGGTTCGAACGAGCCTGGGGCAGTCGCTTGGTGTCGAGGCGAAGTGACCGGCCGGTGGTGCCAATGGGCGTCAAGAGTGTTTACCAACAACTGTGAGAGGAATCAGCCATGACCACGAACGAGTCGAGAACCTTCGAACACGAGCTCCGCACAACCGTGGCCGCGGTGTGTAACAAGATTGCGCCCGTGTGGCCGCTCCGGGATTACGTCGCGGTGAATCCGTTTCTCGGTTTCGCCCACTCTTCACCGATTCGAGCCGCGCAGGAGCTCAGTGTGACGTCTGGCGGGCGCTTGGCGATGCCTCGCGACTTCTACCGTAAAGCGATGGATTCGGGGCTGATCGACGGGACTGCTCTCGTAGAAGCGGCGATGTGGTGGCGCGCACGCGACGCAACCGCGAGCGACGCGGCGGAGCTCGAGCAAGCTGCGCGGAGCACGACGCCAACGGCTCCTTCGCCGAGACTGCCGACGGTCGTCGACGATCTCGAGGGACTGCCCGTGGACGGCGAGTGGGTGACCGACTACATTTCTGGTTGGGCCGGCGCCTATTTCGATGCCTCGCTCTCGACATGGCCTTCGCCGTGGAAGGACCTCGAGCCCTGGGCTGCGTTCAAGGCCGAAGCCCAGCTCGACGCGACGCCGAGAGCCCACGGCGTCGGGTTTTTCTCGGACTTGATGCGCTCGCTTCCCGCCAGCAGCATCGACGTCATCGCGATGGGGCTAGAGGCCTTGGCAATTCCGACCAACGGAAGAGAAGCTTACCTGCAGCGTTTGGCCACGAGCATCGGCGGCTGGTGTGCCTACGCGCGGCAGCGCGACTTTCACGCGGCGACGGAACCCGAGCGCAGTCGCACGTTCTGCGAGCTGCTCGCGATCCGGTTGGTATGGGACTGGGCACTACTGCTCGAGGTTACCGCCGAAGGGCGGGAGCGCTGGGCGCTGCTGGTACGACGCTTTTACGATGGGCGCGTGCCACTCGAAGTTGCCCGCGGTCACCACGAAGTGGGCATCGACGTTTCGCTTCACCATGCCTATGAAATTGCTCGGCAGCGGGAGCTCGTGGCGCTCTTCAACCGGCCCAGAGCGGAGCCCGCCCCAGCGCAAGCGCCACGGGTGCAAGCAGTGTTCTGCATCGATGTGCGTTCGGAGATCTACCGGCGCGCGTTGGAACACGTAGCGCGACACGTTCAAACCCATGGTTTTGCCGGCTTCTTTGGCTTCCCCATCGAAGTGGCGGGGCCCGAAGGTCCTTCCGCTCAGTGCCCGGTGTTACTCGAGCCCAGCATCGGGGTGGCGTCTGCACACCACGACGACGACAGCGGCTTCGCGAGCGTTTGGTCGGCCGCAAAACGCGGGGTCGCGGCCATGAAGGGCTCCGCGGTAGGCTCGTTCACTTTCGTCGAAACGTTGGGCGCGGCGTACGTCCCCAAGCTGTTGCGGCGCGTGGCCGGAGCTGCCACACCGCGACGCGACACGGCCGTCGGGCTCGAGTTGCAGTCGCTTTCGGGCGCGCGCGGCGACGTAGCGCTCGACGACGAGCCGCTCGTGGCTGCGGCCTACAACGCACTTCGCGCGATGAGTTTGGGCGAACTCGCTCCGCTCGTCGTGTTGGTGGGACACGAAGCCGTGTCTGAGAACAACGCCCACGCCTCGGGATTGCATTGCGGCGCGTGCGGCGGCCACAGTGGCGCTAGCAACGCCCGATTCGCGGCCATGGTGCTCAATGACGAGCGCGTCCGCGCCCGTCTGGCGCTCCGTGGCATGGTCATCCCCGATGGTACCTGGTTCGTTGCCGCGGTTCACCGCACGACCACCGACGAGGTGATGACGTTCGACACGAGCGCCGTGCCCGAGAGCTTGCGCGGCGAGCTTGCACGACTTTCGGCGTCCTTTGCGGAGGCCGGACGCCGTGCTCGAACCGAACGTGAGCGGACGCGGTCGGGCGCCAGCAACCACGCCGAGTGGTTTCGGCGCAGCCGTGATTGGTCGGAGCCGCGCCCCGAGTTGGGGCTCGCTGGCTGCCACGCCTTCGTCGTCGCGCCGCGCGCCATGACGCGCGACCTCGACTTCGGCGGTCGCGCGTTCCTGCACTCGTACGATTGGCAGGCGGACGCCGAGTTCCGGGTGCTCGAAGCGATCATGACGGCACCGATGGTCGTCACCAATTGGATTAACCTCCAGTACTTTGCCTCGACGGTCGACCCGGAACACTTCGGCTGCGGCAACAAGGCGCTGCACAACATCGTGGGCAACATCGGCGTCGTCGAAGGCCGGGGCGGGGACCTCCGCGTGGGACTCTCGCTGCAATCGCTGTTCGACGGCGAGCGGATGTTTCACGATCCCGTGCGGCTGAACGTGTTCGTCGCCGCGCCCACCGACGCGATCACGAACGTGCTGTCGAAACACCGGGAGATCCGCGCGCTTGCCGACAACGGCTGGCTACACCTCTGGGCGCTCGACGACCGCGGCAGGGTGGCAGCTCGGTACCGCGGCGGTCTACGTTGGGGGGCGGTTGCTGCTCCGAACCGCGACGCGCAGGAGGCGGCGTGAAAACGTAAAAACATCGGGGCAAAAAGTGCAGGTTGCACACGGGCGGCCGCTCGCGATATCTCGCCACCGAGATTTCGAAGCATGAGGTTAGGCATATTGGGTGGCGGCCAACTCGCCCTGATGTTGACGGAAGCTGCCCACAAATTGGGGCATACGGTCACGATCGTTTCGCAGCCGGACGAGCCGGCCGTCAGCGTGGCCGACGAGACCATTGCGGGCAGCATCCGCGACCCCGAGGCGGTCGAGGCGCTGTTTCGCGCCGTCGACGTCATCACGATCGAAAACGAGCTGCTCGACATGCCCCTGATCCGGGAGTTCGAGGGGAAATATCCGCAGGTTCGCTTTTTGCCCGCTACGTCCGCCGTCGCCATCACCCAGGACAAGTTGTCCCAGAAGCAGCTGTTCGAGCGCTGTGGCCTGGGTAGCGCCGCCTATGTGCCCCTGAGCCGCGACGTTCAACGGGCGGAGCTCGAAGCGGTCGCCCAACGTCTGGGGGGCAAAGTCGTGCTGAAGTGGTCCAAGGGCGGCTACGATGGCCGTGGGGTTCTGGTCTGGGCTGCCTCCGAAGATCCCTCTCCGGCGTTGACGTTTTGGGCGCGCGGCGTCGAGAGCGGCACGACCGTTTTCGCCGAGGCCTGCATCCCGTTCCAGGGTGAGGTGGCAATGGTCGCCGTGCGCGATGGTCAGGGGCAATTTGCGTATTGGCCCCTGATGTTCACTCGCCAGAGTGAAGGCACGTGCCGCGAGGTCTACGGCCCCGCCGTTCGAATGGGCCTCGACGTGGCGCGCCAGCTGGAGGCCGAGCGTGCAGCCACGGCGATTGGCAACGAGCTCGGGTTCTGCGGAGTGTTCGCGATCGAGTTTTTCCTCACCAACGATGGTTTGTTGGTCAACGAGATGGCGCCGCGCGTGCACAACTCGGGACACTTCACGTTGAGTGGCGACGAAGAGAGTCAGTTCGCGGCCCATGTCCGCGCCGTGACCAACACCCCGCTGGTTCATCCCGCCGTCGACGAGTTCGCGTACATGTGGAACTTGCTCGCGCCGGAGCGTCCCGAGTTCGACGCGCGACGGCTCGTGAATGTCCCACCACCCGGTGGCGCAGCCCTGCATTGGTATGGCAAGGCAACGGCCAAGCCGCGCCGCAAGATGGGCCACGTCACGGCGCGTTGCGCGAGCGTCGAGGCCTTGCGCCAGCTCAGCGAGCAGGTGTGCGTCTGGGAGCAGCATTTCTGGACCGCACAAGAGCGCGCCAGCGAAGGAGACAATCAGTGGCAAGGGTAAACTTCGGAGTAGGCGCCGCCAAGGTGGCCATCGTCATGGGCTCGGACTCGGACCTCAAGGTCATGAAGGAGGCCGCCGAAGCGCTCGAGAGCATGGACATCGCCTACGAAATGGGGGTCGTGTCGGCGCACCGCATGCCCGTCGAGATGGCGGAGTTCGCGACCAGCGCGGCTGCGCGTGGGCTTCGCGTCATCATCGCCGGGGCCGGCGGCGCTGCTCACTTGCCGGGCATGATCGCCGCACACACGGCCGTCCCCGTGATCGGCGTTCCAGTGCCCGTGGGGCACCTCGCCGGAACGGACGCACTGTTATCCATCGCCCAGATGCCCAAGGGCGTTCCGGTAGCTACGGTTGCGATTGGCGGCGCGTTCAACGCGGGGTTGTTGGCGGCGCAAATGCTCGCCTACGGCGGCAACGAGCCCGACGGCGCATTGGCCACGCGGCTCGTCGAGTACAAGGCGCAGCTGCGTGAGATGGCACGTAGCAAGGTCATCTGAAGCGCAGACCCGTTTCACACCAACGCACCAGAGAAACCCCGGATCACCCCGGGGTTTCGTCGTTTGTAGGGTCTGCCGCAAAACTTCAGTTTCGTGGTGACGTCGACGCACGCCGCCTGGGCAGCAGCAGGGTGCTGGCGTTCAGCAAGGCCGAGCTAGCCCGGGAACGCAGCGCCGACTTTCCTCGCTCGCTGGACGCGGCCGCAGCAGCGGGCGTCACCGCCTCCGTGTTCGCGTTAACTCGAAGCGACCCGGCGCCCGACCCGCTGCTGCTCGAGTTGCTGAGCGCCTTCCACTCCGACCTCACCGAGTGACGGACATTGTTCCAGCTATGGATCCATAGTCGAAAGCGATGGCTCGCCGTGGAGCAGAGCCCATGACGCTCACTTGTTGCACTGGCCCCAGACCGCCGGTTACGAGATCCACCCTCCGTGCCCGAGGGGCGGTTCGAATCGCGGTAAGGTCCACACCGCAGAACCGTGGGTTTAAGGTAGCGGGCGAGGGGTCAGGCTTGATAGGATGCAAGCATCGTGCCGTACCGCCTTGGTATCGAAGGTCTGCCCTGTCATTCGCTGGGACTTGGCACCATCGTCGCTCGGACGCCAAACCTCTCGAGCTGGAGCCGATGTTTGGAGCAGACGGGCCTGCTGTCGGTTATCGACGAGAGCGGGCCGTGGACGATGCTGGCGCCCACTGATCGATTGCTGGAGTCCTTGGGTCGACGTTTTACGGACCTGCTCCTCCCAGAAAATGCCGACGCTTTGTGTGACTTCGTCGAGTCTCTGATCATTCGTCGCAGCGTCCTGGCGTTGCAGATCGACGTACACATGAAAGGGGAAGTGGTTGTCCTGCCCGTGAGTAACTTGCTCGATCAATCCGTCGTCGCGGAGCTGGGCACCAAGTCCGTGTTCTGGAGCGGCGCCGCGAGCGTCGGGCAAATTCTG
>CBINDO010000120.1:0-21065 GCA_966249405.1 uncultured bacterium | reverse complement strand
ACCCCATTCCCTTAACTGAACAACCCCACGGTCACGTTCACGCTGAGCCAGAACATAGACATCGTAGGGACACGAGACGGTCTCGACCACACCACGTCGACTCGTAGGCCGCAAACAATGACTTGCCGCCTCCCTATCGAGCCGCCCGTGCCAGAAGCTCGGTGAGCCTCTCGAGCAGCCGAATCGCGGACGCGAGGTCGTGCTGCGGTACCTGCTCGAGCAGCTGTTCGACCGCACTCTCCACCGTGCCGAGCGCCGGCTGATCCATCGATCGCCCACTGGCGGTGAGCCCCAATATGACCCGTCGCCCGTCCCTAGGATCGCGCCGACGCTGCAAGAGGCCTCTGCGTTCCAAGCGATTGAGTGACGCTGATACTGTGCCGGGGTCGAGGCAAAGAAGGCCTGCCAAATGGCCCGCCGTGACGCCAGGGTACTTGCCAATGCAGCGCAACAGCAGGCGCTGCTGGGCCGTTACGTTCAGGCGTTTCTCCATGCGATTCGACACCCTCTCGAGCGCGTGGTTGAGTTGCCAAAGGCGCCTGAGGAAATCCAGGGCTGGCCCTAGCGGGTAAGCGTCGCAAGTCGACTCGGACTGGTTCATGGTTTGGACCGATTTTCTCGCAAGGCTATCAACTGGCGCAGCAATCGATCAATCTCTCGTTGGTCGCGCAGGAAGTAGCCCGCTGCCGAGCCCCGTGACTCGCCGACGCGAACTCCGACGAGCCGGCCCGGTTGGTCGATTTCGAAAACATCCTCGTCAGTGACGTCGTCACCTACGTACAGAGCTACATCCAAGTCCGTTTCGCCCCGCAGGGCGAGCAGCGCGTCCCCCTTGTTTGGCGCTCCTTCGGGCACGATGTTGACAACGAGTTTACCCGAGACCGTCCTAACCCGCAGCGGCAACGCTGCCACGGCCTCGCGAATCGCCTTTCTGGCCTGCTCCTTGTTCTTCGCATCTCGATAGTGCAGCGCAAGCGAGTAACGCTTGTCCTCCAGTTCCACACCCTGCTCGGAGCTCAGTGACTGCCTCAGGGACATTGCCGCGCGTTTCGTGTTGGCTTGGAACTCTGGTAGTCGCGAGCTAGGTTCCAACCCGTGATTGCCAATCACGTGGCCTACTCTCGCGCCAGCAAGTCGGGCAGACACGTCGGCTCGACTACGTCCGGAGATCACAGCGCTCGGATACAAGTCACAAACCCTCTTGAACAACTTGCTCGTGGTGGCTCGCATGAATGCGAGCTGTGGCTCGGCAACGATTGGTGCTAGCGTCCCATCGAAGTCGAAGGCGAGTAGGACGCGCGCGCTCGCGAGCTGGGCAAGCAGTTCCGCGTTTTCGGCATCGAATAAGTGAATCATTCCGCGGCCCCGCGCGCGACGACTGCTGTCGGCGCTCCCCAGCGACCCGAGAGCCGCTCCTTTCGGCGTAGCTCCGCTGCGTCCACCAGCATCCGTCCCGCCCACCTGTACACATTGAACTCGGCTACGATCCGGCGCATGGATCTCATCCGGTCTTGCTGCTCGTCCTGCGGCATCCTCAGCGCTACTGCGAGGGCGTCGCTGGCCTCGTGCAGATCGTAGGGGTTGACGATCAGTGCTTCCGTGAGCTCGCGTGCGGCGCCAGTGAATCTGCTGAGGACTAAAACCCCTCTTTCGTCGTCGCGCGCGGCAACGAACTCCTTGGCAACTAGATTCATACCATCGTGCAAGCTGCTGATATAGCAGACGTCGGCAGCGCGGTAGAACTCGTACACTTCTTCCGGTTCGCAGTGTGTGCGCAACAGTACGATGGGGCGATGGTGCTCGGTGGACCACTTGGCGTTGATGTCCGCCGCGAGTGCCTCCACACGTTCGCTCAGTTCGCGGTAGTGAGGAATTTTGACCCTGCTAGGTGCTGCGACCTGAACGAAGGTAAACTTTCCACGATACTCCGGGTACCTCTCGAGCAATTGTTCGACGGCCATGAGTCGTTCCTCGATACCCTTCGTGTAGTCCAATCTGTCTACCCCAATCCCGAGTAGCGTCGAGTTGGACAGGCCCAAGCGTGCACACACTTCTTCGCGACTAGGCCTGATGAGACCGTCCGCGTGAGCCCAACGAGTTGGCCACTCGATGGAGATGGGATAGGGACGGACCAGCGTAGCGCGCCCATTTTGCACGACCGCATTGGCTTCGCGGTCAATTCTACTCTCCATGAATGCATCAACGGAATCGATGAAGTTGTTGCAGTGCTGTTGCGTATGAAACCCCACCACGCTCGAACCAAGTAACCCGGCGAGCAACTCGTCTCTCCAAGGACAGATGCCCACCCGCTCCGCGTTGGGCCAGGGAATGTGCCAGAAGCTAATTATCGTCGCCTTTGGCAGACGTTCACGAATCATCTTTGGTGCGAGCGCGAAGTGGTAGTCTTGGACGAGGACGATGGGATCGTCGGAGTCGACCTCCTCACAGACCGCATCCGCGAACTTCCGATTTACACGCTTGTACTCCTCGTAGTCCTCCGCACGAAAGTTGGGTCGAGTGTGGGCCACATGACACAGGGGCCAAAGACCCTCGTTGGAGAAGCCGTAGTAGTAGCCGTTCTCCTCCCGCGAACTGAGCCACACCCTCCGTATGAGATACGATTCTTCGGTCGGCGGCACCATTACTCGGTCGTTGGCATCCACCGTTTCGCGATCGGCGCTGCCGCTCCCATGGGCAACCCAGACTCCGGAGCAAGCTCGCATCACCGGTTCCAGGGCAGTGACGAGCCCACTCGCGGGGTGCACGACATTGACGCCGGATTCGCTCCATTCGTGAATGTAGGGCTCACGGTTGGCGAGAATGACGATCTGTTCACCTCCGACGTGCTGCCTCAAGACGGCGCGCAGTCGCTCGGGACCCCAGCGCGTACCACGCGCTTCACGCTCGCTAGTGAGCTGACTCATCAACGAACGGACATCGCGCATTAGCGGCTGAAACTCCCTCTTGGCGTTGCCCGCGAGCGCGCTTCGCAGATCGTCCGTCCAACGCTTCCAAGCCAACCGGGCCGCCGCGAGCGTTACGGCCGAGGCACCCAAGGCGAGAACGATGAATGCAACGAGGAGGATGCCGCCAGTTGTGCGCTCTCGCCGGCTAAGATAGCTCAAGTCGTGGACCAGAATGATATTGCCGAGTTCACTCTCGCCCTGCTCGAGTCCGACCACCGCTATGTGAACTTCTCCAGACGGCAATTCAGTGGTCATCGACCACGTTGCCGATTCCGGTCGCCGCTCGCGGCGCATCCGCTCCTGAACGGCGCGGCAGCCAAAGCCCGCAGGATATCCTGTTGATGCGACGAGTAACTCACCCGACGTCGAGCACGCCGCCGCGGCCATGATCCGTTCGTCGAGCGTGATGTTCGTCAGGGTGTCGCGTAGTGCCACAGATCCGATTGACCAATGTCCTTCGAGGCTCTGGCGAGCCGAGGAGACTGCCAGCCGCGAGCGGAGTTCCAAGTCGGATTCGAACCAGTTTCTGGTGACTTTGTTGAGCACGACGTGCACTCCCGTCGCCAATAGTGCCAAACCGGTCAAAAGCACCAACAAGAACCGGCCCGAACGTCCCACGTTTGAACTCGGTAGCACACGATAGTTGGAACTCCAAGCATCGCGTGCTACCCCATCGGCTGGTGGCCGAACGCGCCGAGCCCGTCTGGGTTCGATAAGGCTAGTCCCCAGGTTCGGAAATGAGCGTAGAAGTATCTTCGGAAGTGCGCGAGTTCCTAAAAGTGAACGTCGCCAATTACGAGCAATTGGAGATATTGCTTCTGATGCATCGCGATCCCAAGGTTTGGACTGCGGAAGAGGCGTCCGCCCGGTTGAATCTCTCTCTGGAAGCAACCGCCGACGCGATGACCCATCTGTGGCGCGTGGAGCTGCTGCAGGCTCGCTCCGTGGGTACTCGTCGATCGGGTTTCGTCTACGCTCCGGCCGGGGCGCGGAGCGCCGCGTGTGTCGATTCTCTGGCTGCCACGTACACGACCAACCGCTTCGACGTCGTTCAACTGATGGCCACGCTCGCCATCGAACGGCTACGCGACGCGGCGATTCACCACTTTGCAGATGCGTTCGTCCTCAAATCGAAGGGGGGCAAGAATGGCTGAGCTGGTCTACTTTTCGTGCGCTGCGACCAGCCTGGGTTGCTCGGTGTTGTTGTTCATGAGCTACCTGCGTGCGCGAACTCGGCTGGTGCTGTTGAGTTGCATTGGTTTCGTCGGACTCGCTCTGAACAATGCGCTCATGTTCCTCGATCTCGTCGTGGTCCCCGGCACAGATCTCAGCGTCGTGCGCAGTAGCGTCGGCCTCGTTGCCGTGGCGACCTTGCTGTTCGGTCTGATCTGGGAGGCCAAGTGAACTCGGAAACGGTAACTTTCCTTCACGGCGCGCTGTGGATCTCCTGCTGGGCGATTGCAGTCTTCTTCCTTCGTTTCTGGAGGGCGAGCCGCGACCGACTGTTCGCCTTCTTCTCCGTGGCGTTCGCGTTACTGGGCTTTCAGTGGCTGTCCATTGGACTGTTTACCTGGGAAACTGAGAGTCGACACGAGCCGTTCGTACTGCGGCTGCTCGCGTTCCTCGTGATTCTGCTTGGAGTGATCGACAAAAATCGACGTGTGTCGCAGGACAGGTTGGCCGATTCGTCGCGCTGGAGGTCCAAGGACACGTGACCGTCGGTAGCGCAGCGTCTCGACGGAGCGGCTGGTTCGTTCTCCGTTACCCGAGACGCGTGGCCCTGGCGGGCTGGGTTAGCACTGGCCTCCTCGTCGGGGCGATCGTCGCGGCCGCGGTGGCGGCTGAACCGGACGAACGTCCACTGATCTTGGCTTGCCTCGCCTTCAGTCCGGCGACTGCGTTGCTCGTCGTTCAGGCGCATTGGGTGAGACATGGCATCGGTCCTACCGGGCTTGGGTATCGTGGCTTGCTCCGCGCCTACCCCCACGTGGCGTGGGAAACACTCGTGCGGGTGCAGTGGAGCGATTGGATGAAGCGTCTCACGCTGGTCACCCAGGATGGTAAGGTGCTGCACTTCTCGATCTTGCTCGAAGGCATCGACGAATTGGCTCGAAGCTTGGCCGAGCACGCCCCCCACATTCGAGCCGATACGTCGACCGCGGCGATGTTGGCTGCGGCACGCAGCGATGGGGCGTCGCTGAGGCGATGAGCGAGCGTTGCGAGTCAGACACTTGGATACAGGGGAGGTGAAGCCGCCATCGGTGTTGGCCTGACCAGCACCTTCAAGATCTTTCCTATGCGCTCGGTCGCTTGCATTGTTGTGGGACCCAGTTCTCTTGGTTTACACTTGGCCTGTGCGCGCACGAGCGCTTTGCGCACAGGAGGGAACAATGAAGACCAACGCATACACCTGGACCAGGGCAGAGCTGAGAGAGGCCAATTACTTCTATTCGAGATTGGTAGGGAGCCGCCCTCGCTCGATGCCAAGGTTGGGACGATTTGGAGGTTACGACGTCCGCGCCCGGCAAGAGAGTGCCGAGGACTGGAGCGAGGTGCCTGTAATGGATCCGGCGGATGATCGCGTGTTGGTGCCTGCTGCCACGTCGAACCCGTCGACGAAGCTGTTCCCCTTCAACACGATCTGCATGATCGAGCGGGACTTCGGCTCCGGCTTTCAACCATTCTTCCATGGTTCAGGCACGTTGATCGCACCACAAGTCGTGTTGACGGCCGAACACGTCGTGTCGGAGCGGCGCAATGGGCCGTTTTGCCATCGCGTCCGAGTCACGCCCGGGGCGAACTACTCGGTCGCTGCGGCAGGTGATCGAATGCCAGCCCAGCCCGCGCAGCAAGTAGTCACTAGCGCCGGCCTCGCGGAGCATTCCACCCTCGACTTGGGGCTGGTGTTCCTTCCCACTCCTTTCACCCGACCGTCGCAGTTTATGATGCTTCAGCCTCGCGGTGACGACAACACGGCCACCCTGCTCACCAACGCTGGTTATCCCAGCGAGCGCCCTCGTACGACGCCAACCCAGAACATCGAAGGGCTCATGTTCCGACATTCGGAGCGTCTGAGGATTGAAGGCGTCACGCCCACGCACTTGTTCTACCGCATCGACACCTCAGTGGGTCACAGCGGGAGCCCGGTGTGGTTGCTCGGCAATGACTCGATTCGCCTGTTGTTGGGCGTACACGTTGGCTCCGAGCCAGGAAACCCCGACTCCCGGCGAAACCGTGCCGTGCGTATCACGTGTGGTGTGTTGCAGTGGATCGAGGACGAGTGCCGTCGTAGGGGCGTTCAAGGCCCCACCATCGACAGAGTTCAGCAACGCCGCGTCTGCCGTTAGAGGGAGGGGAAGTGGTCACTGGTCGTGGGTCTACCAAACCGGAGGCCCCGACCAGTGTAACAGGTGGGCGATGGAGAAGAAGGCGGGGCGTTCGAACCGCTGACGGCGGCTAGTCGTCCCCGTCGTGCACGTCTCGCTCGTCCTCCGTGCCGAAGGACTCCGAAGTAGCCCCGGCCGCACCAATCGTCACTTGGGGCAACACGGCCGTGTCCTCGAAGTGCATGTAATCCTTGGACCCGCGCCAGTTGCCGCCCCAGCTCCATCCAGCCGTCAACATGAGCTCCACGAACTTGCGATGCATGGGGATCATGCCAACCAGCGTCGTCGCCGAACTTCCTCGACCGACCCTCGAGCCGTAGAGCCATGCCGAAATCGAGTCCCACTCCCGGTCGACCGTGCCCAACGTCTCCTTCAACGCTTGATCGCGTGTCGCGTCGCGCGCTGCCTTCACTTGCTCTCGCGTCGTCGTCAACCGGGCGGCTGTCTGAGGTAGGTTACTGGGCGCTCCCGAAGGCGTGGGCAGGTTGGGTGCGGTCGCCCCGTTGGTCCGTGCCACGGCGGCTTCGATGTACCAAGGAAACAGGCGATTGAACGTGGCTGCCGCGTCCCACTGCGTGAGGTCCACGCCGGTGCGGCGCGCAAAGATGTCGTAGGAGGCGAAGGTCGGATCATTGCGTACCACTGTCTGTACCAGTCGCAACAGCGCCGTGTGTTCCGCGTCGGTCCTGAGGAAGTGGTAGTTCTGCTTGGTCTCCATGTTGTAGTTCACATCGAGCGCCGCGCCGATGGAATGGTTGCTGAATCCTCCCGCCGACGTCGTACGCTTGTTGTAACCACCGACGATCGGCAACGACTGCTCAATCTCGGCGCGCAGGGTCGGGTTTAGCGCGTTCCAGGCCGCGTTTGCTGCCGCGCACTTGGCGTGCGCGGCTCGATTGAGCTGAGGCAGCTTCCCACAGAGCGGAACCGAGGAAACTCGTTGGGCGCTCGCGGGGTCGACGTTGTTCGCGCGCCAAGTATCCAACACGTTCTTGAAGTTCTCGCGATGTACGTTCAAGGAAATGGTCAACGTCGTGTCCGAAGACCGCGTTCGCAGAGACTTAGTAGTGCGAATGTAGCGGTCGTCCGGACTCGCCGCGGTGGGGGTCACGGTTATCCGGTATCGACCTTCGGCCGGCAACGTCGCCGTAAACTGAGGGTTGGTCCCGGCAACGCCGTGTGTCGACACCGTAGCGCCGCTGGTGGTTTTGATGGTCACTGTCGCCGATAAGTCGCCGCCGAACATCCCGTGAAGCACCACCGATACGTTGACGTCTGCCGATTCACCCATCATCCACCGATCGGCAAGCGGCGCCTTGGTCGTCCGTATTGCTTTCTGTGAGACGCGTTGTGGTGCTGTTGGGACTCGCGGCCCCGCCGGCCGAGGCACGGTCATGCCCATCAGGGCGGCAAACAAGTAGTCTGCTTCGAGTCGTTCGGTCTCGGAGCCATTGAACCCGGAAGCGTTCGGCGTGTTCAAGTAGTGTCGTTGTCGTGGTCGCATGACATTCAACCCGTGTAATCCCAATGCCATTCTTCTGTGGCCAGTGGTCGGAAGCCGAACCGGTTCGCATTGGTGACGAGCCACCGGTGTAGCCAGGTGAGACGCCATCCCGCGCGTTGTGAGCTGTTCGCGCCGTACACCACTCCGCCTTGTGTGGTCGTAAAGTCTACCGCTCTACCGTCGCTGTGATTGCTGAACCCTGGTGCGGCTTTGCGACCAGAGATGTACCGGGCAAGATACCTGACCGCGGCCTGTCCGTGGGGGCCGCCTTCCAACCCCGCGCGATGCGTCTCCGTTTCTCGATAGTACCTTGGATAATACCGGTGCCACAACGCACTGTCGGTTTGTGGACCTCGATACGACGATACGATGCCGATGTGAGTCACTTGAGCCGCGCCCGCGTCCGTCCCGAGTGTTCGAGCTTCGACCAACGCGCTGCGGGCGGCATCGAGCAGCGCTCGACACTGACCCGCTGCCGCTGTGCGCAAACGATGTCCACCCTCTACTTCTTCCAGCTGATCAGCGGGTACGCCTGCATACCGAACTCGGCCGCCGGCCAAGGCGCGGCGAACTTGTTCGTCCAAGACGGCCTGTTTGAAGGCCGCTTCGTCCAGATCTTCGGGGAGGATGGCTTCGTGAGTGGCAGTTGCTCCGCTTCGCTGACTCGCTTGCAAGGCCGAGCGCGCGTGGCGTCGCCGCGCCTCGAACACGGCCTGAACGGCGGGGTCCGTGCGCGGCAGTTTACGTCTGGGCTCCGTCGTCGTCAGGATCGATCCAGGGACCTCGAAGTTGTAGAGGACTTCGTCGCTGGCATCGTCGACGGTGACGCTCGCGTCGCGAACCACCCGGTTGACCCGAGTGTAGTTGGTGTTCAACTCGTTGACCAAGTAGTCCAGCTGGGCGTCCATGCTGAACAACACGTTCTCGCCGAGTACACGTCCCTGGTATTGATGCTGAAACAGCCCACGGCGCCGCGCGCTCGAAGTCCACTGGGCCAAACCAATGCCGGGCAGTCGCGGCCCTTGCTGCGCCTGTCGATCGCGATTCATGATCTGAGCGGCGGTGAAGTCCGTCACCACGCCGTTGAAATCGCGCGCCCGCATCGGTGTTGCTTGCTGGCTCCCCTCCACGCGGTTCGGAAGAATCCCCGACTCCGCCCAAAGATTGCCGACGATGCCGGCTGCGCCGTTTACCGGGTAACCGTACGTAGTCACGAGGCGATTCACCGCGTAGCGCATCCGTTCTTCTCGGGACATCGCTGTCCAATTCGGCTGAGACGTCATCGCGGCAACGGCGGCGCCCGCGAGCGCACCGACTCCAGAGACAGCGCTCGCGGCAACGCGAGACACGGCCGATGCAATCGACCCGGCGGTGCTCACTGTGCCACCACTACTCGCGCTGGTATTGGCGTTGGCGCCGCTGTTGGCGCCTGCACCGCTGGCCGCGCCGTGGTCGCGCAACCACAACAGCAACCGGGTTGGATTGAGCAGCGCCGAAGGGCGAGGATTGGCCTTGCGCCAGGAGTGATTGCGCGTCGTCCCTGGGACGTAAGTCTCGAAGTGGATCATCGAGCTGCCACCGGGATTGCGTCCGACCTTGCCGATCACCTGCCCACGACTGACGCGGTTGCCGATCGAGAGGTTGTTGTCGCTCAGCGACGTGGGGGAGACTTCCCCGTAGTTGATTACGACGTTTTCGTGTTCGACGAGGAGGGCCCAGGTCGTCTTGTTGTCGCCACAACAGAAGGGATAGAACGCCACGATACGTCCGTCTGCGATGGCGACCACGGGATCGTTCAGGTTGGCGTAGAGGTCGATGCCGACGTGATATCGCGCGCCCTCTCCGCGGTCCGCCAAGAACCTTCGAGCGGCGTTACCACCGACGGAGGAGCCGTCTTCGGCACGGTAGTTGATCTCGTGCGCCCGCGGGTGCTGAGTCCTTATGGGCCAAACGCTCCCTGCCGGCGGGTTTGGCGCGAATGGCACTGGGTTACCAGACGGCAGCGCCGCGGGTGCAGGTGAAGTTTCGTCGTACAGGTCCTCCTCGTAAAGTCCCGGCAACCCAAACCGTCCCCGCGACAACCGACTCGACGAGCGTGGTTTGTTGACGAGTAGCGACCAAATCAAATCGGCTTCCCTGAGTTCCACGCTCGAGGGGCGATAGCGGCGCCCAATCATTTCTCTATTCATGATGATCCTCCCGTTTCCGATCCTTGAGTTGCAGCGATTTCAAACGAGCTCCAATGCCCCTCGAAGCATCGAGAGGACCCTATCCCTGTACACGCCAGCACCGTAACGATAACGCCCGCTGACGCGCCGTCCGAGCGCGTAGATTGAGCCAGAGTTGCCACGTGGATTTCGAGAGTCTTCGGTCCCCGGAACGTGATTGAGAAGACTTGCCGTGGTGCTCATGAGACGATAGTCCGTGCCCCGACTCCGGCCGTGGATTGCAGGGCCCAAAATTAAGACCTCGGGGTCTCGAAAGAGTTGATCCCACTCGTCGTTGCTGCTGATGGTTGCGGCGACGGCACTCGACACTCGAGACCAACGCTGTTGGAAGCGCTGAAGCAGCGGGCTCGATCCGTTGTAGCTTTGGATGTGCTCGATGAGTTTGACGTAGGACGACCTACCCGTGGTTTGAATGATGCCGCGGCCGCGAAACTTGTAGAAGTCGGCCTGCATGATGAAGCCATTCGAGGTGAGGTTCTCTTCCGTGCCAAACCGATCTTGCGGGAAGTACTCACCACGCCACACGCCCTGCCATTCACTGCCACGGTGCGCCAGCTGTGCCGCGCCTCCCAAAGCCGAGTGAGCCTGGACGTAGGCTTGGTCGTCGAACAGGTGTCCCGCGGTGAGATTCCCGGGCAGAGTGTTGTAGCTCCGCTTCACGTCCACGATACGATCGAACGCATAGGCCAAACCTGGATGCGGCCCTCGCGCATCTGTTCTTCCGCGGCCACAAGTCTCGGTGACGGCTTCGAAGCGTCCACCCGTTTCGTTGAGCACCAGACACATGGTGGCGCAGAAATCGAGAATGGTAATGCGCGGTCGTCCGTAACATGCCGGTATGCGGTCCCAGAAACTGGCGAAGTGCTGACGCGCCGCGGCCGATGTCGGCATGGTGATGGCGCTGCCACGTCGCATGAACGGCTCCCGACCGCCGAGGTGGCGATTGTACCAATCGGCGAAGCTACTCCCCCCGGAGCGCGCGAAGAAGGCATCGATGTCCCGGGCACTTCCCACCGTGACGCGAGCCAAGCGATCGACGTCGCCTTGAGTCAATGTTCCCACGCCAAGCGCGCGTGACACGTCCAAGGTGCGCGGCGCGGGCGGCGTGGAATGGGCTGGACGCGGAGCGGGGATATCCGGTCGCTGTGAGTTGGTCGGTTCGGTCTGGTGGACGCGCGGCGGCGCGTCCGAGCGAGGCGCTACCGATGGACCAGTGGCAGGCGCGGTGCGACGTTGACGGACCACCGGTTGCAACGGCTGCGGCGAGCTGCCATCCAGGTCTGCGCTGGGATCAGCCAAGAGTGTCCCACCGAATGCGTGAGGGATGGCCCCATGACTGCGCGTGGTACCATCGGAGCGATAATACTTCCGCAGAAACGCCGAGAGCGCGCCGTCCGAGCTCAGCTGCGCGAGCTTTCTAGCCATGTATCGGTCGACGATGGTAGCCACGCTTGCAGTATCGGTGCGGGGTTTGAATACGACGCGCAGGTGGCTGCCCGAGCGCGCCATGTACGAGTCCCACTCCGAGCGCGGAAGTGTGCCGAGCGCGCGTGCATCTCGGGTCATGGCTTGTTCCAACCATCCACCCGAAGCGACCATCGCATCAACGCCGCCGTACGTCGCGTCGAAGAACTGAAAGCCGTTTACTTCGGTCACGTCTTTGAACGCGACGAGCAACCTCGCCAACGCGGCGCCGCCCCCCGAATGCGCCGTCAGTACGATACGGCCGGTGCGCAGCTCCCCCGACCCGGATTCGCGCCGCGCCGCCGAGAGCCCCTCCCGAATCAGCTCGAGTAGCGAAGCCCTCCGTTGAATTGCCGGAAAGTCGAAGCCGTCACGGCAGACGTGGCGCTCGCCGTTCGAGCAGCTCCCGGACCAATCAGGGCCACACGTGTAGCGTGCCTGTGTGTTTCGACAAGTCCCCCGCGCCGGGAACGCATGGCCATGAGGAACGAGGCCAACGACGGGGCGAGCACCACCGACTGCATCCAAGTCCAGTCCGCTGGCATCGGCCTTTCGTTGCAGGCGCATGCCATTGTGCGAATCCGAATAGCCGTGGAAGTGAACGACTACATCCGTCGCGCCCGAGAAACCGGGCCCCAAGTTCAGCCATCGCAGATTGCAGTTCGGACCCGACAGATCATAACTCGCGCCAGGCGCGTGGTGCGCCGCGAGCAGCGGCACGTGGAAGAGTGTCTCCCCGGCGCTACGCTCGGTCGCATCCGGTGTCGTCTCGTCAGCACTCGCAGTACCAGGCGGGAGGTAGGCTGTATCCATCGGCGGTGAGAAGCGCCAGTTGGGTTGGCCGGCGAGACCAGTCTGGTTCCCCAGTAGGTCGGCCAAGAACAAGTCGGCTGCACGACGCTCGGCCGCGTTCGACGAAGCTGGATATCTTCTGCGTTCGGACTTCAATCGCTGAATGTTCATGAGATAGACTCCACCCGGGTCATTCACCCGGCATGACGAGGGCCCGTTGCGGTGAGACGGATCGCGGCTCGAGTCGAGCCCGAGCGCGGCCCGCGGCGGCGAGTACAGCAGGTGTCGCCTGTGCAGTGCGTAGCTGACGCGCCGCTTCTACGGCGCGTCTCACGTTGAGGTAGCCGTAACCCAAACGCGTCGAACTGCGACCCTTGGGGCCGCCGAGGGGGTCGGCCGTGCCAATCAGAATGCTCCGTACCTCGTGGATGGACAGCTTGCGTCCGGCGGCCGCCATCATCAGCGCCACGGTTCCCGAGACCCAAGGCGCCGCCATGCTCGTGCCCGACTTCACGCACAACTTCGGCTGTCCGCTCCAACCGTCTCGCGGCATCGAGCGCGCCGCCTTGATCTTGTATCCCGGCGCCGCGATCTCCGGCTTTTGCCTCCCGTCAGCCGTCGGGCCACGGCTACTGAATCGAGTCGCTGGTCGGTCAGGCAGGGTAGCGTCGTAGGCGCCCACTGCGATGGCGTAGAAGCTGTTGCATATGGTATTGGTAGTGTATTGGGGTGTCGCTTGGTGGCGTGGGAAGCGAGACTGGTACCGGCTGCGCGCGTCGCGCTCGATCCAAGCATGCAAACGGCCGTCCACGACTTGTTGACCGTGGAGCGTAATGGTCCAGCGCCCTCCCGGCGCGCTGGGGTACAAGTAAACATCGACGTGATTCATCCCGCTGTTGGGCTCGCGACGTCTATGATAGAAGTTGCCCCAGTGCTGGCGTCCGTCACCGAGCGCCAAACGCGCGTCCAGGGGGACGGTGAAGCTCTCGCCAGTTGGCGCCCGGAGGGTAACTCCAAACACGTCTTGCCCGCTGTACCAGATCTCGAGTTCGTTGGGTGTTCGGTCTCGCAGCGGGATCAGCCAATCCAGCGTGTGTGATTGATTCGGTCCGATGCGCGCATGCGAGTGCATCGCGGCGTCAGCATAGTTGCCGACGCTCTGAACGAGGAGCAAGCCGGCCTCGGTCAGCAAGTTGTCGATGGCACGCTCGATGCACGTGTCTCCTTGATGCGGACCAGCCGTCTTCCCTGCGCTGAGATGCAACACACAAGGCTTCGTGCCGGCGACCATCCGAACGAAGTCGAGGCCTTCGAGCAGCTCGACGGAGTCGCCGAGGTTCGTCAGCTCTCCCATCGCAGACTGGCCCAAGTGCACGAAGACGATGTCGGAGCGGTGGGCCAATCCGACATTGGAACCCGGTTCACGCCGGTTACCCGCGACGATGTCCGCGACGTGAGTCCCGTGCGACCCGGTGCCCGAGGGGTCGCCACTGGCCGGGTGATAACCCAGGGCAGCACAGGGGTCGTTCGTCCTCAGTGCGGCGTTGATTTCGTCGCGCGAGTACACCCGGCCGTATCCGTAAGGCGCCGGCCCCACCCCGGACCTCGTTTCCCGCTGGTCCCACAACGCGAGCAATCGCGTCGTACCGTCATCGTTGCGAAAGTTCGGGTGAGTGAAGTCGAAGCCCCAATCACAGATCCCCACCACCACACCTTCGCCGCCTTCGGCGGCGAGGAAGTCCTCCAAATTGTCGGCGTCTGCGGCCTCGGAGTGGCCGTAGACGTCCTCATCCAGCTCGTGTTCGTAACTATCGTCGTCCGGATCGACGGGGCAACTGACGGGACGTGGACCCTTCAGGCTTTCTACGTTCTCGTGGCCCCATACCTCGGGCGTGTCGCCACGACGGATGCGGGCCGTTACGATCGAGCCGAAGTGAGACACTACACGCACGTTGGGCGGCGGTTGTGCTCCCTCCGTTAGACGCAACATCACGCGGACCTCGTCGTTCGGATCGCCGTGTTGAAGAAGCTCCCAAGCTGCTGGATCCATTTCAATCTCTCCCTTGAAGTGGTGCGCCAAAGGTGAATCCGTGTTGCACGTCCTTAGAGACTGCGATATGGCTAGCCGAATGGCGGTACCGGTCACCAGCCTGGACGAGAACACCTTCTTCGAGTTCGTAGCGAAGCCTGGCCCGAGCGTCGTGTTCTTGTCGGCACATCCGCTGCACCCGTTCAGTACTCCCTTGGGCGACGCTCTCGAAGCCGAGTTCGGCGATGGAATTCACTTTGGAACCATCAGTTTGTTCGAACTCGCCTTGAATCGAAGTCCGATCTTGCACTTCATCGGCCAGAGACACGGTGAACTCACCGGCGCCAGTGCGATGGTTGTCCCTGGTTACTACTTGTTCCGCGAGAGCGAGCTGTTGTCGTTCGACGTCGGGCTGCCGATTCGGACCGAGGTGAACAGCATGTGGAAGGACGTCGCCTTGTCGGCGGTTT
Organism: uncultured bacterium; assembly: GCA_966249405.1. Lineage (GTDB taxonomy): Bacteria > Myxococcota_A > Polyangia > Polyangiales > Polyangiaceae > SZUA-265. The sequence goes on along the minus strand of CBINDO010000120.1, from coordinate 6,226 downwards.
GGTGCGGCGTCACCCGCCAAGGGGCGGAGTTCGCTCAGTCGGTGTTCGTCAAAGCCAGTTCGGTGTGCGCGCCACGGATAGCTCGGAACATGACCCAAGCGTGGGCGGCTCGAGAACGAGCCGGACGACGCTCGGCGGCGAGCGCCAAGCCGTCCAGTGACCAACTGCGTTGGGCATACGACGTCTTGGGCGTCGAGGTGACGGCAAGTGACGCCGAGGTCAACGCCGCATGGCGCAGACTGCGAGCCGCGCACCACCCTGACTATGCGGCGAGCGACGCCGCCGAGTTCGAACGACGCACGCGTATCTCGCAGGACTTGAACCGCGCCAGGGAAGTGATCTTTGCTCATCGCTCCAGGGAACGTGCGGCGTGAAGTATCGCGACCGAGGCCGAGCTCCGTGCTCATGACTCGCTCCCGCGGCGACCGCGCCGTCGTGATACGCGCGCCTGTATGGGAGCCTCGTCGCTCGACAATGCACCGCTGAGTTGTAGCTGCGCGGCCCTGGTCTCGAGTTGTTGCCAAATCGACGTCAGTCTCGTCTCCTCTTTGCGCGTCAGCAGGTGCACGGCAACCGCGGGAGCCAGCACACGCACGGCCGTGTACGCGAGCGCGTTTTTCTGTTGCGACGCAGCGGCGATGAGCGTCGACGCGAGTGCGACCTCGACCTCCTTGGCGTTGATCGTCAACAGTTGGCCCAGGACTTGGTGTCCCAAAGGGCCATAGCTGAGACCGACTCCCGTCAGGACACGCAGCAACTTCTCCAGCGGTTCGTCAGCCACGAGTACTCCCCGTATCAACCGTCCACCTGACGCGCAGAGACGGAACCTTGCTGATGACTACCGCGTTTATGTGAAGTACGCCGTCAACCACTTGCGCGACCGCGAAGCTGAAGTCCGAACGACCAATCGCTTCGGCGCGCGCCGTTACGTCGGTGCGCGCTTTGAACTCGCTCCAGTAGGCGGGCGCGATGTGATCCTTTAGGTCCAGGGACCCTGCCCACGTCGAAGCAAAGCCGGAGCTCACGTTGGTGAGCATGGCCGTGTTGTTCTGGGTTCCGCCAGAGGCGGAGGATGTCAGCTCGAGCTCGCCGCTCACGAATCGCTCGAACTGGTGCTGTCCCAACGTCAGGTGGCCGATCAGCAGGCTCGCGACTGGCCCCCAGACTGCCGGCGAGATCATGCCTGCGGTGGCCGTCACCCCGGCGCGTTGCAACAGAGGGCCAAGAAAACTCCAGATCAGCTGACTGCCACCCAAGAGCAAGTTGTTGCCGGCAAATACGTTGCCCTTCTCGCCGTATGCTGCAACCTGCATCGCGCCAACTGCGTCCTTCACGGCCCGCGCGGTGTTCTCTTGGAGCGCAGAATGACGCGCCAAAGTCATCGCTTGCTTCAGCTCTCGAATGGCCTTGTCCTGCTCGGTCACCTTGGCGTTCAAGCGCTGCGTGAGCCCTTGGAATGACAAGCCGCGCCCCATTGCCAGCAACAAGGCTAAGTCCGCGCGTTGACCTGCTGACAGTACGTCGGTTTCGGCGCGACCCAGCCGTCGCTGCAACGCTCGAAGCGCGCGTTCGTGCCGAACCAGTACCTTGCGTTGTGCATCGGCGTTTTCGGTATGGACTCGTCGCAGCTCCGCGAGCTCCTCTCGTCGCGCTAGCGAATCGAGTCGTACATGCACGGTTCGCCCAGACGCAAGGCGCATGCTGACGGCGCGAGTTGGCCTGCTGACAGGGGGCGGAGTGACTCCGGGAACGGTTACGCTTGGGGCGCGAGCGGTCTTGGACTGCTCAGGTGGTGCGTCGAGCAAACGCTTTCTCGCGTCTGAAACGGCCTGTTCGAGCTGCTTCTCGGACCAGCCTGTTTGTTGCGCCAGCGATGCGAGTAGTACTTTTGCCATGCAGTGAGCCTGCCTTCCGCGAATCAAAACAGTGAGACAGTGACGACTTGAACGACCCAGGCGGCCTCAGCGGCGTTGACCAACGCCGCAGCCCTGCCGACGACCCGGCGAGCGCTCACACGTAGTCGCATTTCGAGCACCCCGAGCTCGACTGACCCCTCGATGCTTTCCACGCGCGGCGCGCGCGAGAGGGCCTCTGGGTGCCAATCGACCTTGCCCACGCTGACCAGCACCGGGAGCGCGCCAGCGGCGACCACGTCCAAGCGGAAACCGGGAGCAACGTGTTCGGTGAGATCGACGCGACATACGTATTCTTCTGTGACTCTGGACAGTTTCCTGCGCGCCGGAGCATCCGCCAGGCAAGGCGCCACCAATGCTCTAGCCGCAGACAATGTTTGGCTGAGCGATGCTCGTGGCACGCGTCTGCGCTCGGCGCGTTTGCGAACGAAGCCATGGGCCACGCCAGAAATGAGCGGCTCGTGCTGCTGCTCGTGGAGCAACCACCATGCCGCCACGCCGTTCGCCAAGGGAGCCAAGTAACCCCACCATGGAGCGCGGTCCGCTTCGGCGACGCCAGGTTTGGAATTGGAGAGCAGATCCGTCACTTCATCTCCGAAGAGCCACACCAGAAGCAGCACCAGCAGAGTCACTTGGTGTCGGAGGTTTTGCCGACCGAAGACGGAGAACAATGGCAACGAACTGAGCACGGTCAGCGTTTGCCAACTCGCGCGGTGTTTGCCTCTCGCCAGCGACGCGGCTAGGCCGCGTCGCAGCTGTTCATCCTCACGCAGAGCCGTGGCGAGCTGGCCGAGCCATTGCTCGGCCAGCTTGCCGTCACCCTGTGTCAAACGACGGTGAGCCTTCTCTCGGCGTTGCAGATTATCGAGGCCGAGCCGGCTCGCATCGTCGACGATGCGCCGCCCGAGCTCGGTCGATCGAGCGGAGCGCACTCGTTGCGCGCGCTCCGCTTGCTTCCCGAAGCGAGATGCGGTCCGCGCGGTGACGATGCCATCTGGCGCCGATAGGTAACCTACGCCGTGCGCAGGTACACGCACGCGCAACTCGCCTTCAACACGCGGAACCGGCGCCGCCTCCATCATTGGCTCCGTACGCAAGCGACGCCGGTTGCGCGACATGAGGCGGCACCAATATCAACGCGGCTCAGAGGTCGCCGTTGTTCTTCCACGTGTCGACGAGAACGGCGACCTTCTGTCCAGCGGCTCCGCCGCTGATTGTGAGCTTCTTGTCTGCCCAAGAAACCTGCAGCGGACTCGCAGTCCCGTTGGACGGTAAGGTGACGTAGCTGGCCACCGCGCGCACTTCCTTGAGCGAGTCGAAATCCTCCTGGTAGTCCTTGGCGATGCCCAGCTTGCTCGAGTCGAGCTCGAGTTTCCCGCCATCGCCGAGGCTGTCGACGACCGTCACGAAGCGTTCGATTTGGTCGTTGTTGGCAATGAACATCATCGTCGCGATGTTGCCCGCCACAGCCAACCACGCCAAGTTCTGGGTGGCGACCTTCTTCTTGCCGACCACCGCGCCGAAGATTTCGTCGCTGAAGAGCCAGAAGGCGTTGGAGCCCGCCATCATCAGGTTGCGCTTGGCGAACAGTTCACTGCGGTCCGCGTACAAGGACCAGAACCATGCGCTCGTGCCCACGAGGGCGGTGTTCCAGAACTGGCGTTTCTCGGCGCGGCGCACCGCACCCAACACCGCCTTGCGGTGCTTGTCGAAGGCGGCTTTGCGATCGGCCGACTCCTTGGTAATGAGCTTGTTGAGGGCGTTGTCGCCCTCGACGATCTTCTTGCCGAGATCCCGATCGCTCTTGATCTGCTGCGCGGTCAACTGCTTCACCGCCGCAGCTTGAGCCGCCGACAATTTGGCGATGGCTTGAGCCTGGCGAATGTCGTTGCGGGCCAACACACTGCGCAACTTCTTCATCTCTGCCGTCGACACCATCGACGGGCTGATGAAGGCTCTCACGGGTCGACGACCCGGCAGCTGAAGAGACACGGCGCTAGAACCCTTCAACGCAGGTGCAGCTTGGGTCTTCGTGCGGGTCGCACTTTGGATCCTCCGGCTCAGGTTGCGTTGATTGGCCAACGCCTGACGTGCATCGGCAGCTTGAGTGGCTTGCACGTTGCGCTGCCATGCGCGCTGACGTTGGACGGCGGCACGGCGCGCAGCGATACGCGCCGAATATGCGGTCGGCTGACCACGGTAGTACGCTTCATCCGACTCGTCGCTTTCGGTCGCTTCGGCGGAGAAACTCTCGTCCGATTCGTAGTCTTCGTCGCTCGACTCGAAGTCTTCATCGGACTCGAAGTCTTCGTCACTGGACTCGACGTCCTCATCGGACTCGAAGTCTTCGTCGCTGGACTCGTAGTCTTCGTCGGACTCGAAGTCCTCGTCGCTGGACTCGAGATCTTCATCGTACTCGAAATATTCGCTGCTTTCGCTTGCCATAGTGACCTCATTCCTTGTGGGCCAAACGCCCCCTACTGTTCAATGTACGCCGGTTGGAGTCATGTGTGCTCGAGCGGAGAACTCAGGCGCGCCGTCTATGGCGCACGCCAGGTGCGGCCACCACGCTCGACGGCCGACCGCTACGTTCGAGAAGTTCATCTGGATCCATTGAATCGGGCTCTTCCAGAAGTTCGATACGCGAGAGTTGCTTGGCCAAGAGCGTCACCATCTCGTCCACTTCGCGAAGCCTTCGCAGCAGCATCTTCTGCGAGCGCAAGATGCGTTCGATGCTAGCGGTCTGCGCTTCCAATTGTTCGCGGAGTGGCTTCAGATCGTCGGTGCGAAGTTGTTCGATAGCGTCGGTTAGCCGATCCTCGTCGACGTCTGTTTCGGAGCCCCGTTCTAGGAGTTTGGGTAAAACGGATGCGAACAAACTCATCGGATCGTTGGGCATGCTGGTTGCCTGTGGTGCCGGTAGGACCGGAGGTGTGCCGTTCATTCGTGACACTGCCGCCTGCAGTGCCTCTTCCATTGCTCGCGAGTTTCCTGACTTCTTTACCATGGACTTGCCTCACTTGGTTCAGCGCGTCCCCCGACGGGCTGGTTGTACAATCGGGAATCGGGAGGGACACGTGCCGCTCCAGCCTGGAGCCCGCGGAAGAAGTCGCCGGCATAACTCGTCGCTGGGTCCCCACCAGAACCGTCCATGCCGGAGATCCACTTCCACGACCAATAACGAACACCCTGCAGCGTTGCCTCGCCTCTCAGGTGAATGGCCTCGTCGAGCTCTCGACGCATGATGTCTTGCGCAGAGTGGCCACCCCAACGGTGTCGGTTGTAGGCGGCGAGGCCCATAATCATCGGCTTGCCTCTCGAGGCGGCGTGCAGCCGCGCCACGGCACGCCGCTGGATCCCAACTGGTCCGTACGGCCCGTTCACCTGATGACTGCGGATGTCCGCCGCGTGCGCCTCACGCGCGGCTGGCGTCGAGAGCCAGCTGGGATTCATGGTCGAGTAAGCCTGCGGCACGACGAAGTCGGCGCGGTTGACGAGACCTCGGAGTCGCTCGCTCGACAGCGGATCCACCTGTGTGGTGATTCCCAGGCGCACCGGGCGTGTTCTGAGCGGCGCCAACCCGTCGAACAGGTGATTGGCAGCCGCAGTGTGGTCCGCAAAGCCTTGCGGCGACCGTCGCGACCAGGCTTCTTCGGCGTCGAATTCGAGCGCCGTTACACCAAGCTCACTCGCCAAAGGCACGAGCGTCGAAACCAACCCTTCCAAGTATCCAAGACGCGGTGTGACCCAACTCGTCAGCGTGACCGCAATGCCTCGCGACGCGAGTTCGGGGACGACGCGACGCAACTCGTCCGCGGGGAAGCTCGAAAGCGAGAACCGCGTGTCACCGGTCGGGATGTCGTTGACCATGAAACACACGTCCGTGAAGCCCAGCTGCACCAGTCGTTCGAAGTGTGCTCTTCCGTGCCTACGGAAGTTGCGAGCACCGACGTCGACCCAGACACCGAGTCGGAAGTCGACGGGGAGGGTAAGCCTCGATCGACCCGAGCTCGTGGCTGCACGGACTCTCCCGGACGGGATCGGTTCGTCATCCTCGTTTCCGGCTTCCACGTCCAACTCGTCGAAGTGGCCCGTCCGTAGCGCTTCGGCTTCACATCGGAAGCAATGCGTGACCAAGTCGACGCGCTGGTCGGCATCGTTTGGATCGATGATGAGGTCGCCCGATTCGGTCAACATGTACTCGGCGGGTTCTTCCGCGTGCTCGTCGTCGCCCTCACGCGAGTCCTCCGTCACCTCCATCATCGACCGTCCCGCGAGGGACGCACTGGTCTGCAGGACGTCCCCCCTGGGAA
>CBINDO010000119.1:0-21117 GCA_966249405.1 uncultured bacterium | reverse complement strand
CCCGGAACGAAACGCGCGTCAAACCGGCGTTCGAGTCGTCTTGCAGGGCTACCCCGAGCTCGTGCCGCTCGGCCATTTCTCGTAGCAAGTGAACGAGGCTGTCGTGGTGACGGAGCGCCCTCACTGGCTTGCGGAGTTTGGCCTCGAGTTCTGGGAACACCCACTTGTCCAGCCCGGGGATGTGGGTGTTGAGAAACCAGTCGCGCCAATCGAGCGTCTCTGGTGCCCAATACAGGAGTTTGCGCTCTTCGGGTAACGTGCGAGCGAACGCGGCGCGCGTGTTGTCGCACCGGAACTCGTAGTCGAGTTCGGCAGTGAAGGGGATGAACTGGCCGACTACCTTCGCGATGTTCTCTTGCTTGCGCGCGAACTTTCGAAGTTCCGCCGCTGCCGGCTCGAGCGAAAGCGAGAGACCGCCTTCGGGCAGGTTCTCGAGCCACGACGCCAACCCCTTCGCGACGGAGGCTACCTTCTTGGGCCCATAGTTCTCGAAGGCACGAGGCTTCAAGAGTGCCCCTTCGAGGTGTGCCTGTAGAAAGCTACCGACGGAGCTCGGCTTGCTCTTGTAGAGCTTGCGCTTGTGGAGGCCGGACAGCTCGTAGACTCGCGACATGGTCACCGGGTTGGAATCGCTCGTCCCGTACTGGTAGACCGGTTTGGCGGTGCCTTCGAACAACTCCGCCAGTGACAGCAACATGCCAGAAGCGACGAGGTCGCAAGGGATCAAGTCGAGCCTGACGCTGTCACCCGGCAGTTGTTGTTGGCCTTGGCGAATTGCGTAGATGATGGGGGCGCTGGTGTTGACGCCTTCGTTCCAGCCCACGCTGGGATACTCGACGCAAGACTCGATGATGGCCGGGCGCACGATCGTGAACGGTAAGCCGGAGCGTGCGATGATCTGCTCGCCGATGCTCTTCGTGTACGTATAGGTGTTGGGCCAGCCCCAAAATTGTGCACGCTCTTGCCCGAGTTGGGACAGCTGCGTCTCGACGAACCGACGGCGGACGCGCTCGATTTCGTCTTCGAGCACGCGTCCACTACAGGGCTCGCCGCGCTCGACCAAGTTCTTCTTCGCCTGGTCGAGGAAGTGACTTTGACGGAAGGCATCCCCAGCCCGCTGCTTGGCTTGCTTGATGATGTCGAGGCACTCGGCGATTTCACGGTCGGCATCCCAATGGGCTCGTTCCAGCTGGCCAGCGAACGGGAAAGGATGCTCGAGAGGGTTCGTTTCTTCGACGATACCGGGACGATAACCAGCCACGTAACACGTGCTGGTGTGGACGACCGCGACATTGCCGAGGTCCCGTGCCAGGTCCACGACGGTTTGCGCACCAAAGGCGTTTACTTCGAGGGCTACGTCCAGGGGAGGTTGGAAGTTTACGATGCCGGACGCGTTGACGACCGCGTCCACTCCGCCCTTGAGTTGAGCCCGTAGCGCCTCGTTCAGACCACAATACGCCTGCGTGATGTCGCCATCGACGGGCATGACTTTGTCCTCCAGGAACGCGCGGTAGCCGCTGCCGTGACGTACCCTGAGTGGTTCGAGGCAAGGGTGCGGAGCGATCTCCTTCCAGAAGCGCTCGGTGGAGCTCATGTTCGGCTTCGGCCGCACCACGAGATACAACTTGCCGACTTCGGGGAGTCGATCGAGGAGCAGCGACCACCACACCTTGCCCAAAAAGCCCGTACCACCGATGACAATCAAGCGCTTGCCCGTGTAGAGGTCTCGAAGGCGCAAGGGGGAGTCGGAGGGACCTGAAAATTGACTATTCACGTTGCTTCCGGAAGCTGACAGACGACGGTCAGCGGATTGTGCAGGCACAGGATGTCTTGAACTTGGCTTTGGCCGTTGCGAGCGCGATACAGCGCTTCGGCGATGCTCCCGGCCGTTTCGTAGCCGAGCAGCATGGGTACGCTCTCGTTGTCGGCGCCAACGACGATGACTCGTCCCACCGTTCCGCCGGATCGGGACGCTTGCCTCCAAACCAGAAACGGATGCGCGGGGTGATAGGCGTGTCCCGTGCGGAAGGCGGTCAATAGCGCGGGGTCCCGGGCGAAAGCGAGCTCGGCGCGCGCGAATTCTTCGGCGTTCGTGGCCTTGGGCAGCACCGAGTTGAAGAAATTGAAGTGGGCCGTGTGCTGCTGGTGGTCGAACCGGTTGGTGCAAGGGTGGAGCAGAACGAGCGTCCCACCTGGCTTCAAAGCGGACCTTCCGGCGTATTGCTCCAGTACCCAGGCTTGGAGTAAATGTCTCACGAGTACCGGGTTCAGCACGGCGCGGGTGTTGTGCGGTCCAAAGGCAGGCAAGCCCGTCACGAGGACGTCCGCCGGGGCGGCCAGCGGCACGACGTGTTGTTCCAGTAGGCGCCTGCGTGCCGCCGCGTGAACCAACGGCGTGCTTCCGCAGTAGACTCCGAGTAGGCCGGCAGTCACCGGGGCATCGGCGGACAGGCGAGACGTGGCGGGTTTCGGAAGGTGGGAGAAACCCTTGAGTTGTACGCGCTGCGCGCTGCTCAGATCGTCTTCGTTGAGCGCGAGGAAGCCATGTTGTGGATTGGTGTGACGGCTGTCGAGCACCAGCTCTACGGCAAATACGGGCACGCGCTGCTCTATCGCCGCACCGAGCCTGGGGAGCGCCTCTTGGCCCGCGGCGACGGCCGCGCGCGCGTTCTCGTAACCTCCGAGCCCCAACACCAGGGCCGCATGTCCGCCGCCCTCGGGCGTCGCGGCCACCGACAGCGTGACCACCAAATCGGCGTGTGCTGACTCGGGGTGAATGCGCAGCGCGTCTCCCTCTTCCCGGGCGACTTCGGTCAGGGGGACCGGGCCTTCGGGGTCGCACTCGCACACCTGTGTGTTCGTGGGGAGTGGGCAATCGTGCAGGAGAAGCTTCTTCTCGTCTGTAAATAAGCGCCGGTGAATGCCGGTGGCGAGCAGTACGGTCACCTTGCTGGCACCACGCTGATTGGCCAGCGCGAGGACCTCTTTCAGCGTTTTGCCAAGCCAGTACAGGCTTGCTTGCGACCCGTGATAAAGGGCCTCCACGGCGACGACGAGCCGCATACCCTGCGTCAGGCGAGCCGACAGAGGTTCACTCGCCAGCGGCTCGTCGAACGCGCCGCGAATTGCCGCGACGGGGTCGCGCAGGCTCGGCAGGGGTGCCCGTGGGTAAACGACCCGCGTACCCACGGGCAATGCGACTTCGCACAGGCTTTCACCGGCCATCAAACGTCGTGGGACGCTACGGCCATCCAGCGAAACCACCGACGGATGGGTCATGGCGCGCTCGCGAGCCGAATGGTGGGCCAGCTGTAGGCCCGGGCCAACAAGGCAAGTCGAGGGTCTGGGTTTACGACTGCGGGGTGGCCGACGACGCTGAGCATCGGGACGTCCGAGTAGCTGTCGCTGTAAGCGTAACAATGATCCAAGTCGAACTGGTTCTCGCGCGCGTGTTGACGGATCAAGCGAGCCTTCTCGGGTCCGGCCACGACCGGATGCAGCAGCTTTCCGGTCGCGATCTTGTTGCGCATCTCGAGGCGATTACAGATGAGCTCGCAGCCGCCGAGGTAGTCGGCGAGTGGCTTGAGCGTGAAGTCGGGCATCCCGCTCACCAGCACGATGCGGTGACCATTCTCGCGGGCCTTCCGGACGAGTTCGACCCCGTCGGGGTAAAGCGCGGGCTTCATCCGACGTTCGAATACCTCGTCGGCAAGCAGGACCAAGCGATCTTCGCTCATGCCGGCATAACTGCTGAACAACAGCTCGTTGAAGAGCCTGCGGTCGACCAGTTCCGCCACCAACATGGCGGGCGCCTTGAGCAGCGCGCGCCCGAACTTGCGGGCGGACTCGAATGGGGTGGCTTGGTTGATGAGATAGTAGAAGGTCGGGTTGAGTAGGTTTATGGAAACCAACGTCCCGTCCACGTCGAAGTAGCTGGCCGTCACGGTCGCTTGGCTCTCCCGTTTCGCCCCGGCTGTCAAGGCCCGCGAGCGTAGATGGAACCCGCGTGCGTTCTTTGGGAAGCTGGGTCAATGTTGAACGGTGGTGTTGGAAGTCGCGGCGATGCACCGTGTAGGAACTTACCCAGTCGTTCCTTTCAGGCTCACCCTTGGGGGAGCCCTCCAGGGGGTCTCCTCCGAATGTCCTCAAGTGGGAACGCCGGCGGACCGCTCTTTAACCCTGAGTGGTACGCCCCCGTGTGGAACGCCTCCTACTCGCCCCGGCTCTCCGAGCCGAGTCCAAACCACAGCTCCCACGCCGGCCAGTGGCCGGTGAACGAGCTGGCTGAATGAGCCAAAGCCCCGCTGGCTGTCAGCCCTGTAAAGCCCCTTCGAGTACCCCTGACGAGAAACCCGCCATGCCAGGATTGAGTGAATCAGTGAGCTCTATGCACTCCCATCATACCACCTCAGTTCGCGAAGAGTTAGCCACCGTCCCACCTCCCGGAACCGCCCCCGGTCGAGTCCTATTCGTTAGTGGACCGTCGGAGTCGCCGGCTTCTCGCTCACTGCAACTCGCGGGGCACGAGGTCTGCGAGTGTCGTACCCTCGCTAGTTTGTGTTTTCAGCTGAAGTACCAGCAGCCGGACCTGATCTGCGTCGAGGCTGCTGCGGTTGGTACGATTGATCAGGCGTTGCGCATCATTCGCGGCCGCCACGCGTCGGTTCCGGTCATCTTGCTCACGCCCGACCCTGCGCCGGGTCTGAACCCGATCCGCTACGGCTACTACGCGGTGCTATCTCATCCGGTCGAGTCCGAACAACTGATGGTCGTCTCCGCCCACGCGGTCGCTCACCACCGCATGATCAAACGGATCATGCAACTCGAGGTCGAGTCCTCGGGCTCGGGCTTCGCCGGCATGAACGGCGGCAGCGCGTACGCTCATCGCGTGTTCCGCAAGCTGCAGACGTTCGCGATGGCCGACGTGCACGTGCTGTTGATGGGTGAACAAGGTACCGGCAAGTCTCTCGCCGCTCGCGCGATCCACGACCACAGCGCTCGCGCCCGTGGGCCGTTCATTGCCCTGTCTTGCGAACGCTTGTCCGAGTCGGCGTTTTCGGCGGACTCGTTCATCAACGCGGCGATGGGGACGCCGCACCTGCGTCGACATGGGGCGCTCGACGACGCGGACCGCGGCACACTCTATTTGTCCAACATCGACCGTTTGAGCCCCAAGCTGCAGCTCGAACTCCTACAGGTTCTCGTCGAGAACTCACCGTGTGACTTCCGACTCGTCGCGTCGACGCGCGTGGACTTGCGGCGCATGGTGGAGGCGGGACAGTTCCGCCCGGAGTTGTACTCTCACTTGTCTCAGACGCAGCTCCACCTGCAACCGCTGCGCAATCGTCCCACCGACATCGGCCACATCGGCCAAGCGCTGTTGAACGAGATGGCACGCGAGCAAGGCAAGCCGCGCGTGTCTTTGACGGAGGACGCGGTGGTCGCGCTGCAGCATCACGCGTTCGAACGCAACGTGATCGAGCTTCGGGAGATCCTCGCGTCGGCTCTCGTCAACTGCAGCGGGACGAGCATTCGGGCCGCGAACTTGCCTGCGATGATTCAGGTTCCGGTGATGGTCGGCGAAGACCTGACTGGGCCGATGTCCGAGGTGCCCGACTCGTCGACACGCCGCCAGAACATCCTCTACGAACTCCTTTCGCAGAAGCCCATGAAGATACGTGACCTAGAGCGTTGCGCGATTGAAGCCACGCTTGCGCGCACGGGAGAGAACGTCACTCAGGCGATGCGAGAATTGGGTATCGGGCGGACGACGTTGTACCGGAAGCTGAAGAAGTACGGACGTCGATAGGTTTTTCCGCCGGTTGCGGGTTGATCGATGGTGCTACGTAACGACGCTGTGTTAGACGGCCGTCGATGCGATTCATCCAACGCGACGAAGAACTGGCCGAGGCGATAGAGCACCTCAAAGGCGCCTCGACCTACTACATCGATACGGAGTTCGACGCGACTCGTCGCCAAACCACGCTGAGTCTGGTCCAGGTCAGCCGCGGCGACGAAATCTTCCTGTTCGACGCGTTGAGTCTCACGCAGCTCGGAGAGCTGGGTGACGTGATGGTGAGGGACGACGTCGAGTGGGTGTTGCACGCAGGGCTCTCGGACGTAGAACTTCTGCTCGAACGCTTTCGTAAGCCGAAGCCGCCCAAACTCTTCGATACTCAGCTCGCCTGGGCTCTGCTCGGGCCGGAAGCTAGCGTGTCGCTGGCGTACTTGCAGTACCGAATCCTCGGGCTACGGACGATGAAGACGCACCAGGCCGACGATTGGATGCGTCGACCGCTACCCGAAGCTCAGCTACGTTACGCCGCGACCGACATCGAGCACTTGCCGGCGATTTTTTCGTCGATAAGCGAGCGGTTGGAGGCGGTAGGGCGACTCAATCTGGTTGCCGAGTTGTGTCGAGAAATGTTGTGGCCGAAACCCGAACTGCCACCACCACTCACGTTGGCCTCGTTCCGTAACGCGTGGCAACTGCACCCCAACAATCAAGCGGCGCTTCGTTTCCTGATGGAGTGGTACAACGGCTTGCCGGCGTGGGAAAGGGACCGCGTCCCGCAATCGAAGACGTTGCTCAGCATCGCGAGTCGAATGCCCCGCAATGCCGCGGACCTGATGCGCATCAAAGGTGTGCCAGCTAACTTCAACCGCGCCCACGCCGACAACGTGGTACGAGGCATCCATCGTGCGGTGCGCGAAGTGACGCCGGAGCAATTCGTCCAAATCGACCCGTTGCCCTACGCGACCTTCGACGAGATCCGGCTCGACGCGTGGCTCGGTTTCGTTCGTGCCGAGGTGAGTGCCGAAGTGGGTATTGCACCAGACCTACTGCTTCCAGCACGAGTCGTTCGGGACATGAAAGACAAGGTGGTGGAAAAAGGCGACCGTTCGGCCCTGTTGACGTGTTTGGAGGGATGGCGAGCGGATTTGGCGCGTAAACCACTGGAGAGATTCGTGTCCGAGCCCGGAACGGCCGAGGTTTGACGTCGACGCACCGTAGCCCTTGTGCCACCCTTGGCGCGTGAGACCGACTTCAGTTGTCGTTGGATTGCTCGAGTGGTGCGTGGCCGCATCGCTCTTCGCGCTCTTCGCGTTCCCGTCATCCGCGCGCGCTAAGCCAACCACGGCTTTCGAGCCCGAGATCACGACCAAGTATCCGTTCGATTCGCCCGCATCGTCGGCGGTTAGTCGCTCGGTCGGCAAGAAGAGTGAGAACGTCGGTGGCAAGACACCTGCCGGCAAGCCACCGTCTAAACCCGGTACGTCGGCGTCCAAACGCACACCTAACGCTGTCCCAGCGCAGGGCGCCAGCACGGCAACGCCGCTACAAGGAGCGGTGGGAGCGAGCGGTGACGACAGACCTGTCATCGAGGACCCTTGGCTGCGCCTTCGAGGGAGCGAACCCGAAGCAGCGGCGCCGAGTCCCAAAGTTCCTTCGACTCAAGCGCCACCGGTTTCACTGGTGCGGGTTCCCTGGGCCGACGTGCCGATGACGTTGGCGGCAGCTCAACGAGATCTCGCTTGGCGCGCGACGTTGCCCAGTTCTGGGATCGCGGCTTGGGGAATGAATCCGGTTCAGAATCCCGAACGCTCGCTCGTCGAAGTGCTGGTGGGTGGTGGGGTCGTTGGGGTGGGCGTCGTGCTCGAGGGCGGCGCCGTGCTGACGTCACTTTCCGTGATTGGGCGTGGACTAGAGGTTCAGGTACGGTTCTCCGATGGCACGGTCGAGGCCGCGTCGGTGCGACGCACGCACCGGGCCTACGATCTTGCTCTGCTGGAGGCGCGTACCGCGAGGGTGCGTACGGGATTACCCTTGGCGCGACAGGTGAACGACAGCCTCGGGTTACTGTTCTGGGGGCACGGGGTGAGAACGGCTCCGTCGTCCTCCACCAAGACGAGCGCCGCCAAGCCGACGGCGAATCGCGGGATGGTGCGGCCCGTGCCGTTGCAGTGGTACGGCGCCAGTTGGGGCGCAGATGGCGTCCCCATCCACGCCGCTCTGCGACCGCCGCAGCTGACCGAATTGGGGACCCCTTTGGTAAACGCCTCGGGGCACTTGGCGGCGCTCGTGACGCTGGCGTGCGTCGTGGATGAGCCGCGGTCGAGTTTGGATGCAACGGGTTGCCGTGTGACTCGGGTGGGGTTGACGTCGGGCACACTCGGCGAGTTCTTGGGCATGGTGGAGCAAGACTCTGCCCGAGTCTGGTTTGGGGTGATTGGTGAGACGACGGACACGGGATGGGCGCGCGGCGTTCGCGTGAAGGGTTTGACGTCTGGCAGTCCAGCCGCAGTGGCGGGGTTGCGGCCTGCAATCGACGCTAAAGGTGGCGATGTCATCGTCGCGATCGACAACATTCCCGTTTACGAGATGGACCAGCTGCGCTCGGCCCTGCGCTCTCAGCGCCCCGGTGCGAAACCGGTCCTGACGGTGCTTCGAGACGGACGCCTGCGCCAGATCGTCGTGACATTGCCCAGCACCGAACGCCCACTACCGGTCGCGGAAACCCCGGAGCCGTGGGTCAGTTTTTGACGAGTAAGCGGGCTTCGAGGATGCCAGCTAGGCCGCGCGCCACACGTTCCGTCGTCCAGCCGTGAGCTTCGAAGTAGGGGCGTGGATCGGTCAGGCGACGAGCGGTGATGTCCGTAGTCAACCTGAACAGGGAATATAGTACGCGCAGCACGGCAACGGCGAAGGCCCGCCGCCAGCCCTGTTCCGCAAGGACCAAGTCTGCCCACAGCCAACGGGCCTTGGGCGCCACGTATTTTTCGACGCCGACGAACAACTCGGACATCTCCTGACTCGTGAGACAATCGAGAAAGAACGTGGTGACGACCGCGTCGAAGCGCGGCGTCGGCGCCGAGGACGCGAGCCAATTCACGGCATTGGCATGGACGAACTCGACCCGGTGTGCCGCTCCGGCGCAGCGCACGGCGGCTCTCCGCAGCATTTCGGCGCTGCCGTCGACCACGACGACCCGCGCGTCGCGGTTTCGCGCCACGAGCGCGGCCACGAAGCGCCCGTCCCCCTCTCCGAGCACGAGCACGCGTCGCGAGTCGTCTAATTCGGAGACCAGGGACGTTCGAATGGCTTGAAATGTCCCACCGAACAACGAGCGCTCGAGGGCCGCGTACGGCTTCGCCATCCAATCGAACGAACGTCTCAAATAGACCTCTTCAACCGAAAGGTGCTGGCCACAACACGGCGGGCAAAGCCGCGATCAAGACGGCCACGTCGGCCAACAAGTGACGCGCATCGTGGGAAAGACCGGGCACCAAGCGATCCTCGAACAGAATCACCGCACTGCCGATCGCAGCGCCAACGTTGAACGGCAACAGCGTCGCGAGGGGCAGGCCTCGCGCAGGCGTCCCGGTAGCGATCAACACGACGTTTGCGACCGCGGCGGCCAGCGCAACCACGCCGAGCGCGCGTTCCATCATCCAGCAGACCTCACCGACGCGTGCGATCGAGGGAGAGTCGTGATGGGCGTCGATGTGCCGTTCGATTCTGGCCAAGTGCAGTAGATTCTGGAGCGCGACCGCGAAGAAGGGAATGGCGGCGCAAGCGACGATGACCCGCGACTGAGGGCGTTGGAAGGCCTCGTGCGTCCAGATGAACAAGGTCGACCCAGCCACAAACAAGGTGGCCACGCCCAACTCTTTGGCTCCTCTTTCGCGCAGGCGCAGGGCAGTCGCTGGGGTTCTGTGGATCGAGCCCAAGTACAGTAGAGTTCCCAGGCAGACCGCGCCGCCTCCAACCCACTCGGCTGCAGTCAACTGCCAGACGGAATACCCGAGCGCCGCGAGCAACGTCGCGGACCAAGCCGCGGCGATCGCGCGAGGGTGTTCGTAGGCGAACGAGTGCCGCTCGGTCCGGGGCCGTCGCGCAACCGGCATCCGCATCACGTCGAGCAGTCGGTCGGCCATGTAAACGAGCCACAGTGAAGCAAAGAGCAACGATGCCCGGCCGACGTCCAACGGGAGCGACAGCGAGCGCAGGAGCGCGCAGTACCAGGCCACCGCCACGACGGGTTCGACGAGGCTCAAACGGCAAAGCCATCGCCAGTCCCAGGCGAACGCGCCGCGTTCTGACCAAACGTCAGTGCCTCTGGAAATGTCTGCCATGGGGTTTCCCTCATAGCGACGTCCCGCAGTGCTGCGTAGCATTTTTCGAAGCTTTGGCGCGGCTGTGGCCATTTGCAGCGCCAAAGCCGTGCACCACCCGTTGCTCGGACGCCCGGGTCCCAGGCAGACTGCACCCATGACCTCGAAGCACGATCGAATCGTGGAAGCTCGTTTGGCCTTGAAGCGTCGCTTCGAGGAAGAGACACGCAACTCGCCGTCGCTGTCCGACCCTAGTCCGTTGGGCACGGGGGCTCCCAATCGCCACGGCATGCCGCGTCTGCCGATTGGCCAAACCGAGGCCAAGAATTGGCCCGTGCTCGATCTAGGCATCTTGCCGGAGTTGGACCGTGAGACGTGGCAGGTATCCGTGTTCGGGGCCTGTGACAATCCGGTTCAGTTGAGCTTCGTCGAGCTCCTCGAGCTCGAGCAGACCGTGGACACGAGCGACTTCCATTGCGTAACGACTTGGTCGTTGATGGACCTCGAGTGGAAGGGGGTGCGAGTGTCGGAACTCGTGGCCCTGGCCGAACCACACGAGGACGCCAAGTACTTACTGTGTCACGGCTACGACGGCTACACGACGAACGTAACTCTCGCCGAAGCTCTGAAACCCGACGTCTTGCTCGCGTATCAGGTGAATGGTGCACCTCTGCCGGCAAGTCATGGTGGTCCCGTACGCATGATCACTCCGCAGCTGTACGCATGGAAGGGCGCCAAGTGGATCAAGGCTCTCGAACTGCTCAGTCAGGAGCGGCTCGGGTTTTGGGAAGAACGTGGATACTCGTCGACGGCACTACCTTGGCGCAACGACCGCTACAGTTGAGACTGAGAGCCCTCCCAGCCTTCGAGCAGCCAGCGCAAACCTTCCCGCACGTGACCCTCGACGGCGCCGAGCGGTGTGTGCCCGGCTCCTTCGGCGTAGCCGAGCTTCGCGTCGAGTCCCGCTTTCTCCAACGTGGACAGGAGCTTATTGGCCTTGGTGTTACACGACGGCGTCCCACATGCGAAGTAGACTCGCGTGCCGCCCGCGTCGCGGAACTCGCGGCTGCGCTCGAAGGTCCAGCCTTCGAGTCCGCCCTCGACCAGGAGTAGACCGGTGATGGGCGTGGCTTTGCCTTGGATGGCCAAGGCACCCATCGTCGCCCCTTGCGAGTACCCGACGTAAACGTAGGGCGGGGACAACCGTGCGCCGTGAGCCGAGCGCACTTTTTCCAAACTAGCTGCAAGCCAGCGTCCCAACGAAAGGTGCTCTGGGTAGTAGAAAGAGTCCGTGCCTCGGGACAACGGCAAACCTCGCAGACACAGCCGAGCGATCGGGACGTCCGTCAAGGTCGCCATCCAATCGCACTGCCACTCCGGCGACCCGCCCGCGCCATGCGCGCCGATGACGAGCGGTACGGACTTGCTGCCGCCGGGTAACACCCAAACTGGAGAAGGCTCGTCGCCAAGATCGAGAGCGGACACTGTCGGGTGAGGTTCGGGGGGATGTTCGCTCGTCGGCTGGTGTTCGGTCCGGGACGGTGCCGGCAACGGCTGCGCGTCGACCGCAGCAGCGGAGGGACCCGTCTCGGCAGACGCGGACGAATGATGCGCGTTCCTGGGTTCGGGAGCCGCTGCACCCGGCGTACACGCGGCGCACGCGGCCAACCAGGACCATGACAACGACCGGGTCGAGGTCACGTCTCGTTCCGAAGCGCTTCGGCGACCAGCGCCTTGAGCTCGTCGTCGACGGCTGGCGTGCTGCGGCTGCTCCGCGCCGGCAAGGCCAGCTTGTTGGCCCCCGACGTCAGCTGACGCTCGAGCGCGCTCTCCAGGTCGTCGAGTTCTGGTTCGGCGGCAGCCCGGTTACGTTCGAACAATCCCCCGAACAAGGCTCGTTTGGGACCAGAGAGAGACCACGCGGGGTCGACGTCCTCTGGTGTGGCTTTGCGCACCCAGTCGAGCAATCGAGGGTTGCCACGGAGGAGTGCGTCGGCCTCTTCGAGTTGCGCGCGCTGCGTGTTGGAAGCGAGACGCAGCGCAGGCTTGAGGCTCGCCTTGCGTTCTGCCGCAAACAGCGCCGTGAGCGCGGCCAGCTCGGGAGTGGACAACGCGGTGAGACGAGCCACCTGAGGCCCGCCGCATCCTTTGCTGTAAACGTGGGACCCTTCGAGCAACAAAACACCAAACCCGAGCAGCACCGCGGCCATCTCCTGATGTACCGCGAGCGGCTCGGGCAATGGTTGGTCTTCGCGGCGTGTCTCTTCGAGCAACACCAACCCCAGCGCCTGCGCCACCAGTGTAGTGAGGCCCACGGGGTGCGCTGCTTCGGCCGTCTCGATTCGCAACAGCCATCCCTCGTCTTGGAGGAACAAACGTGGTTGAGCTCGATCGGTGAGAGATGCCGCGGGTCCACACCCGCCGCTCGAACAACTGCTCTGGCGCGCTTCTACCTCTTGGCCCCGCACGACCATCACGGGAATGTCCGATATTCCAGCGTGGCTTTGCATCCGTTGCACCAGTCGCTGAGTGGCGGCAGGACTTCCGTCGAAGGCATCGGGGAAGTAGTGGCCGTTGGGTAATACCAACTGCGTTGCCGATAACTCCGACTTCAGGCGGGCGCGCAAACGGCCGTACACGCCAATCAGACGCAGAAGAGCGCTCGATTCGAGGTTGTCCATCTGGGTGAGCGTGCCAGAAATCCGCCCCACCCGCCACCGCGTCCCATCCCGGTCGCAGCCGCTGCATGCGGGCAGCGTGGGCGCTACGAAAGATCGCCGGTCGGCGGCACGACGCGCGCTTCGCGCTGCTTCCCGCGGCGCACACGTTCGATCTCCGCCAGCCGAGTGATGACTCCACGAGCCACGATGGTGAGCACCTTGCGAATGAGCTCACTGTGCTCTCGTGGACTTCCCCCGAACGTCAATTTGCTCTGCGCTTGCCTGCCACGGGGCAAAGTCCCCAAAGCCGTGCATTTGACGGTCAAGACGTCGCCCTTTTGCTCGACTGTCAGCGCCTTCACCGCGAACCGGTACTCGATGGTGCTGTCGGGGCCCGCACCCCAGTCGGCCTCACTCGCCGCCTGCCGCAGGGCTTTGCGGAGGTGTTTTTCGTACTTGCTAGCCCCGAGTATCACCGGGAACTCCAGTCGATCGAGGACGACGGTCGGTCCGCGCGACGCGCTCTCGGTTTCGGCCAAGGCGGGGCGCGCCGTCGAATCGACGCCCATTGCGAGTGCCAAGATGATGAACGTCCGCCGCAACCACGTCACAGCTCACTCGGCTAGTCCGATTGCTGGGTTTGGGCCAAGTTTCCGTCATCTGGGCGGCGGCGCGGCCGCTCCGGTGATTGCCGCGCGCACCATCTCGTAGGCCACCGAAAGCCCAAAGTCGGGACCGTCCGTGGGGTCGTCGGGGATCACACGCGCGACCCCGAGGTGCGTCGGGGACACGCCAGGCACCTCTTCGTCCGCGGGAGCTCCTTCCGGGTCGCGTGAGTGGACCGGCTCGTCACGCGGTTTGGTGCGTCCGCCCTCTGCTGGAAGGTGGTTGTCGAGGTCGGCCTCCCGAACGACCTGCGTCGCCCGGTCGCGCAATACCGTGGGTTCCAGCGCGACGTCCGGGTGGATGCCGCGCGCCTGAATCGCATGGCCACCAGGAGTGTAGTAACGGAGCGTGGTGAGACGAAGTCCCGCGCCGAAAGGCAGGTCGATGATCGACTGGACCGACCCCTTGCCGAACGTGACCATGCCGACGACCTTCGCTCGGCCGTTGTCCTGCAAAGCTCCGGCCACCAGCTCGGCAGCGCTCGCCGAGAACTCGTTGACCAACACCACGAGAGGCACGTCGGTGAGCGCGCCACCGGAGGTCGCCTTCACCTCGTCGACTACCGTCTCACGGCGCCGGGTCGAGTAGATGAGTCCACCCTCCAAAAACTCGTCGGCGACGGCCGCGGCTTCCGTGACTAGTCCTCCCGGGTTATTGCGCAAATCGAGGATTGCGCCGGCGATCTGGCCAGAGTCCGATCGAAGACCGCCGACGGCGCGAAGCAACTCGAGGTGAGTGCCACGTTGGTACTGCTTGATGCGCAGGTACGCCACGTTGCCGATGAGGCTCTTGCTCGCGATGCTCGAAACCTCGATGACCTCGCGCACCAGCGTAAAGAGGAGCAGTTGTTCGTGGCCGCGCCGGCGAATGGCGATCTCTACGCTCGTGTTGGGGGCGCCGCGCATCAGCTTGACCAGATCGTCCATCGACTTGCCGCGCACCGCCTTGTGGTCGATCGCGACGATTTGATCTCCCGGCTGAACGCCTCCGCGGTCGGCGGGAGAGCCTTCGATGGGGGCGATCACCGTGACCGTGTCGTTGCTGAAGTCCACCTCCACGCCGACGCCACCGAACTCGCCCTCGGTATCGCTCTTGAAGTTGGCGAAGTCCTCGGCGCGCAAGTACGAGGAGTGTGGGTCGAGCTCCGAGACCATTCCTTGGATCGCCCCTTCTATAAGTCGGCCGCGTTCGACGGCATCGACGTACTCGTTCTCAATCAAGACCAGCACGCGGCCCAGCTGTGAGATGATGTGAAACGGGCTGTGCGTCCCGGGGGTCGCCTGCGCTGAAGTGGAGCTCAACACACCAGCACCGAAGCCTAGAACGGTCGCGACCAACAGGGCGGCAAATGTCTTTGTTTTCATGACGCGGTGGATGTCGGCAGGTGTCGTCGGAGGCCGGCGTGAGTGAGTGTTTTACTGGTATTTGTGCAGTTTCGTGGGGGGTTGTTCCGAGAAGTTGCTTGCGCGTGCCGATATATTCGCGCTTTAATCCTTATCACCGACGTGGGGCTACCGTATCACGAATCATCAGTGAAGCGACTCCCATGGTTACTCGCTTGGTTGCAGAGAGTAACCAACGCCCGAGGGGTGACCGTCTTGGAGGTGCATGTGATGCCAACGGCCCGAGTCCAATCGAGAGAACCTCACTCGGAGCGTCACGGATACGTGGGTCATACATGTAGGTAGCGATGCCAGGCAGTGAGAGAACGCAGAAAAGGCAGCGAGACAAGCCAGTGAGACAACGAGGAGAGCTTGCGTTCGGGACGCGAGCTGGCCGAATCAGCTAGGGAGTATCTTTGATGTCAGGATTTGATGCTTTCGAGGCCAGTCAGCCTCAGGATTTTAGGGCTCAGGATACGTACAGTGCCGACTTCGCTCGTAGCGCCGAGTACGCTAGGGCGGAGTACGTCGAGGCCACTAGTTACGGCTACTCCTCCAGTTCTTCGTCGAGTGTCGCGCGTGTAGCGAACACCTATTCCTCTTCAGGCACCAACTCCGAGGCGGTGCTTGCCACTCATTCAACCCGAAACGAACAACAATCACGAGGTCTAATGTCCGACAATCAAAACAGCCGCGGTAGCGACAAGAGAAAGCAGAGTTTGTACTTCCCGGAGGCAATGCTCCAAGAGATCAAGGACGAGGCGGCGCGCCTTGATCGTTCACTCTCGTGGATCGTGCAGCGCGCGTGGAAGACGGCTCGCGCCGACATTCGCAAGATCCCGAGCGTCAACGAGATCGACGACGACTCGATGGGCGGCGACGAGCCCTGAGACGGGCCGGAGGGGGACCGGGGGTCAATCGCCAATGGTGGCATCCGGCGGTCTAGTGTAAACCTAGAACAGAGCACCATTATGATTGATCCCGACGTTAATTTGGAGACAGTGGGGAAACTTCTCGCACTCGTGGCTCACGATCTGCGAAACCCGCTGTCGGCCATACATAGCAACTTGGGGTTTCTGAACTCGGCCTTGGTGGACGAAACCCCATCGAGGAGTGCGTCGTCGCCGGACCGCGGTGAGGAAGTGCGAGATGCTCTTTCCGATGGGCTCATCTCGTGTGAGGCACTGACGCACATGATCGATAACCTCGAAATGCTCGGTCAGGTGCTGCGAGGTATGTCCCCGCCCAGTCGTCACGCGGTGTTGGCAGCTGATCTGGTGCAAGACGCGGTGACGCGGTGTACACCTGTGGCCAGTAGTTACGGAATCAAACTGGAGCGGGCCCGTTCAGCGTCCGACGTGGCACGGGCCGCAGTACTCGTCTCGCGCGAACAGGCCTGCAAGGCGCTCGGGAACCTGATCCGCAACGCCATTCAGCATTCCAGTCCGGGTCAGACGGTGTCCGTCGCGTTGCGAACGGCGCAAGTTGGTGAAACGGGCCGCGTCCAGGTGGTGGTCGAAGATCGCGGCACTCCCATCATGGCTAGCTCGATGCCGTCGCTGTTCACAGCCGAGGGTCAAGTTCGAGCCAAAGCCTCGTCGGATGGACGTTACAGCAGAGCGCTTGGACTCTACGCGGCCAAGCTGGGGGCGGAGCTGGGAGGCGGCAAGGTGAGTGCGGTGACCAAGGATGATTCGAGCGGCAATTGCCTCATCTTGGACTTGCCCGCGGCGTGAGCATCTCCATTCATTGACAGCGCTGAGTCTCACGGTTGCACACCGTGCCGAGGGGGCACGGCGCGTGGCCTTCCCCGCACACTGGCCGTTCACACAGTCCGGTGCGTTGGTTGCACGTGAGCGTCGGGTGGCATCCCGATAGTTGACAGCCGTTGCCGGAAGCCCAAACCACCGCGTTGGCTCCCGCGGCAACTGCGGCAGACGTCCCATCTCCTTGCTGGACGCAGTCGTTCGTTTGCGGAGGGCCATCGGGGCGGCGGCAGACCATTTGGGAGGTGCAGCCTAGCGCGGTGAGCAGAATCAGCAGGGCATGGGAACGGAGGGGAGTCGTCATGAGCCTCGCTCCGCATCTGCAAGCAGCGCGCCAGCAGGCTGGCGCTCGCCAATCCAGACGAGTTCGCGCAGTTGGGTTGCGCCGCGCTCGCGATACTTGGGTTCGTCGTCGATCAAGTTGGAGTCTCGAACGACTTCTGGAGCGAAGGTTTTGCCGAACAGAGCTCGCACGTCGCTCGACGGAACCGAGAACGGAGGGCCGCCGCCGGTGTCGTGCTCGAATGTGACCAGCAGCAAGCGCGCACCGACCTTGCTCAGGTCGGCAAGTCTATCAGCATATCGCGCGCGGCTCGTTGGCTCGAGGGCTACCAAGGCAGCCCGGTCGTAGACGGCGTCGAACGCGCCCAGCTTGATGCTCGGCACCTCGAAGAAGTCTCCCACGGCGATCCGCAAGTCCATCCCCGGATTCGAGCACACGAAAACCTTGCCTTGGTCTGTGTGCTGTTGCGTGTAGTCGAGCTGCTGCTCCGCAAAGAACGCGACGGCTGCCTGCTCTACGAACTCTACGCCCGTCACCTCCGCGCCGTGCCGAGCAAGCCAGCGCAGGTCCAACGTCTTGCCGCACAGCGGCACCAAGATCCTGCGTCCGCGCAGCGGTTGATGGTCGCTCCAGGAATCGAAGCCGAGCCACTGGGGTCCGTGAGATAACAAACTGGAGTTCACTTCCTTCAGGTGAAAGCCGAGTTGTTGCTGGTTCCAGCGCGCCGCCCAAAAGTCGAAGTGCATGGTCGGAGGGTACGATGCACTCGGCACGGAGGGCAGGGGAAGTTTGCGGGAAACTGGTCCGATGTCGCGATCCAATGTCAAACCTCCGCGATCATCATGGCCAGTGTTTTCCCTCTCCGCGCTCTCTCGTGTGGCCTCCTGTTGGCGGCGCCCCTCGTGGCCTGTTCGGCGTCCGTCCAGGGCAGCGTGAAGACGGGCGCCAGCGGCAAAGCCGACGAGCCAGACCCGTTCGCGCGTTTGCACGACCCGGAACCCGCCATCTCGACGGATGCGGACGCGCCGGAGTTGTCGGAATTGGACGCCAACCTGCGGGGAACCAAACCCAACCTCGCGCTCCTGGGGGCGCGCCACGACCTGCAGTTGCAGCCGCGAGTAACGCCCAGCTGTTCCTGCATGGCGTTCGCGGTGGGTGAGCCCTCCGACAGCCGGTTCGTCTGGGAAGAGGAACCTCCGGTCTTGTCAGGCACCGGCAGCACCGTAGTTGCCTTCGGGATGGTCGAAGGTGAATGTGCGAGCGAGGTTTTGGCGTCGTATCGTGGGTACGAGCAGGCCGGTGCCGATGTCCGTATTCTGCTGGAGCAGGCCGTCGAAGGGAGGCCTCGGTTGTCCGGTGCGGTGGTGCCGCTTCCGGCTCCGGGCGGAAGGTTCGTCATCGTCCCACCGAAAGATGCGCCGTTCGGAAAGAGCAGGGTTGTCGGGGAGGCCCAATGCGCCCTGTCCGAGGGGCATTCGCCCGCCGCGACAGGCAGCGGCAACGGCGCCTCCAACCCAGGCAACGACTCCGCCAGCGGTGAGGATGCGGCTACGCTACGCGGCTCGGGCCGTGTTGGGTTGAGGCCTCCCGAACCCGCCGATGACGTACCGACGGCCGAGGAATTCGCCTCCACGCCGAGCGACGTGCCGATGGACGACGGCGACCGAAGTTGGCGCGACGGGTTTCACCTCGGGATGATCCTCGGGGCCGAATACCCCATCATGCGCGTTTCCGTGGGCAACGGGCTCGAGCCAGGTAGTCTCAGCGCGCTAGGCGGCGGGTTCGACTTGTTCGTTGGTGGCAATCAGAAGCCAGGTATGGCGGTGGGGTTCACGATCGGCGCGGCTTCAGCACCAAACCCCAGTTTCGACGTGGGCGTGGGTCAGTCGCAGATGTCGCAAGAGCTTGCCGAACAAAGTGGCTGGGAGACGGACGGCAGCGCTCTGATCATGCATGGGACGCAACTCAACGTCTTTCGACTGGGCGCGTTCGTCGATTACTACTTCTCGGACGACAGCAATTGGCATGGGCTCTTGACCCTAGGCTACGCAAGCGTCTCCTTCTCGGGAGGCGCCATCGAAGACACTCCTCAGGGCTTTGCCATGCAAGGTGGCCTGGGATACGACTTCTGGCTCAGTTATCATTGGAGCTTGGGGCTGCTGGGAAGGCTGATGTGGTCGCCGATGGCCGCGGAATCCTTGGACGAGATGGTCCACGTTTTCTCGCCGAACTTGGGTCTCACCGCGACGTTTCATTGAGCACCGGCATTGCGCAGGAGTGCTTCGGATGACCGCCTAGAAACCCAGCAGCGTCAAGTTCTGTTCAGCCTCCGCGCATGCCGTGACGTAGAATGCGTAGTGCGCAGACTGATGCGCGAGCACGGCACGACCCAAAGTCGCGAGTGGAATTCCGTGGGCATGGCGGCGAGCCAGGTACTCCACCATTCGTGAAAGGTCACGAGTGAACGCTTCGTCCACTCGCGCCTCAGCGCCTGGCGTTTGCTCGTTCGCGTTCTCCGCGTACGTTTGGCAGAGCTCGAGCAGTCGACGTGCGTCGGCTTGCTCCGTCGCTGGCAGGGTGCCGACCACCGAGCTGGCCTGCTCACACAAGTGGATCAAGCGTGCAATCATCATCGCTGCCGTACCGCAGATCCGGACTCGGGCAGAACTCGAAAACGCCTTCGCGAGCGAACCAACCGCTTGGCGCCTGGCGATCAGAGGGTCTTCATGTAGGCGACCAGGTCGTCGATTTGCTCGCTCGTGAGGTGACTCGTCTTGCCGTGCTCGTCACCGCCGCCGCACGCGGGTTCGAAGCGCTCACGTAGGGTCTTGGCGCAACCGTCGTGCATGAAAGGCGGATGCAGCGCCACGCGGGTGAGGGACGGGGTCTGGAGCTTGTCTTTGCCCGAGGTACCGACCAAGTAACTCGCGTTGTCCGTGAATGCCGTGCCCGAGTGACAAGACGAGCACCCGACGGCCTTCGATTCGAACAGCTCCTTGCCCCGAGCCGCGGAGGATTGCTCGTCGTCCGGCTTCTCTAGCCCGGCCGCCGAGGCCGCGATGGCGGGTTCGGCGCTCTTGACCCAGGCTCCCAGTGCGTTCACCCGCTCCGGTGTTTGGAAGACGCCGCCCATGCGCGCCACGAACACTTCGTCCATCAGTACGTCTAGGTCGGTGAGAGAGCCGTCCCAATGGAAGGGAGCCGTCTCGGCCAACGGAACGCCCAGAAATTGGGTCTTGCGGTGTCCCACCGATGCGAAGTTCCAAACGTGACCATCGTCCTCGGCTTCCGGGTGACAAGACGCGCAAGCGATGCCACCGCCGCTGTCGCGGTGGAACAATTCGTGGCCCGAATCGTACGCGCTCTCGGTGCCAATCGTTTGAGCCTGGGCGGCTGCGAAAAACCCGGAGCCGCGCAGCAACAAGTTCGGTTCCCGCTGTAGGACGAGTGTTTCACCGGTACTCGTGTTGGCCACGCTGACTGCGGGGCCGCCACCCAGCTCACTGAAGGACTCGCTCATGGGCGTACAACCCACGAGCACGTCACCGGTGCGCGGGTTGACGTTGGCCGTAGAATGCAGCCTCACCTGACCCGAAAAAGCCCCCGCGCTACCTGTCGAGAACGCGGGGGTGGGGGCTGTCGCAGGCACGACATCGTTTTCGGAGCCGCCCAAGCTTACGGTGGTCGAGACGGGCGCCTCTGGATCCGGTAGGCCCGCGCCCGCGAGCACCAAGTCGCGACTGCCGTCCGTGCCGAAACGCGGCTGGGCGACCATGTCTACTGCCAGCACCACGCCGGCGATCGAGTCACTCGTCACGACGCTGCCGTCGGAGTGCACCTCTGAAACGGCGGGTTGCACGATCGCGCTGCAGCCCGTCTGGGGGTTCGAACCGCCGTAGGACGAACCGCTATCCGAGGGGGCTTCGTCGTCGCCCGTCGTCGGTGCGTCGCCGACCGCATTCAAGAGCGAGCGTTGGTGCAGAACCACCACGCCGTCTCCTTCGGGAGACTCCACCATTTTCCACGCCACCGTAGCTTGGAACCGGCTGCCGGCGCGTTCCGTTGGCAGCATGCTGACGTCGAGTTCGACGGTGGGCAGACCGTGGCGCGCAAATAGCTCATCGCCGCGGAACTCGAGGACCTCGGCGCTTCGCAGTCGACTCACGTAGAGGCGTTCTCCTTGGACGACTACGTCCCGGACGTCGACATCCGTCGGCACCACACGCGTCGTGGCGTAGGCGGCG
>CBINDO010000118.1:0-21337 GCA_966249405.1 uncultured bacterium | reverse complement strand
CAACTTGCATCTACATGGGTTGGACGTTAGGCCCCACCTCTTCGAGCCGCTCGGGACAACGAACCCGGCGGCGAGCATGGTCGCTATCGAACCGGGCTCGCGATTCGAATATCAGTTCGAGATCCCGAGCGATCATCCCAGTGGGTTGTTTTGGTATCACCCGCATCATCACGGCTCGACCGCGGTACAAGCCGTCAGCGGTATGGCCGGCGGGGTTATCGTGCTGGGAGCGATCGACGAGGTCCCCGAAATCGCCGCCGCGCGCTCGGTCGTGTTGGTCGTTCAAGACATCGGCCTGTTTCCGTCCGATGACCCCGACCACCCGGACGTCTGGACGTACGAGCCCGTGCAGAACGCGATTTGGAACTCGTTCGCGACGTCGCCTGACGACGCCGTGCGAATCTGGGACTCCAAGACCAAAACGTGGATGAACCAACCCGACTTGCACGGCGGGTTCACTACCGGCGATTATGCTCTGCGCTTTTATTTGGTCAACGGACGTCCGTTTTTTCGCGAAGAACACAAGTTTACTTGCGGCGAGACCGAACCCGATGGCGGAACCAGCGCACCTTGCGCGCGGCAAATCGGGGAGGGCGCGAGCATCGAGGCAGCTCCGGGTGAGGTCCTGCGCTTGCGCGTCTTGAATGGCTGCTCGGACTTGGTGATGCCGCTGTACCTCGAGGGGCACGCGATGCACCTCATCGCCATGGACGGTGTGAATTTCGAGGCGCCACGCGAGATGAACACCGAGCTCGTCGAAGACTGGGACGGCGTGGTGGACTACTCGTCCGCCGCGAGGTCGCTCGTTTTGGCGCCAGCGAACCGGGCAGAGTTCTTGATCCGCGCGGGCGAGCCCGGCACGTACCGCTTGATTCAGCTTTCGCACCAAGGACAGCAGTTTTTGCCGGCACCACAGAAGGTGCTCGCGACGTTGACGGTGGTAGGCGATCCCGTCGAGATGGCGTTGCCAACGTCCTTACCGAGGCCCGAACGGTACTACCCACTGATCGAGGACGGCGAGATTGTCGACGATTCGTATCAAGTACCGTTCTCGATGATGTTTCCGGCAGAGATGAACCCGGACGTCGGAGTCGACTTCATGATCGGTGAAGAGCTCTACGACGAACATGCTAGTGGCAAGGTCGTTACCCTGGGAACGGCCGAACAATGGACGATACAGACCGTGATGACGACCGAAGGGCATCCGTTCCACATCCACGTCAACCATTTCGAGGTCATGAGCATCAATGGGCTGGAGCAGCCACCGGGGACGCTGATGGATACGGTCTGGGTGCCCAAGCCGCCGAGCGTGGACGGTGGCGATCCGCGCAGCAACGTGGTGATCCGCTCGAGATTCGTCGAATGGACGGGTAAGTCGGTGTTCCACTGCCACATCCTGCCGCACGAAGATACGGGCATGATGCAGAACTTCGTCATCGTCGAATGAGTTGGGCCAGAAAGGGCCCAGGCGGTCGGGAGGCGGGGTGACGTCCTTCGGGGCATCACCCCAAGTGCGGTGAAATCTGCTCTACTCCGTCGTGTGAACCTCAGACTCTTGATCGACGGCATCGTGCGGCAAACGACCGTGCTCGTGGCCCAGCTCGCCACTACCTCGGGTGTTCGCTCCCCGATCGCACAGATTGCCGATCAAGTCTTCCTTCAGCTCTCCAGTGAGCTCGAGAATCAAGGTGTTCCCCGCGCGGTGGCCGCCGATATGTTCGGTATGGCTCTGCGCGCCTACCAGAAGAAGATCGCGCGGCTGACGGAGAGCACGTCGAAACAGGGCTTGACATTGTGGCAAGCGGTCTACGACTTCGTCAAGCAGGAGAGCCCGACGCGTAAGCGTCTCATGCACCGCTTCCAGGGGGATGGAGAGCGCGAGGTCGCGTCCGTGCTTCACGACCTAGTGAGCAACGGCATGTTGTTCACTACTGGCGAGGGGTCGAACGCGGCCTATGGCGTCACGAGTGAACACATGCGGAGGCAGGTGCTCGACAGCAACGATCTGGACGCGCTGATCCACATCGTGTGGTGGCGCATCTTCGAAGGCGTCTCTTCGATCTCGCAGCTAGCGGAATCACTGGGGCTCGCCGAATCGCGCGTACGAGAGGCGGTCAGCGAGCTCGAGCGCTCCGGCCAAGTGACGATGTTGGATGGTAAGCTGTTGGCGCGGAATCTGTACATCCCTGCCGAGTCTTCATCTGGGGCCGAAGCCGCGATGCTCGATCATTTCCGGGCCGTGTGTCAGCTCATCGCCTTCAAGAGTCGGTCCTTCTACGACACCTCACCGGGGGAGCCCACGAGTCAGCCGCCGGCAACGGGTGGCTCGACGTTTTCGTTTACGGTTTACCCAGGGCACCCGGAGGAAGCGGCGGTCGAAGCGTTGCTGCCGCGCATGCGCAAAGAGGTGCAAGAGTTGTGGCTGCGAGTGTCAACCTACAACGAGCAGCACGCACCCCCCGAGTGCGCTCGGCGCGTCACGTTTTATTGCGGTCAGGTGACCCCCGCCAAGTCTCCTTTGGGAGAGTGACTGCGAGGAGCCTACGCCCCGCGCCGCTCGTTCCTACCGGCGAGAGCTACGAGACCACCGTTCACGTCTTGGACCCCGTGGCGGGGACGTGGGACTTCGCTGCACCGATTGCCGGACCCGTTGGTCGCGCGGCCGCGTGCTCGACGGACGGCCACGTCTACTTGTTTACCGGAGAGGGCACGACCGTGCTCGAGGAAGACGGAGCGCGGACCGACATGCTGACTGGTGTCGTTGGGAACACGCTTCGCGCCGGTACCGTGAGTGGCCCGACGACGCGCAGCGGCATGGGGCTCCCCCACGCCGCTGTCCCGTCACCCTGGCCAACTCGGGTGAGAGCGCAACCCACCTCGGCCAAGACTGTTTGCGTCGGGGGCAAATGGTGTAAACGGCGGTTCGTGAAGTTTCCGGACGCCGCCGATTTCAACAAGCGCTTCGAGCAACTGCTCACGGCTGCCAAGGCCGCGGACAACGAGGCTTGTGTCGAGTGCCATGGGTGCACGGCGTGTTCGCGCAGCACGTTCTGTCGCGACAGTGCACATCTCACCGGCTGTCACTACTGCGTGCGGTCGCGTTTCTGCACGGATTGCTCTCACTGTCGTGACAGCACACGCCTCGTCGCGTGTCACCATTGCGTCGAGAGCGAGGAGTGTACGGCGTGTCGTTACGTCACGCGCAGTCGCGGCCTGTCCAACTGCACGTATTGCTTTGGTTGCGTCGGCTTGTCGGGTAAAGACTTCCACATCCTCAACGAACCCTACTCGCGGAAAGAGTACTTCGAGTTGGTCGAGCACCTGAGTCGGGTGCTGCGAGTCACCCGATGAGCGTGTCCAATCGTCCTTCCAAGTTGCCTCAGGGCCCGGCGTCGGGGCCGGATGAACAGCTTTGGCAAGCCGCGCTCAATGACTGGGACAACCCCAAACTCCACGAGGTGCTGCTCAGCCACTGTCACAACCCCGCCCAACTCGCGGCGCTTGCCGGCCGGTATCGCGCGCAGCTCGATGATGCGGCGCGCAAGGTGGTTGCCGAGGCTCAGCTCAAACGTATCGCCGCCGCAGCCATGGCGCGCATGGACGTCGCGAGTTCGCCGCGCAAGCCCGAGCCGCCTAGGGGGGTCGCTTGGAAGGTCGTGCTGATCTGCGTTTTCATCCTGGGTACGGTCGCCCTCTTGCGGTTTCTCTGAAACCCCCGAACGTGGGGTCGGGAATAGTAGGACAGCGCCGGGGATTTTCTACCCAGCGACGCGTGCGAGTCCTTTTCAGGCTCCAGGCTTCGTACTAAGCCTGGCGACCGCAGGCCCGAAGGGCCCGTAGATAGATGAGTTCGGAGGCGTTCGAGCTCCGCAGTCAGTTCATTCATCAGTTGAGTTTCACGCAGGAGGTCATCGTGAACAGCCTTAAGTTTGGTCTAAGTTTAGCGAGCATCGTTTTGGTAGCAGCCTGTGCCGGCGAAGAACAACCGCCGCCGGAAGTTCCCGCACCCCCACCGCCCGTTGCGGCACCACCGCCCGCGCAGGAATCCCCGAGCAAGCCCGACGACGGCAGCCGTGGTCTCGTCAACATCTCCGAGGACATCCGCAAGGCGTGCGGCATCGGTGAAGCAGAAGCCAAGTTCGACTTCGATTCGGCGAAGATTCGCCAGGGCGACGCCCCCGTTCTCGACAAGCTGGTTGCGTGTTTCACCACCGGTCCGTTGGCAGGTCGCAGCATGCGTTTGGTTGGCCACGCCGACCCCCGCGGTGACGAGGAGTACAACTTGGTCCTCGGCGGCCGCCGCTCGGATGCCGTAAAGGGTTACATGACTCGCGCCGGCCTCAAAGACGCCCAGGCGCAAACCACCTCACGCGGTGAGATGGACGCCGAGGGTACGGACGAGGCGAGCTGGTCCAACGACCGTCGCGTCGACGTCGTTTTGGCGCAGTAAGCTCGGTAACCGCGCGTTGGACGCGCGCCATGGTCGTAGTTCGCGAGTCCGGGAAGCCGGGCTCGCGAACGCGCGCGTTGCGTGGGCGCGGGGCACGAGTGTTTGGTCGAGCGCAACCGCAGTACGCATTTCCACTCATCATCAAACGAGCCGCGTGACGAACGCGGCTCGTCGTGCTTGCCGTTTGGTCGTTGCGCCGTTTGTCTGATAGCTTGCGCGCGGCGTGAGCGTTGAGCCGTTTTTGTTCCCAACTCACCCATACCGTCGTCCCATCCATTTCGGCACTTGTAAACGAGCGATTCTATGAAGGAGACAGAGGCCGCCCCCAAAGCGATGCAACCCTTGGACCTGATGATGGAGTCATCGGGCGTGGTCCTGGTCGTGTTGCTGCTCCTGCTGACCGCGTCGTTCGCGGTATGGCTGATCTGGTTCCTCAAGACGTTACAGCTCAACCGTTTGCGCAGCGCCCAGTTGCGCTTCGAAGAGGCCGCTTCTCGCGCCGGTGGAGCCTATGAACTCGAGAGCGCGGCGCGGGCCGTCGCGGGCGCCCCGGGGTCACGCGTGGTGTTCGAGTTGCTGCGCCGTCGCAATCAGCCGAACCTCAGCGCGGAGTTGCTGATGAGCGTCGCCAAACGCGCCATCGTGGCCGAACAACAACGCGCCTCGAGCCTGATGCCGTTGCTCTCCAGCATCGCGTCGGCCTCACCGTTCATCGGGTTGTTCGGCACGGTCTGGGGCATCATGGACGCGTTTTTGCAGATTGGTGTGCACAAGAGCGCGTCGCTGCCCGTCGTGGCTCCGGCCATCGGCGAAGCGTTGATCGCGACGGCCATCGGTCTCGTCGCGGCAATCCCCGCCACCATCGGGTACAACTTCGTCGACAAGAAGGTCGAAGACCTGCTTGCCGAACTCGAAGCTTCCAGTGAGACATGGGTCGAGACGTTGGCTTCCGACCCGCGTCTCGGTCAGAGCGGCGGCGGGCGCCAAGGAGCATAATGGGCGCCTCGGTTGGTCGTGGAGGAAAACGCGGCTTTCGCGACATCAACGTCACGCCGCTCGTCGACGTGATGTTGGTGTTGCTCGTGGTGTTCATGGTCACGGCGCCCTTGCTCACCACCGGCCTCAAGATTGACCTGCCCGACGTCAAGGCGACCAACACGCCGGTCAAAGACGCTCGGCTGATCGTGAGCGTGACCAAGGAAGAGCGCGTCTTGTTCGGCGAGGAAGACGTCACCGGACGTATCCTGCAGGCGCTCGAGGGCAACAGCCGCGTCCAATCGGAACGCGAACTCTACATCCGCGCCGACAAGAACGCGCGCTACGGCATCGTGGCCGAAGTGGTCGCAGCCTCCCGCATGGCCGGAGTGCAGTCGCTCAATTTGTTGGTCGAGCCGGAGATCGAAGAAGTGACTGAGCCGTCTCCAGCAGCAGCGCCCCAGAAAGGCGCGCCGCCGCCTCCAAAGAAGTAAGGTTTCACCGTGTTTGCAGCCTTCAATTCGCGCGAAATCGGGGTAGCAGCTGGCTTCGCCTTGCTGGTCGAGGCCACGATTGCGGCGCTTTTGATCTTCGCGGACGCGAGCAAGGGGCTGACGCCGGAGAAGGAACCGGAAGTCAAGGAGGTGCCGATCGCCGTTCAACCGGTCATGGACGACCTCCCGCTCCTCAAACAAGGCAGCAAGGTCAAACCCAAGCTGCCGGAGATGTGGCGTAAACCCAAGCCGCGCCCGCGGTACGAGGACAAGACGGCGGCCTCCACCAAGGCCGAGAAAACCCTCGAGAAGCCCGTCGAGAAAGAGCTGCAGAAGTCCGACAAGGAGGTTCCGCCCGACGAGAAGGCGGAGCTCGCCAAGAAAGTCGAAGAGCAGTTGAAGGAGGAGCCCGACGAGAAGGCGCCCAAGTTCAACGAAGAAGGTGCCGAAGACGGCGACAAAGAGGGCACCGAGACGGACCCGCTCAAGGCGTTCGTCTTGGACCAATACCGCAAGCGTTTGATCGCGTGGTTCAAGGCCGGTTTCTCGGCGCCTTCCGACGCTTGCGAAGCGAGCCTGGCCGTTTCGGCGCAGATCAGCGGCGATGGCACCGTCACCTCGTTTTCCGTTGGTGGCTCGAGCGGGAATGCGGGCTTCGACGCTCGCGTTCAAAGCCACATGCAAAGCAAAGTCGGCAACCAAGTTCCGCCGCCGCCGCCAAGCCATCCGGGCATTTTGAACGGCGCGTTGAGTCTTCGGTTCACCGGCGACAAGAAGGCGTGTGGCTCCGGCGGAGTCAAGATCCCGAGCGGTGGAGGCGCAGCGCCCGACAGCCCGCAGGAGCCGCCGGCAGAGAAACCCGAGCCCGTAGAGGCGCCCGCGCCCGTTGAAGCGCCGGCACCGAGTCCAGAAGGGGAATGAAATTGGCTACTGTTGGATCATTGAGTCGTTGGGTCGGTAAGACGCTTGCCCTACTTGGCGTAGCAGCCGCACTAGGCACACCCGCCACCGCTTCGGCGCAGGCGCCCGAGTTCGGTACCCCGACCGCCGATGAGCGCGCGTTGGGTGAACTTCTGATCACCGCCGAGGCCGAGGACAACCGGCCCTTCTTGGCGATCTTGCCGTCGCTTTCACCCGATTTGGAAGACGTCATCGTGCGCGGCGTGGTGCGTCGCGACTTCGAGCTCACCGGTCTGTACCGGATGATCGCCGAACAAAAGGCACCCCAAGGGTTGTACGGCTTCGACGATCCCGTCGACGTCAAGGCGTGGCGCAACACCGGCGCTGAAGTCGTGATCAAGGTGGCTGCCCGTCGCACCAAGGACAACAAGGTCGAGGTTTTTGGCTTGGCCTACCTGCTCGCCGCAGGTGAGCAGCCTGTCTTCGAGAAGAAGATCGTGGTGCAGCAGGAGGACGTGCGCGTCACCGCCCACCGTGTGACGGACGCTCTGCTCGGCGCGCTGACGGGCCGTGAAGGTGGCTTCGCGAGCCACATGTCGTTTTCGTCGAAGTGGGGCCGCAACCACGCCGTGTTCACCGTCGACTCCGACGGCCACAACATCACGCGTCTCACCGACCCGCGCGACACCAGCGTCGCTCCGGCGTGGGGCCCGGGCGGCTACCTCTTCTATTCGAAGAGCAAAGACTACGCACCGTTCCAGATGATGCGCCTCGGTGAGCCGCGCGCGCTCAGCATGCCGTTCAAGACGTCGATATATTCGGTCGCGTTCAGCGCGGACGGCAAACGTTTGGCCGTCAGCGTCGCCGAGGGGCTCGGCTCGGCGGTGTACGTCGGCAACGCCGACGGCTCGGGGATGACGAAGGTCTCCAACACCGAGATCGCGACCCGCCCGGTGTTCAGTCCGAGCGGCAAACTGGTTTGGATCGGTGGCAGCGAGAGTCACGGCAGTCAGCGCGTGTACGTCGACGGCAAGGCGATCTCTCCGCTCGGCTTCAGCGCCGCTTCGCCGACGTTTTGCGACACTGAAGACGGTGTGCGCGTGGTTTATTCGGTGTCCCTCGGGGGCGACCGACGCGACATCGTGTGGAGCACCGAAGCCGGCAAAGGCATCCAGCGCCTGACGCAAGATCAGGGCAACAACACGTACCCGGCGTGTAGCCCCGACGGCCGCATGTTGGCTTTCTTCTCGACGCGCAAGGGTGAGTCTGGCTTGTACGTCAAGTCGCTCAAGAGCTTCGCCACACAGAAGATCTCGAGCCGCAAGGGCCAATCGTTGGTGTGGGCCAAGTTACCGCCGCCCGGCCAAGGCGTGAAGCTGGTCCCCGAAGGCCCGGATAACTGAAATCGGCGCAGCTTCCCATCGAGCCGATGGGGAGAGACTGCTGCCAACCGGGAGCCATACCGTCGACGCGGCGAGTTGCCTTGCCGCACGACGTGACGTTGGTGCCCGTGGTGGGGCTGCGGCGACGTGAGTCGGCGAACGCCGGCGGGCACCTCGCGACGTAGGCCGGCTCCAAACCGGGCGTGAGACGTGTTACGCGGCGCGTTCGGCGCGGTGCTCTTTGAGCATCGTCAGGCCTTCGGTCACGAGCCTCACGACGAGAGGTCCGAGGAACAACCCGGCGCCGCCAAACGCGGCGATCCCGCCGAGCATCGCTACGAACAACAACAAGCCATGCAAACGCAACGCGCCGTATTGCATCAAGAGTGGTCGCAAGACGTTGTCGACGGTGCTGACGACGCCACCGATCAGCACGAGCACCACCGCGGCGCCACTCCGCCCACTGATCGCCAGCCCCGCGGCCACCGGCACCCAAACCAACCCCGACCCGACCGATGGCACCAACGAGGCGAACGCGGTCGCCAACCCGAGGACCAACGCGCTCGGGACGCCCGTGACGACGTACCCAATCGCAGCGACGCTGCCCTGGATGAGTGCGGTCAAGCCTACGCCGATGATGAGCCCGTGGCCCGTCTCGGCGAAC
Source organism: uncultured bacterium (assembly GCA_966249405.1). GTDB lineage: Bacteria > Myxococcota_A > Polyangia > Polyangiales > Polyangiaceae > SZUA-265. The sequence goes on along the minus strand of CBINDO010000118.1, from coordinate 12,472 downwards.
GCCTCCGCCAAACGGTGCGAGTGACCGCGCGAAAGGGGTGAACGGTCGAGCAACCAGGTGTACAGCTGTTTACCCTCGACGAGGAATACGTAGAAACCGGCAACGAACACCACCAGACCCACGAACAGCTGGGTCGCTACGGCGATGAACGTGTTGGCTGCGCCCCACGCTTGCACCCCGTGTTTACGCGCCAAGTCGAGCCACTGGCGCACGTCGAGCTGCCGTAGATCCATGGGTGTACTGCCGCTCCCATCGGCGGCCAACGCTTTGAGCGCGTCACTTCCGCTCTGCGACTCCAAGAGTTTGCGACCGAGCTCGAGTGCGGAGGCCGAGAGTGACAACGTCGCGATCACCACCGGGGTGAGCACCAATATCGCGAGTGAGACGGTGAGCACGGCGGCGGCGCGTTCACGTTGACGAACACGTCGGTACACCCACTGATGAACGGGATAGGCGATATGTGCGAACCACGCCGCGAGTAGCAGCGGCGTGCCGAGTGGGAGGAGTATCCATGCCGCGCACAAGCACAGCACGAGGACCGTCCAATTGAGCGCCCTCCAATGGCGGCGCGATGTTGCCTCTTGGCGTAATGCTGCTCGATCCCGCTTGTCGCGTTGGGTTTGTGGGTCGCTCATCGACGCTCGTGACTTTCACCGGTACTACTCATTGCTGTTTTACCTCGTCTTGCACGAGGTGCGCCAACGTTTTGCCGTTCACGTACCGCGCCGAGCTCGATAACTCACGGAACGGCTTTCGAGCGGCAGAAACAGCGCGGTTGCGGCCTGTTGCAGAAGGTCGCCTGCGTCGCGAGGTTCCTGCGACCGTTCGCTGACAACCACCTAGCTGCAGCCTCCTTGCCACACCGCCGCGTGCTGCCACGGTCGTCGCGGCGACGGTTAGCCTAGGCCAATCCCGCGTTCACAAAGCGCCAGTTGGCGGCGATACTCTGGGCGCAGGCGATACAGTTGCGCAGGGCGGTGGGCCTTTCCACGCTGGAGCTCTCCTGGAAGGGGTTCGAGCATGTCGAGCTCCACCATCTTGCGGCGAAAGCTGACCTTGTTCAGTTGTTCACCCAAGACTGCCTCGTACACGTTCTGCAGCTCGGGCAGCGTAAATCGTTCCCCACAGAATTGAGCTGGCAACGACGAATAGACGCTTTTGTTCCGCACCCGGCGTACGGCCAGTTCGACGATCGCGCCGTGGTCGAACGGCAGTTGCGGCAGCTCATCCACCTTTACCAGTCCGAAACCCGGCGCGCGCGAGGTCAAGAGTTGCTCGGGCACGAGCGCCGCATAGGCGATCGATATCGACCAGCCTCGGGGATCTCGCGCGGGGCCAGAGAAGGTCCCAACCTGCTCCAGGTAAGGTGACTCGAGACCGAGCTTGGTGTCGAGCACGCGCATCGCCGTCCCCAACGCGTCGGAGTCTTCTTGGGCGTGCACGTAACCGCCCGGCAATGCTGGTACGCCTAGAAACGGGGCGGTCTCGCGACGGAGCAGCCCCACACACAATCGTCCTCGGCTCAGAGTCAGCAACACGACATCGACCGTGCACAAGACCGAGGGGTGAGTGGCGGCGTGGTCCGAAGTCATGCAGTTAGTTGCAATGTTATCCTAATGACCCGCAGTTTTCCACCACTGGTCGCTTCTCACTGTTGCAGAGTCAACTTCTGTACCGTCGAGGAAGGTTCGTTAGTTGCGTTCGTAAACTAAGGTGATAGAAATCGGAACAGGAGATGCCATGGTTCGCCCCTCGAGACTGTTGTTGATCGACCCTCAAAACGACTTCTGCGACCTGCCGCCGCCCGCGACGCCTGCGTTGCCGGTGCCCGGTGCCCACGCCGACATGTTGCGCGTCGCTCACTTGATCTCGGAGCTGTCGCCGTGCCTAGAGCGAATCGCCATCACCATGGATTTTCACCACCGCATCGACATTGCGCACCCGCCGTTTTGGCGGAAGCGGGACGGTGGGGCCGTCGCGCCGTTCACCCAGATCACGGCCCGCGCCGTACGCGACGGCGAGTTCGTCCCCCACGACCCGGCGTTGCGAGAGCGCGTGCTTCTTTACCTGGACGCGTTGGAGGCGCGTGGTCGCTACACCTTGATGGTCTGGCCGATTCACTGCGAGATCGGGACTTGGGGAAACAACGTCCACGACGCCGTGGCGAGCGCTGGCCATGCTTGGGAGCAGCAGGTGGGTCGCAACATCGACTTCTTCCTGAAGGGTGAGAACCCGTGGACCGAGCACTACAGCGCGGCGATGGCAGAGGTTCCACTCGACGACGATCCGGGTACGCAGCTCAACCAGGCCCTGATCACCTGGGCCAATGAGGCTCGAACGTTGATCGTCGCGGGCGAAGCGAGCAGCCACTGTGTGCGAGCGACGGTCGAGCACCTGTTGGAGCACATGGCGCCTCCCACTCCCGAGCAGGCAAGCCGCGTCGTGCTGCTCACTGACTGCATGAGCGCGGTACCTGGTTTCCAAGCGCAAGCGAGGGACTTTCTCACCGCGTCGGCGGCGCGTGGGGCTCGTCTCATGACCAGCGTTGAGGCTCTGAAAGAACTGAAGTAGACGAGGACCAATGCCCATCATCACCAGTCTGCTGGATACCGACCTGTACAAGTTCACGATGTGGCAGGCGCTGCTGCATCACCACCCAGCCAACACGTCGCGGTACGCGTTCGTTTGCCGGAACCACAGCCCGCGCGTCGCGTTGGCGCCACTCGTGGCGGAGGTGAATGCCGAACTGGACGCGTTGTGCCAACTGCGCTTTCGCCGGGACGAACTCGAGTTTCTCGCCAAGCTGCCCTACATCAAGAGCGACTTCATCGAGTTCTTGCGGATCTTCCAGTTCAATCGTGACTTCATTCACGTCGGGGCCGACGGTGAGACACTCACGATCGTGGCCGATGGTCCGCAAGTGCACGTGATGGCCTACGAGATCTTCGTGTTGGCGATCGTGAACGAGCTCTACTTCCGGCGTGTGCCGCAGGAGCCAGCGCTGAGTGAAGGCCGTTCGCGCCTGAGCTCGAAGATCGCCAGCCTGCGCGCTGGACTCGCGGAAGGTCGGCTTCGCCATGGGTTCGAGTTCTTCGATTTCGGCGTGCGGCGTCGTTTTTCTGGCGCCTGGCACCAAGAGGTCGTGGCGACGCTGGCCGAAGCGTTCCCCGACAACTTCCGCGGTACGTCGAGCGTTTACTTGGCGAAGGAACTCGGCTTGCGTCCGATCGGCACCATGGCGCACGAGTACCTCCAGACCTTCCAGGCGCTCGACGTGCAGCTTCGCCTGAGCCAACGCGCCGCGCTGGAGACGTGGGTCCACGAGTACCGCGGCGACCTGGGGATCGCGCTCACCGACGTCATCGGCATGGACGCCTTCCTGGCCGACTTCGACCTCTACTTGGCCAAGCTGTTCGACGGTTTGCGTCACGATTCGGGCGATCCCGTGGTGTGGGGCGAAAAGGCGCTCGCGCACTACGAGAAGCTCAGGCTCGATCCGCACACCAAGCGGCTGGTATTCTCCGACGGGCTCACGATCACCGAAGCGCTGCGTCTCTACCGTCACTTCGGTGACCGCGTGCAGGTCGGCTTTGGTATCGGCACCCATCTCAGCAACGACGTGGGGCACAAGCCGCTCAACGTCGTGATGAAGTTGGTCAGCTGCAATGACCAGCCCGTGGCCAAGCTGAGTGACAGCCCCGGCAAAACTCTGTGTGACGACGAGACGTTCCTGGCGTACCTGCGGAGTGTATTCCGCGTACCGAACCGCTAAATAGGACTTCACATGCTGCATCTGACGATCGCTCAGCTCAACCCAACCGTCGGGGATATCGAAGGCAACACCGAGAGGATGATCGCGGCGGCGCGCCTAGCTCACGAGCGCCTTTCGGTCGGGGTGAGCCCCGGGGTGCCGCACGTCATCGTCTTTCCCGAGTTGGCGGTTACGGGTTACTACCCCGGGGATCTATTCGACGAACCGGACTTCATGCCGCGGGTCGCTCGAGGGCTGGAGTACATCCGCCAAGCGAGCCGCGAGTTGCCCAACTCGTGCTGGGTAGTCGGTGCGCCAGTGGCTCACGGCAAGCCTGGCAAAGGGCTCTACAATTCGTTACTCGTGTACCAAGCTGGCGAGCTGCGTCTCGAGTATCACAAGCAGCTGCTCCCGACTTACAATGTCTTCGACGAGCAACGTCACTTCGACGCCGGCCCCGACGTAGCGCGCGTACTGCGTATCGGCGCGACGCAGGTTGGCTTCTTGATTTGCGAAGACGGTTGGAACGACGAGGGGGAAGACTATCTCGTCAACCCATTCCACCGATTGCGCGACGCGGCGCCGGACCTCGTGATTTCGATCAACGCCAGTCCGTCGAGCATCGGTCGGCGCGAGACGCGGCACCACGTGTTTGCCGCCGCGAGTAAACGAAACGGGCTTCCGATCTTGTACGTCAACCAGGTCGGTGGCCAAGATTCAATCGTTTACGACGGCGCCTCGTTCGCCGTCGAGCCCGACGCGGGTGTGGTGTTCGAGGCCAAGCGTTTCGAGGAGGAACTCGCGACGCTCACCTTCAACTACGAAGCGGGCAGCGCCGGTCACGGTCGTTTCACAGGGCTGGGGGGCGCTGGGTTACCGGCTGTGTCTCGCGAAGGGCTCACGACCAACGAGTTCTACCGGCGGCAGATCGTGCTCGGTCTTCGAGACTACGCTCGACGTTGTGGTTTCTCGAGCGCCGTCGTCGGTTCGTCGGGTGGCATAGACAGCGCGCTGACGCTCGTGCTCGCCGCGCAAGCACTCGGCAACACGAACGTCGTGGGCATCACCATGCCGTCACGGTATTCTTCCGCAGGTTCCGTCGACGACAGCGTCGCGCTGTGCCGCAACTTGGACGTCCCGCTGCTCACCCACCCGATTCGCGATCTGGTCCAAGGTTATAGCAATGCGTTCGAGACCAGCTTCGGAGCACCGCTGCAAGGGTTACCCCTGGAGAACTTGCAGGCGCGCATCCGTGGCACCGTGCTGATGGAGTACTCGAACCATTTCGGGCATCTGCTTCTCACCACCGGCAACAAGAGTGAGGTATCCGTGGGTTATTGCACGCTGTACGGTGATACCAACGGCGGCTTGGGCCTGATCGGGGACCTCTACAAGACCGAGGTCTTTGCGTTGTCCGCCTATCTCAACGAAGCGGCGGGGACCGAGCTGATCCCGTTACCCATCCTCACGAAACCGCCGTCTGCCGAGCTCGCTCCAGGACAGAGAGACACAGACAGCCTGCCGCCCTACGAGGTGCTCGACGAGGTGCTCAAAGTGTTGATTGAAGGGAAACGATTGGCGGCCTGGGAGCGGCAGCGGGCGTACACGCGCTTCGAGGCGCTTTCGCAAACCGCCGACGGCAACGCCTTGATCAGTCGGGTCCGGCGCATGATCGCACGCAGCGAGTACAAGCGGCGGCAAGCTGCGCCGATCATCCGAGTGCGCTCACGGGCGTTTGGCATCGGCCGTCAGCTACCGATTGCAGCCAAGTCGTACGTGGAGTAGAGGCGCAGGGGCCGTTGATCGGGACAGTCAACCGAAGGTGGAGATGATGAAGACGTTCGATGTGGCGGTGGTGATTGGCCGGTTCCAGCCGTTTCACGATGGGCACCTCGCCTTGGTTCGTGCGGCGCTCGACGTGGCGCCACGCGTGTTCGTGGTTTTGGGGTCGGCGTTCGCGGCGCGGTCGCCACGCAATCCTTGGACCCACGAGGAACGCGCGGCGACGATCCTCGGGGCGCTCACCGCCGAGGAGCAACAGCGCATCACGTTCGTGCCGATGCGCGACTACTTCTTCGAGCCCCGCTGGCGTAAGGAGCTCGTCAAAGCCGTAACCGCACTCACCCAGCCTGGAGCTCGCATCGGGGTGGTGGGACACTTCAAGGACTCGACCAGCGACTACCTGAAAGGGTTCGAAGCATGGGGTCTCGTGAGAGTCGCGTTGCAGGGGGACGTCCACGCCACCGCTCTGAGGAGGGACTACTTTCTCGGCAACGGGGAGGCGTGCAGCTCCGTCGTACCCGCCTCCACGCGCGCGTGGCTGGCCCACTTTGCGACGTCTTCCGAATATCGAGCCATCGCCGAGGAGCTGCGTGCGCTCGAAGCGTATCGGAAAGCCTGGCAAGCTGCGCCGTTTCCGCCGGTGTTCGTCACGGTCGATGCGGTCGTCACTTGCCAAGCGCGGGTGCTGTTGATTCAGCGCGGCAAAGCGCCTGGCAAGGGCCTTTGGGCGGTACCCGGCGGGTTTCTGGAGCTCGGTGAGACGTTGTATCAGTCGGCTCTCCGCGAGCTGCGCGAGGAGACCGGACTGGTGCTCGAGGGCGTCGCTAGTGTACCTGTGGCCAGCCATGTCTTCGACCACCCCCAGCGCAGCCAGCGTGGTCGCACCATCAGCCACGGTTACCACTTCGAGTTGAAGGACGGCCCGCTACCGGAGCTCGAGGCCGCCGACGATGCGGCGGCCCTCCAATGGGTGCCAATCGTGGATCTGACGGCGCTCGAGTCGCAGTTCTTCGACGACCACTTCCACTTGCTCGACACGTTTTTGAAGTTGCTGCCCGAGTGAGCGGCGGGGCAACGCCTCCTTCACCGTCGAGGTCGCGGGCGGGTCACATGAACAAGCCAGCCAGCGCCATCGCCACCTGAGGGTCACCTTCGAGCTGGATTCGACCACCGAAGAACAACTCCATCGGTTGTGCTTTGCCCGAACGCAGGAGCTCGGCGTCCGCCAAACTGCAGCTCAGCGTGCACGCTGCGGGGGTCGAGGCTCGCGAGCCCGGGCCGATACTCGCCGTGTACTGTGTTTCGGCGTCGCGAACGACGAGGCGCATGGCGCCCGGGATGTTCTGCACCAAGTTCAGCGCCTCGTCGTCCAGGTTGAGCAGCTTCAGGAGCGGGGAAGACGGTGGGACATCCTGAGCCACGGGCGGCAAGTTGGCGATCTCCGAGAGCACGAAGCGCTCCAGAGTATTGGCGGCGACCTGGAGCCGAAACGAAGCTTGGGCTTGGGGCGTGCTCGGAGTGACCAGGAGCTTACGGTCCTGGACCTGGAACAGCCACGAGTGGTCATCGGTCTCGATGTTGACCGTGCAATGCTCGTTGGGTTGCACCGCCTTGCCGGTAGGTGTGCTGAGGAACTCGGCGAAGCGGGCTGGGATCCACACTTCGAACAACTCGGAAGCGGTCTGGGGGATGGTCACGAGGGGTTCAAGACTCTATTGGGTATAACGCGTGATCGCGTGCGTCTCTTTCGCACCCAATAGCTGAAATTGCACCCCAAAACCGTCGTTGGCGAACCAGCGCACGACGGCTGGCAGCCGGAGCGGCGTTTGGTTTCCGGGAAGTTGAAACGAGAGTTCGAGTTTGCGCCCTAGCGGAGGCTGATTGGCGCTCCTCAGGTACATCCCGCCGAGACTGATGTCCTGAGCGGTAGCCTCACACTGAAACGACTCTGAATCTGTCGAACGACAGGTGACGGTGGCCTCGAGGGGCACCCTATGGTGGCGTCTTTTTTCGTCCACGACTTGGTTCCTTTGAGTTCTCTAACGTCGGAGAACCCATGAAGTTTACCAGGCTTGTAGGATCTGTCGTGATCCAAATCTCATTGACGCGTGCAAGTTGGCCGCCTGGTTTCGACGCACTGTTCAATTTGGCGCAGAGATGCCTCGTGCTAACACGCACACATGTTCTGGTCAGCGCGTGGTGGTGCCGGGCTTGCGTTAGCGTTTGCTTCGTTGGTGGCCTTGTTGTCGGTGCCGCGCCCAGAGATCCCCGATGCCATACCGTATCCACCGGTCGACCACGAACGGGCCGGCACGGAGTTGACCCTTGCGCGCGAGGAGGTAGCCAGCGCTCTGCACACCACGTTGCCCACGGACATACGCGGAGTGGGCGAACGCGTCCGCCGGTGTGGCGCCTTGGAGGTGTCGGACACACAGCAGGAGTTTCCACTCCAGCGAGACAAGCTCCGAGAATCCGTTCTGTTGTTGCTGCGTCAAGAGCGCACGCGCGAGCTCGTGCGCTTGCGTGAACTTCAAGCCTACTTGTTACGCCATGCGTTAACGCGGTTTTGGTCTGGTCCGGACGCGGCCGATGCGGCCACCAAGCGCGAACTCGAGGAGTTGGGGGCGCGTTTGCCGCAACACCTCGAATCGGTTCGTGATTGGTTTCCGACCGATCCGTACTTCGAGCACACTTTGCGCGCGCTGTTCGTGGAGCGCTGGGGCGTCTTGGTTGGACTGGAGCGGCACCCCGACTTCGGCCCGACCGCAAACGATTGGCGTTTGATCCATCGGTTTCGGGTGCTGCGTCTGCTCGGATCGGGCCAGAACGCGGACCCCGCGGAGCTGCGCTCGGCGTTGCGCGAGGTCGCCAAGTACTCTCCAGAGTATCCCTCGGAATACGCCGTGGGCATCGCCCTTTACCGTGCCGGTGCGTTCCAGGACGCGGTCGAGGCATTTGGGCGACATCTGGAGGCGCACCCCTCTTCCGATTGGGCTGTTCGGGCTCAGAACTTTCGCTTAGAGGCGGCTCGAGCACTCGTCGAGTAGCCCCCGGAACAATGACAGAGCCCAATTCGATCGACCTCGTGGAGGCGCGGCAAGCCCTACAACTCCCCGAAGACAAACCACGGCTTTCGACGGCGGAGTTGGCTCGTCAGCTCAGCGGTGGGGGCGCGCCGGCTCCCGGATACACGTACGCGGCCCAGAGTCACGGCTGCGGCGGTGTTCTCTTCGTTCGGCAGTGGCTTTTCATGGCCCAGCGTCCGGTGGTCTACGTCGTGCCGCAATACGAGAGCTTCAGCAAAGTGACGGAGGACTTCGCGGCGTTGCTTCCCGATCGCAAGGTCGTCGCCCTGCCCGCTTCGGAGTTGAACCCGTACGCAGCGACCCAACCCGATCGTCGCTCGACGATGGCCAGGCTCGGCGCGCTGACTGAACTGGCCTCGGGTCGACCGTGGGACGTGTTGGTCACGACCGCCAAAGCGCTGATCTCGCGCGTCATCCCCGCGCGCGTGTTGCGAGAATCGGGGTTGCTCTTGAAGGTGGAGCAGGAGATCGATGTCTCGCGGTTGACCGAAATGCTGGATGCTTTGGGTTACCTGCGTGTGCCGGTAGTCGAAGACCCGGGTAGCTTCTCGGTGCGCGGCGGTTTGGTCGACGTCTGGTCGGCGGACGCCGATGCCCCCGTGAGGCTCGATTTCTTCGGCGACTTCATCATGAGTCTCAAGGCTTTCGATCCGGAGAGCCAACGCACCGCCGAGGCGGTCACCGAGCTGCTCGTCACCCCCGCGCGCGAGACCATCTTGACACCCGACGTCACGCGCCGCGCACGTGAGCAGCTGCGCGAGTTGTGCGATTCTCGCAACACTCCTTCGACCAAGGCGCGGCAACTCATCGAGGAGCTCGTCACGGGGCGCAACACCTTCGGCGTCGCAGGGATGCTGCCCGCCTTTTACGATCTGGAATCGCCGTGGGAGTTGATCCCCGAGACGGCACTCGTCGTTTGCGAGGATTCGCCGCGGGTCGCCGCAGCGCTCGGCGCCGAGGTCGAGCGCATCGAACAAGAGTGGCCGTTGCGGCAAGGCGAGCCCTTTTACCCACCGGAGACCCTGTTCATCCCGTTGGCTGAGCTCGACCGCGAGTTGTCCCAGCGTCAGGTGTTGTGTTGCGCCAGTGGCTTGGTACGGGGCCAGGGAGAAGGATTACAGCGCCTCGAGTTGGCCGATCGGGAGCCATGGTGCCTCGTGCAGTCGAGTCACGACGACCTCGAGCGCGCCGTCAAGAACGCCCGTTCGTCACATGGCAAGCGAGCGGCGCTAGATCCGCTCATCGAGCGCTTGGAGTTGTGGCGAGAACACAGCTTGGCGGTGACGGTCATGTGCCGGACGACGTCGCAGGCGCGGCGCTTGGAGTCGCTGCTCAAACACCGCGACATCCCGGTGCGCCTCGACGTGAGTGTCGCTGCCGACCCCGAAGACGGGGCGGAGGCCGCGCCGCAGCTCGACGACCGGGAGCCTTGGCTCCACGTCACCTTGGGGAAGTTGTCGCGCGGGGTGATCGCGCCGCTCGACGCAGCCGTGTGGCTCACCGAGGAAGAGGTGTTCGGTCACCGCGCCCACGGCGCCAAAGGCCGCACTCGCAAACGTGCTCGCTCCGCGCTCGAGGATCTGCGCGCGCTCACCCCGGGCGATCACGTCGTCCACGTAGAACACGGCATCGGCCGCTACGTCGGGCTCGAGAACCGTCCAGGCCCGGGTGGGACGCACCTCGAGCTGTTGGTGGTCGAATATGCCGGCGGCAAGTTGTTCCTGCCCGTTTACCGGCTGAATCAAATCCAGAAGTATTCGGGTGGCGACAAACCGAAGATCGACAAGCTGGGTGGCTCCACGTTCGCCAAGACCAAAGCCCGCGCGCGACGTCAAGCGCGGGAGATGGCGGACGAATTGCTCAAGCTCTACGCGGAGCGTAACAGCGTCGTGAAGAAGCCGCTCGACCCACCCGACGACGAGTTTGCGGCCTTCGAAGCGGCGTTCCCCTACGAGGAGACGCCGGATCAAGCCGGAGCCATCGCCGACGTATTGGGCGACCTCGAAAAGCCTCGCGTGATGGACCGCCTCGTTTGCGGCGACGTCGGGTTCGGCAAGACGGAGGTCGCGTTGCGCGCGGCGTTCCGCGTCGCAGCGGCGGGCCGCCAGGTGGCGATTCTGTGTCCCACCACCGTGCTGGCCCAGCAGCACTATCTCACGTTCCTGAAGCGCTTGGCGGACTACCCGTTCGAGGTCCGCAACTTGAGCCGGTTCCAATCGAAGAAGGAGGCGACCGATACGCTCAAGGGCCTGGCTCAGGGCAAGATCGACATCGTCGTGGGCACGCACCGTTTGCTGTCCAAAGACTTGCAGTTCAAGAACCTCGGCTTGCTCGTCGTCGACGAAGAGCAGCGCTTCGGGGTCGTTCACAAAGAGCGCATCAAGCAGTTGCGCACCTCCGTCGACGTGTTGACGTTGACGGCGACGCCGATCCCCAGGACGATGCAGCTCGCGGTGGGCGGGTTGCGCGAGATGTCCATCATCTCGACCCCGCCGACGAACCGCCGCGCCATCCGCACCATCGTCTCGCGCTACGAAGATGCGGTGCTGACCGAAGCCATCGAACGCGAGCTCAAGCGGGGCGGTCAGGTGTTCTACGTCTACAATCGAATCGAAGGTTTGTACGAACGAGCTGCCAAGCTGCAGCAGTTGCTGCCCAACGCGCGGATTGGGGTCGGGCACGGCCAGCTTTCGGAAGCAGTGCTCGAACGCACCATGTTGGACTTCGTGGAGGGTGAATACGACATCCTGGTCGCCACGGCGATCGTGGAGAGCGGGCTCGACATCCCTCGCGCCAACACGATGATCATCGATCGCGCGGACTTGTTCGGCTTGGCGCAGTTGTACCAACTGCGTGGTCGAGTTGGGCGCTCCAGCGAGCGCGCCTACTGTTACCTGTTGGTGCCGGCACCGACGGAAATGACCGACGAGGCACGGGCGCGCATCGAGGCTCTCGAACGCTACAGCGAGCTCGGTTCAGGCTTCCAGGTCGCGACGCTAGACATGGAACTGCGCGGCGCGGGCGACCTCCTCGGCGCGGACCAAACCGGCACCCTGGCGAGCGTCGGGTTCGAGTTGTTCTGCCAAATGTTGGAGGAAGCAACCGCCGAGCTACGGGGTGAAGAGGTCGAACACGACATCGACCCCGAGCTCAGCTTCGACGTCGAGGCGCTCTTGCCCGACAGCTACGTGAGCGAAGTCGGCGTGCGGCTCTCGTTGTACAAGCGGCTGGCGAGCGCCCGGGACGAGTACGAGGTCGCGCAGCTCGCCGCCGAGATGGAGGACCGCTTCGGTCCGCCGCCGGAGGAAGCCGCGCGTTACGTCGAGTTGATGCGCATCAAGGTCGAGTTGCGTCGTCTGCGAGTGCTCGTGTGTGAAGCCGCCGGCGGCACGGTCGCGTTGAGGTTCCGTGACGACACGCCCGTCAACGCGGCCAAGCTGGCGACGCTGGTTTCGGGTTCCAAAGGCCGGTACCGACTTGCGCCCGACGGCCGCTTGGTGAGACGGCGGTTGGAGACCGAGGTCCAGATCCGAAACAGCTTCGAACTAGCGGAAGCGGCGCTCGAAGAGCTCTCGAAAGCCGTGTGATTGCGGCACGGCGAACTCGCCGAGGCGGTCGGACGGGGCGGTGAGTCCCGTCGGCCGCGCGCGGCTGCAGTGAGGTGGTTATGAGCGAACGGCCGCGGGCACCTATCGGGTGAGGCGGCCTTTCAGCAAAGACGCGCTCGTCATTGGCCCAACGAGACGACGGCGCTCAAGTCGAACCGCAAGTAGCGATCGGTGGCTCCGCCGGCGATGGCGGGCGCGGGTGAACCGGCAGCGAGCCTAGCTCGGAACCGCCAATCCGAGCAGTT
>CBINDO010000117.1:0-21380 GCA_966249405.1 uncultured bacterium | reverse complement strand
GATCGAGAGCCAATACGGCGCCGACTACTTGCCGAAAGCGCCCCGCGTCTACCGCAACAAGGTCAAGAACGCGCAAGAGGCGCACGAAGCGATCCGCCCCGCGGGTGACGAGTTCCAGTCGCCCGCGTCTGTGGCGGGACGCGTTGGACCCGATGAAGCCAAGTTGTACGAGCTCATCTGGAAGCGCACCGTCGCTTCGCAGATGGAGGACTCGCGTGGCGAGAGCGTGAAGCTCACGATCGCCGCCACCGTGGACGGTAAACCCGTCGAGTTCACTGCCAGCGGCCACACCATCACCTTCCCCGGCTTCCTCCGCGCCTACGTCGAGGGCAGCGACGATCCCGACGCGGATCTCGACCAGAAAGAGGTCGTACTACCGGCGGTGAAGGAAACCGAGAGCCTGAAAGGCTCGGAGTTCGAGCCGCGCCCGCACGAGACGCAGCCGCCGGCGCGCTACACCGAGGCTTCGCTCGTCAAACGTCTGGAAGAGCTGGGCGTTGGACGCCCCTCGACGTACGCGTCGATCCTCTCGACGATCCAGAACCGCGGCTACGTTTGGAAGAAAGGTTCGGCGCTCGTCCCGAGCTTCAAGGCCTTCGCGGTGATCCAACTGCTCGAGCAACACTTCGGCTCGCTCGTGGATTACCAGTTCACCGCGCGCATGGAAGACGAACTAGACTCGATCGCCTCGGGCGAAGAAGAGTCGGTGCCGTGGCTCTCGCGCTTCTACTTCGGCGTCAAGGCGGCGAACGACGCCCACGCCGGAAAAAACGGCGCCGCCAAAGCGACGTCGGAGCTCGACGCGGGGCTGCGCACGCTGGTCGCCGAGCGCCTCGAGAAGATCGACGCGCGCGCCATCAACTCGCTCAGCCTGGGCAAAGACACCGCGGGCACCGACGTCATCATCCGCGTCGGCCGGTTCGGCCCTTATCTGCAGCGCGGTGAAGACACGGCCAACATCCCCGAGGATCTGCCTCCCGACGAGCTCGACATCGCCAAGGCCGAAGAGCTGCTCGCCACCCCGAGCGGCGATCGGTTGCTGGGCACCGATCCCGACACGGATCTGCCCGTGTATGCGCGTTCCGGTCGCTTCGGTTCGTACATTCAGCTCGGTGAGGCCGGCGGCAAGGAGAAGCCGAAGACGGCCTCCATGCTCAAGACCCAGACGGTCGACAGCGTCACCCTGGAACAAGCCCTCGAACTGCTCGCCTTGCCACGGCACGTCGGCAACGATCCCGAGTCGGGCCAGCCGATCACCGCACAACTCGGTCGCTTCGGTCCATACCTCTCCAAGGAGAAGGAAACCCGCAGCCTCGAAACCGAAGACGCGGTGTTCAACATCACGCTCGACGAGGCGCTTGCGATCTTCAAACAGCCGAAGGTGCGGGGCCAACGCAAGGCAGCCGCTGCACTCAAGACGTTGGGTAAAGATGCGGTCAGCGGCGGCGAGATGACGGTGCGTGAGGGCCGCTTCGGCCTGTACGTCACGGACGGGGAAACCAACGCCTCTTTCCGCAAGGGCGACAACATCGAGACGATCACGCCGGAACGCGCGATGGAGCTGCTGCAAGAGCGACGCGACCGCGGCCCCGTCACCAAGAAGAAGGCTTCGAAGAAGAAGACCAAGACGGCCGAAACGGCCGAGAGCGGTGAGACTTCCGGCAAGAGCACTTCCAAAAAGAAGGGTTCCGCAAAGAAGGCCACTTCCAAGGGCGGTGCTGGCAGCAAGAAGGCCAAGGCCGCTGATGACGGCGATGCTGCCTCCGGTGACGACGAGGCGCCCAAGTCATTGAAGAAGACGAGCAAAGGCGCAGGCAAGTCGTCGAAGGCTCCGGCCAAGAGCGGCGGTAAGAAGACGGCGAAAAAAGTAGCGTCCAAGAAAGCGGCGAAGAAGCCCGCCAAGAAGAGCTCCGCCGACGAAGAGGAGTGAGGCAAGCCGGCGGTCAACGCCAGCGATACATGCCTCGCGGGCTTGATAGGACGTGCTTCGGCTCTATTTGGATGTAGAGCCGAAGCAGGACCTGCATCCTCGGTGGGGCTCCGTTAGAGTAGTGTCATGATGCGTACGTTCGTGTGGCTCGTGGTCGCGCCGTTCGCCGGTGCCTGTTTGTTGGGTCTCTCGCTGAGGATGGCCTGGCGCACCGCACAAGCGTGCGAATGTGTGGGTGACAGTTTTTGGGTCGTGCAAGATGTTACCGTCGAGGGTGCGGCCGCCGACTTTCCGACGGAAGGTCACTTGTACCCCGATCGCTTGAAGCTCTGGGCCGAAGGCTTCCAGCTCGCACTGGAGTACGCGCCGTGAGCAATCGCCATTCGGTCCGTTGGATCTTGCCGCTGACTAGCGCCTTGGCTGGGATTTGTTGTGCATCCGCGCTCACCTCGGGGTGCTGGAGCACGGGTTGTGACTGTGCCGCGCCGCGTCCCATCGTCGACGGTGAGTTCACCAACGTCACGGCGGTGATCCCCGATCAAGCGCCGCCGTCGTTGCAAGACATCGAAGTGACGCGCATGGTGATCGACGACGGCTCGGTCGTGGTCCACTACTTGCGCGGCGCTGAGCCGGGCACGGCGACGTTCACGTTCGGCAACATGTATTGAGGGTGACGCGCCCTAAACCCACGGTTCGGCTGTGTTGACCCTACCGCGATTGCCGCCGCCCCAGGCGTGAGGGCGTTCGAATCGCTACTGGTACGGCAAACTATCAGCCGGTGGGACTGCTACGTTACAGAGTTCGGTTCAACTGAACCGAACTCTGGGGTTAGGCCGCGGGCGAACATCGTAAGACTCGAAGCTTGCGTCGTTCACCGCTTGTTATCCACGACGCGCCAAGGAAACGGGGTGCAATCGCACGACTCACGCCCCATGTGGTCATAACCCCATCCGCAGCTGGACAGCCAGTGGTTGACGCAAGCGGTGACCGCCATTGGCACGCCCGGTCGACGTGCGTGCAACAGCGCTCGAGGAGTCTGCCGTAGAAAGTGATCGATATCTGGCCCGATGGTCGCGAGTACTGAATGATCAACGGCGAGCGCGGCAAACTCGGGCCGAGTCTCCGCTAGGTTCGAGAGCTCCGGTGTAAATCCACTCAAGTCGAGGGCGCGCGGCTCAGCTCTCTCTGGCGACGGGGCGTAGCTCCGAAACAGGCCAGGCGCCCCCGTGGGACTCGTCAGCGCGCGGGCAATCGCGCCGAGCCAAGCCGTTTGCGCGCTCGCGTCAGCGTACCGGATCTCGTAAGCGGCGCGTTCGAGCGTATCCGGATCTTGGAGCACGAGGCCGAGCCGCAGCAGCCCCGCCGCAAGCAAGCCGTGTCCTCGTTGGCGCAGGTTGTCGTCGGTCGGCAGAGCCGTCAACTGCGCTCCCAGCCGTGCTCGAACCGTTTGCGGTAGCCCACGCCGGAGCATCGCCGCCAACGCCTGCTGGCCGTCGCGGTCCAAACTGAACGGACTTAGTCCTGGGTGCAGGCTCGAAATCTGGGTCGGCAAGTGTGCAAGCACGCTGAGCAGTGGCGTCTCACCGAACCCCGGCAGCGGCGGGAGACCGAGGACGCTGAATGGCTCTCGACGGACCACCAGAGATGCGAACGCTCTCGCATAGCGGTCGTAGTCCCCCTCGCAAGCGGCCTCCCGGCGCGCCTCGTCGCTGGCCGCTTGTCGAAGCGCGCCGTAATCCGCGGTGACAGCGTCCAGTGCCGTATAGTACGCCGTCCGCAGTTCGTAATCCTGCTGCATCGCTTTGGTCAGCGGCGCCGCTCGGAGTGCAGTTGCAAACTTCGCGACGGCCTGCGCGTAGCCGATCAGCGCCGCGGCCCGGCCAGGGGCGCCAACTGGGAAACTCGAGGCCATGTCATGACACACAGCCAGTCGCTTGATCATCCGCTCTTGCCACGGCCGGATCGACTGGCTGTGCCAGCGTTGGAAACGGTCTCGTGTGTACTTACCGCCCAAGGGCGGCGGCGCTTCCACCCGGCGCAGACACTCTTGACCAATTACTTCCCCCACGAGTAGCCCACGGAGCGCGGGATCTAGGTCTGGGCCTCCGCGCTGGAGCACCGGTTCCGCTAGCTCGACTGCACAGCGACAGAGCTCATGGATCTGCAACCATCGCAGCGCTCCTTTGGGAAAGGCCGCACAGCCTTCGAGGCGGGACAAGGCCTCGGTTCCAGACCACCGTTCTTTGAGTGAACGCGCCTCACGCAGGCTGGTAACGAGCCCAACGACGTCATCCTCAGTTGAGTCACAGGTTTGCGTGATTGGTTTGCGTAAGCGTGCGCACTCGGCGTCCCTGGGTGCAGTCAACGCGCCGAGCAAACGCGTCGCCTCGGCCGCGCTCATCTCCGGTGGCCGAGAAGCCAGTTCCGGTTCGTACTGCGGCAAAGCGCCCGCCCCCGAACACGGTGGAGCACTACATTGCCGTGTTGCCGATGGAGTTGCGTCTGGGTCACTCGTCGTTGGAACGACCGCAGTAGCCTGCTCCTCGTCGCCTGGAGCTTCGCCACCGAAACGCGCGCGAGTCTCGCCGCGGGCGCACCCGAGCGTCAAGGAGAGCAAGGTCAGCCCGACGAGTACCCGCGCCTTGTCCCCGCGTTTGATTGGATTGCCCGGATCCGAGACCACCTCCCCCACTTTACGCTAGTTCGCCCCAAGCGCTCCCCGGGAACCTCGCGACGCCGCACGACTCACCCCAACCCCCAAACCAAAACCCCCTAAAAAGACAAGACCCCAACTTCGAAGCCGCCGCGTCCCCAGTAACGGTCGCCGGGCGAACCGATGGATCGCCAAGGTCGACCGGTGTCCTCGCCCCTCCCCACACACCGGCCGGCGACTGAGCTAGACTCGTCGCCATGGCGCTCAAACCACTCATCGCCATCACCGTGAGCCTCGACCGTGGGCAGCGCATCCGCCCCGGCCGAGATTACCTGTACGTCGCGCGGGCGTACGCCGAGCGTGTCGCGGAGGCAGGCGGGATCCCGATGTTGGTGTCGCCCGACGCCGGACCCGATGACGCAGCAGCACGCTGCGACGGGCTCGTGATCACGGGTGGCGACGACTTGCCGGAGCGGCTGCCACCGTTCGAAGCGGCGGCAGCTTCACTCGGTCACGCCGGAACGGACACTTCTGCTGGTTTGACCGGCTTTGCCCTCGGGAAACGCGGGGTTGCCGAAGATCCCGAACGCATCGTGTGGGACCGCGCGGTCCTCGATGCGTTCGCACGCGCGGACAAGCCGGTGTTCGGGATCTGCTACGGGATGCAGTTATTGAACCTTCACTTCGGCGGCTCGCTGCTGCTCGACGTGGCCGGTAACGGGGCGTCGGATCCTCGCGTCGACCACGGCGGCGGAGGTCTGGTCACCACTCACGCCCTCCTCCCCGAGGCGCCGTCGCGGTTGTGGGGCCCGGGGCAGATGCCGTCCGAAGTGAACTCGTCCCACCGCCAAGGAGTGAGCGAAGTGGCACCGGGGTTCGTCGTGACCAGTCGCAGCGCCGACGGGCTCGTCGAGTCCATCGAACGGGGCAGCCTATTTGGGCTCGAATGGCACCCTGAAACCCATTCGGATAGCCGGGCGGCCTGGAGGACCTGGATTACGCTCTGTGGATCGTGATTTTCTCAAAAATGGGTTTGACACCCCCCGCCCCCAAAGCTACTTAAGCGCTCCCCAACGCGAACCACCTCCGGGTGGTAAGCAAATACCACGCGGGAGTAACTCAGTGGTAGAGTGCAACCTTGCCAAGGTTGACGTCGAGGGTTCGAATCCCTTCTCCCGCTCTCAGAAACCCAAGCAAATTCGCTAAGAAAAAAGCCGGCCCTCGCCGGCTTTTTTCGTTTGGAGCACCACTTGCCATACGTGGAGCACCACTCGGAGCACCACCTGGCGAGAAAAACGGACCTGAAAATCCGTAAGCTTTCTGCGCGTAGTGGTGCGCCGCTGAGTCGACCATTTTAGGCGACCCTCCGCTCAAAGAGCCCCACCACCTTGGCGATGCTGGCGCGCTGTTCGGAGGCGTTGACCGTGCTGTAGTGCTCGACCATGCGGTCCGTTTGGTGACCCGAGATGCTCTTGGTAATGAGTGCTTCCACCTTCGCGGCGCGAGCCAGATCGTTGAACGTCCGGCGCATGCCCCGTTGAGTGAATTCGTAGCCGAGCCCCATCTCCTGCGAGACGTGGGCGAACGGCTTGTTGAGCACCGTAGGCGCCCGGAACTGCCCTTTGATTGACGGAAAGAGCAAGTCTGAGCGGTCTTGTTCAGGCGTGGTCAATTGCGTGGCCACGTGCCAGTTCAACACGTCCACCACCTCCGTCGGTAGCTCAATCGAGTACCGGCGCTTTTGCTTGGTGGTGTTCATGACCTGGTCCCCGACCGTGTGTGAGCGGCGGACCCGGAGCTTGCCGTCGCGCGGCAAGAAGTCGGGCTCCTCGCCTTTGCGACGCAGTGCCCGCAAGGACGAAGGACGTAGCCCGGTCGCGAAACCGAGGTACGCCATCGCGTAGTGCTGAGGGTACAGCGCCTTGAGGTGCTGCAGGAACTCCGGCACTTGCTCGGCGGTGAGCGCGTTGGGCTCGTCTTCCGTGTACGTGACGTGTTCGCTCTCGTCGAAGTCGCGGACCCCGTCGCTCACGTTGCGCGGCAACTCGAACTCCAGCGTTGCGGCTTTCAAGATCACGCGCAGGATCGACAGCCAACCGTTGGCGGTGGTTGGAGCGAACGAGCCCTGCGTGATGAGTGGCCCGAGCTGCTCCTTCCACACCTCGATGTGGCTGGTTCGTCTATGCTCGATGACCAGCTCACCAAAGCCCTGCACTGCAAGTTCACCGTTGGCGCCGTCAATGCCTCCAATGAGGTGCGCCAACGTAGACTTCCAGCGCGTCTGGCTCGACGCGCTCTTGAGCTCACCCTTTGCGACTTTGCGTTCGAACAGAGAGACCGCGTAGTCGGCGAAGCGCTCTTTCTGAGGCCTCGCCAGCAATAGACCGGCCCTGACCCGTTGCTTCTCGGTCTGCAACCAAGCGTAAGCGTCGTGTTCCGTGCCCTGGGGAAACACCTTTTTCAGTTCCCGTAGGCGCCCCGTCGAAGGGTCGGTCACCCTCTGCCGGGCTATGAAGCCTCCTTCTTGCATCTTCCAAATTCCGGGTAAGCGCGTTGGCTTCACCCAGTGCTTCCATTGTTTTTTCCAGTGTGTTTTGCCCATGGGCAACCTCCGTTGGAGGCGTGCTCGGGCGACCCGCGGCCACCGTACCACGCACCTTGCCGACCAGGAACTCATCCAAATCGGAACGCCGCCACATCCACGTGCCCTTGCCGCCGCGACGCCCAGCGGGCGATAGACGTCCTTCTAGCTTGGCCTTTCGAAGCGCAGAAGTGCTCTTGAAGCCGCAGTAGGCCGCGGCCTCGGCAGTTGTGAGCAGTTCGCGGATCATGTTTCGCTCGCCTTGACGCTCGCGTCGATGGGTTTGGTTCGCACGATGCGCGGCAGTTCGGATCCGCATTCGCACGCGCCTCCACGAGTGGTCACCGGCGCGAGAAACCCCGCGGATGGTTGGGTCAGACGCCGGGCTTCTACGGCTTCCAGGACTTGAGCGTATATGTTTGGAGGCACCTTCTCACCGCTGGCCGTGATGTCTTTCGTCAGATACTTGATCAGCTCGTACGCGCCGCCCGGCCCGTCTTTCACCGCGCGGATGTCCAGAACCGGGTGTTCTACGCCGCACCCCACCGCGTTCAGGGAGTCCCGCAGCATCAACGTTAGGCGCTCGCGGTCCAGAAACGGGCACAGCAGCCAGACGTGGAGATGCGGGTTGCCGATGTCGTCGGCCTCTCCCAAGGTCCACTCGAACACTCGATAGTGGTGGGCACGTTTGATGCGACGCTCTCGAAACCACTTCTTCAGCTTGCGACGAAACTGGGACCAAACCTCGAACACGCGTTCGATGCGCTCGACTACGGTGTCCGTCGGTAGATGCGGAACCGTCAGCGTCAGCATCTTCTCGGAGTAACGGGAGCGACCCGCGCGCTCACCGATGAGGCCGGCCCTGTTCAGCTCCTCTAGCCAGTAAACACGCGCCTGCAGGAACTTGCTGCGCTTCTCGGCCGCGATGAGTCCGCGGCAATAGACGCAAAGCAGCCCGTAGCGGCAGCCCTGCGCGCGTTCGTGTTTACGTTCGCAGCCCTGGCAGATGATCTGCAACAGGTTAGCTCCGCACGCGTGAACGCGGTCGATGCGCTCCCGCTGCGCGCGTTCACGATCACGGTACCACTTCGTCTTGTCCGCAACTTCGCCGTCACTGGCGCCGTCCAGGCGCAGGCGTCCACCCTTGCGCAAACGCTTGTCGCGGAGCTTGCCGGCCCGTGCTGTGCGGTAAGGCTTCGAGGGTTCACGGATAGACTCAACCCAAAAAGCATGATGGGCGCTTCTCTCCCGAGCTGGTCGAGTTATGGCGTTAGTATCAAGTAAAGAGCGGGGCTCGCTGCGCGAGCCAGGCAGGGGCTCTGCCCCTGACCCCGGACAGGCCGCTTCGCGGCCCGACTCCCCGCGGACCGAAACCACCGCCTCCCTCGAGCTGACAGCGATTGGCATCGCCACCCGTGAGACGCTCAAGCCCTCGGTCGACGTTTGGTCGGCCGCGGGGAGTCCCCTCGAATTGTCAGTCCGAGAGCTTGAACGTCTTACGGGAGAGCTCATTGCCGTCCCCCGATGGTCTCGGCGCGGAGGAGGAAATCCTCCAGCCAAGATCGACGGACGAGGCGGCGACGCCCGACCTTCGCAGTCCTTAAGGTGCCTCGTCTCGCCCACCATCGAACGGTGCTCAGCGGCGCCCGTGTGAGCACCGAAACCTCGGTCAATAGCAGCCAATCGTCACTTGCCGTGAAGGTCACGCCAGGATGACGCCACACTTCAACAGCAGTCGCGAGAGCTACAAATTTGGGGGCTCAATTGTTCGCGCTCTTGAGTACGGGTTCGGCCCCAAATGGCTCCGAGTTGGCGTGCCCTGGGTCGTCGGCTACATTTCCGAGTCTGCCTTTGTTCCGGCTTCCAACCCGCGATTTCGACGCATCGCCACTCGGACGCGTGCCTTGAGCTGCGTCGTGGTCTTCCCGAATGCGATGAAGGTTACATCCACGAGATCCACACCGGCGTCGGTAAGCCGACACAGATCATCGTAAACAATCGTCGTATCGCGCTTGCTCGCTTGAACGGCTCTCTCTGGCCACAACGGAGTGGGGCTGAGTGCCCGCCGCTCTGCCGGCAATCCGGCTCCGTCCAGCAAGATCTCCACCGATAGGCGTTGGGCCCTGAGACAGGCACGGCGTGCTGCCTTCCACCGTTTCAACGCGCGTTGTAGTTCGACCCGGTCGGCTTCGACATGCGCCGCGGCGAGCGTTTCGCTCAAATGCGCCTCCAACGCTGCGACCTCGACTTGAACTGCCGCCAGGTGTGACGCACGCGTCGAGAACTCTCGGGCCAACGGAGCGAGTTTTGCGGCTTCGCGAGCCAATGCGACGGAGGTCACTTCTTCACCAAGCAACCACTCGATCAGCTTGGACGGGTTCCCCAACAGTGAGTCCATCGCCCTGGCGTAAGCAAACTCCGCCAATGCCAAGAGTTCTGCTCGTGGTGGGACACGCTGCCTGGCAGAGTGCCACGCTGTTCGCGCAAGGTATTGGATCGAGCGCCCACTGGGTAGCTCCTCGCGAAACTGGCGTCGCGCTTGGTCTCGGTCAAAGGGATCTGGTGTATGTCGCATTGGAACATAGCCAAGCCCTGCGAGGAGCTCCAAGGCCCGCAGGGCAAGTTGTTCCGGATCTGTCGTTAGGCGGGTCTTGTCCTCCATCTCGATTCACTAACAGTTGTCGCGACTGACCGCACGCACAAGAGGTCATATGACATGCCCGGGCATGCCTCTGCATGCCGTGTGCGACCCGAGATGCTATCAAGTGACCATGCTCACGCGATCTCAAGTTGCCCGCCGACTCGGTCGAAGCCTTGCCACCGTACGGCGCGCGGAAGGCAAGGCGCTCCACCCCACTGTCGACGGGAGGGGCGTCCACCAGTTTGACCCCGTGGAGGTAGACGCCCTTGCGGATCGGCTCACCGGCAGGTTCGAAGAACCGCACAGCGCATACGCCTTCGGGCGCGATGATCACTTGGAGGCGCGCGAGGAAGAGGACGCCCGCGAAGTGAACGAACTCAGGGCGCGCGTCGCCGAATTGGAAGACGCAGTTCGAACGACCAAGCACGAATTGGAACGATACCGAAGCCACGTGGAAGAGGTTATCGAAGAGGTGGCGGATGCGGCGGTACAGTTCGCGCCGAAGTTGGAGAGGCTTATGCGCGTGGCACGCAATGAACTTGCACGCCGAGTATGATGAGCGAGGCCACGCGCGATTGCCAACCCACTTCGTTCGCATTCGGGGGGTCGGGGAGTGCGAATCACACCAATTCGAGAAACGGCGACCGTCCGGCCCTTTTGGCCTTCAGGGCGACTTGGGGACAGCACACGCGAGATGGAGGATCTCGACGTCGAAGCCACTTTCGTGCTTGTGGCAAGTCAAGAATGCGCCGCTTATTCGGTGGCCACAGCTTTGCGCCGTCTGCTGTAGCGGCAGCCTAGCATCGAGATCGACGCGGAGCTGATCCATCTTGGTGAACCCACCTTGGCGGTCGAAGAAGCCCATTAAAAACGCCCGTGGGTCTCGGCCCGTGCAGTAACCCAGAAGCTGCTCACATCCGTCGACGTGATATTTATATCCCCTGTAAAGCTTGCACTCTCCCAGGTACCGCCACCCCCGGCCAAAGGCGTCCTCCACCAGCACATCGACATGCCCGTTGTTGTTCGTCTCTGCTGTGGCACGGTATCCCGCTGAACTCAAAAAGTCGACAAGGAGCTGGGATAGTCCGCGTTCGCCGAGCTTCGAGTATTCCTTCGAAGCGTTCTCGATCCTTCTTATGGCTCGTTCGATTGCATGTTCTGTGGCATCGATGAACTTCGGCTGCGTCTCCGCCAGAAGGAGCTCCCTAATCCCAGGATTGAGAACTTGTAAGATGCAGAACCACCTCTCGGCCGAACTTTCGGGGTCGACGGCAGTCACGAGGCGCTCCCCTTCATCGCGTCGCCTGCGCTAGTTGCCCAGACAACCTCGACCATTGACGCCCACGAACGGCGGATATTCGCCCGTGCAAGCAGGCGCTCACGAACCTCCTTATCCTCCACCACTCGCGGTATCTCGGACGACCGGTCGATGAAGAATCGATGCAGACCGGCTGTCTGGGGTCTCGCGAGGCGCTCGACGGCAGATACTGCGTCCTCGTCGGGCAGGCCGAGCTTGATTGCGCTTCTCAGCGCGTCGCCAAGCGTGATGCGCCGATTGCGTTCGAACTGCGCCAAGAGCTCAGCTCCCAATTGGTCTCTCGGGTCATCCGAACGTTGTAGCCGGTTGCATAGCTCACCAAGTTCCGTTTGGTCAGGTACGCTGCTTTTTGCTGCCTCCTCTTCCCGTATGTCGAGTGGAGGAAGAGAGCGCACTATCTCCATCGTTTCAAGGCTGACCGTTATCACGCGAAGCAAGAGCGAAAGCGGATACCGCGGATCGCCGACAGTCTCCGTTGCCCAGTCGTTGGCGTCTTTGACGATGCCGCTCGCCGTGTCCGTGGTGACGCACTGGCGTTCCATCACCCATTCGATCGCGGGCCTGCCGTTCACGACGTACTCATAGGCCTCCAGTGGGATTTCACTCACCGTGATGAAGTCGTTGTAGTGGATGACCGTCTTGTCCTTCCCCTTGCCGAACTTCATCTTCACGACGCGGTATTCCGCAGCCCCGCGCTTCGTCGGCTGCTCAATCCGCGCTTCGTACTCCGGAACGGATTCGTAGCCGACGTGCAGCTCTCCCAGGGCGCGCCCCGCACGACTGAATGCCCAGAAGTCCGCCGCCGACTTCACCCGGGGAATGCGCGGTAGTTCCTTGCCGAGGTTGTCGACATAGCGTTCACGATACTCAGGAGCGTGGAGCACACCGTACACGTAGTAGAACACATCTTCTTTGGTGATTGTCTCACCGTGGTACGCCGCTTGGAAGTGTGCTAGGCCGGCGTCTGTTATTCCGTCACGGCGTGCGTGTCTCGTCGCGCCGCTGTCGCTTTTTGCAACAGATGTCCCGCCACCGTCGGCAACTCCATCATCGTCCGACTCGTACAGGTTCAGCGGGAAGAATTGCGACCCGACCATGTCCGCAGCATGGAGACTAGGCACCACGTCGGTCATGATGACGGAAAATGCGGACCTGGACTCACTCGCTGAAACGCCGATCATTCTGTTGGTCGCGTGCGCGTCCGGGAGGAGGCGAGGCATCTGATAGACCCTCTCATTCAACTTTCGGTCGAAGTACAGCCAGTGCTTTGAGAAGGGTCGATACAGGCTGGGCACCACTCTAGATTCTTCGAACTCAAGCGGTTGTCCTCGGACCAACTCGGCTTTCAGATTTGACGTCCAAGCGATCCTCGTGGCGTCCGGAGTGACGAAATCGCTCACCAATTCTTCGCGCCGCTTTCGTTGGTGGTTCACGTGAGCCATGTCGAACCGCTTCCGTTCACCGTTGTACACATCTAACATCCGCGTCATGTTTTGACGCAATGCAGCTCTTGAAGGTGAGGTCGCCCAGGCGTCGCGGTTGGTTGTCACTCCCAGTGAGAACCGCGAGAACAACTTAGTCGAGCAGTCCTTCTGGTCCTTGACGCCGAGTGCGATATGTTGCTGGAAGCTATCATCTCTCTGCTTCAACCAATCCCCGTGTACGTCTGGAACAATTCGGCTCCATCCGTTCTGGGCAACAATGCCGGCGGTACTTCCGAACGCCGCGATGGCGCCGAGCTTTTGCTCGCGTGTGAGGTAATCACCAATGTCACGATAGAAGATACTGCCAGATTCTCTTTTAGGGTTCTTGACCAGCACGATTATGCAGACGGCAGCTCCGCTGGCAGCCCCAAAAATCTGTCCACCTTCTCTCTTCGCTCGGTCGCCACCTGTTTTGAGGCCGCGCAGACCCCGGAGGTGGAAGATGTAGATACTTGAGAATTCCTCATGCAGATAGCGCCGCATCCCATCCGCGCTTCTAGACTCGAGGAAGCCAGCGTTAGTCACAAAGCCGACGATTCCCTGGTCTCCAACACGGTCGCTTGCCCACCGGATTGCACGGACGTAGCTATCGTAGTTTCCTCTGGCTAGTTTGGCGCTTGAACGCGCTACATACGTTTGGGCGATCTTGCTGTCGAGTGACGGATACGCGATATTCGTGTTATTGTCGTTCTCACTGGCCTGTCCTATTGAATAGGGCGGGTTTCCGATAACCACACGGATGTCCAGCTTCTTCTGGCGGCTCCGACGCGCGCTATTGTCGACGAGCACCTGAGACACCAAGTCGTCTTTTTCGTGGAGCTGAAACGTGTCCGTTAGGCAGATCCCCTCGAAGGGTTTGTATTCGCCACCGACGATGCCATGGTAGGTAGCCTCAATGTTTATTGCTGCAATATAGTAGGCGAGCAGCAGGATCTCATTCGCGTGAATTTCATGTGCATACTTTCTAGGAAGTTCGTCCTGAGAGATCAGCCCACTCTGTAGCAGGCGAGCGATGAATGTGCCGGTGCCTGTAAACGGATCGAGGATGTGGACGCCCTTGCTCCCCAGCGTCTGACCGAACTCGGTCCGCAGCAGGTGATCAACGCTCTTCAGGATGAAGTCAACGATCTCCACCGGCGTGTACACGATGCCCAAGCGTTCCGACATCTTGGGGAACGCGTTTCGGAAGAACTTGTCGTACAGTTCCAAGACGACCTTCTGGCGCCCTTCTGCGCTTTCGATCCCCGAAGCGCGAAGCTTCACGGAGTCGTAGAACGCGTCCAGTGTAACCGCTTCCTTTTCCAGGCGGTGCTCTTGCAGAACGTCCAGCACTCCCTGCATAGCGCGCGACATCGCGTTCTGGCTGGCGAACGCCTGCCCCGAAAAGAGCGCATCGAAGACCGGCCGCGTCACGAGATGTTGCGCCAGCATCTCGATCACTTCGTCGCGAGTGACACTGTCGTTCAAGTCGTCGCGCAACTCCTCTGCGAAGTGGTCGAACGCCTCACGCTCTCGTACGTTGGCGGGGTTCTCAAGAATACCTGTGATGCGGTCGATATGCGTGCGAGCGATCTTCGCGATATCCTTGGCCCAATCCTCCCAGTGATGTCGATTGCCCACTTTCTGAACGAGTTTTGCGTAGATGGCTCGCTCGATCTCGCCTATGTGAAACTCTAGCTCACGCTGACTCGGCGGTGTGGAGTTGGAACCACCTGTGCCGATCGAACTACCGCCTTTCGCCGTCTTGTTGGCGCGCTCCTTCTTTGAACTCTGCTTCTTGCCGCGAGCTGGTTTGGTGACCTTGTCGGTGATCGCAATCACCTCCATCCGCGATGGGTCCTTGGCGTCGAGCTCCAGCTTGTTGACCATCGCGTCGAAGCGGTCGTCGTGAGAACGCAGTGCTTGCAGGACTTGCCAAACGACTCGGTACGTCTGGTTGTCGTTCAGTGCGTCGTGTGGCTCCACACCTGCCGGGATAACGACGGGAAGGACGATGTAGCCGCGCTTCTTCCCGGGGGCCGTTCGCATGACTCGCCCCACGGACTGCACAACGTCCACTTGAGAGTTGCGAGGCGAAAGGAAAAGCACCGCGTCCAACGCGGGAACATCGACGCCCTCGGACAGACAGCGCACGTTGCTCAAAATGCGACAGGTGCCATCGGGTGACCCTTCTTTCAGCCAATTGATCTTCGCTTCCTTCTGGGAAGCGTTCATGCTGCCGTCGACGTGCGCCGCCTCGCACGTCAGTCCCGCATCTTCATGCGCGTCGTTGGGTGCGCTTGCCTGATAGGCCTCGACAACAGCTTGGAACATTTCCGAGATCTGCTTTGAGCTGACCTTGTGTACCCTGGCCTTCTTCTGGGGCTCGATGACCTGGCAAAACGCGACCGCTCGCTTCATCGGCGCATCATCGCCGAGCAACTCCGCCGCCAGACCCATCTTGGAGAGGGCTTTCCAACAACCGACGATCTTCGCAGCGTCATCGACGCGCAGTTCGTTGTTTTCGTCTTTGAGAAGGCCTTGAATGCGACGGCTGACGTGAGCCTCCTCGACGGCAAGGACGATGACCTTGTAGTCGACCAGCAGCTCGCGCTTCACTGCCTCCGAGAACGTGAGCACGTCCAGCGTGGGACCGTACAGCGTATCGTCGTCCATAGAACAGAGCGTGATATTGTCTCGCTCTGCTGTAGCCTTCGCACTTTCTCCAAAGATGCGCGGCGTCGCGGTCATGTAGAGCCGCTTCGTCCCATTGATGTAGGACGCATCGTGAATCCGAACGAAATGGCTTTCGTCCTCGCCTTCGAACCTGGCGCCCGTTGTTCGGTGCGCCTCGTCGCAAATGATGAGGTCGAAGCCGGGTAGGCCCTCGGCCGACTGCGCTCGGTGCAATACATCGATTGAGTGATACGTCGCGTAAACCACACTCATATGCTTCGAATCGTGGCGCTTCTTAATCTCTGCGGCGAGACGAGCAGGGTCGGTCGTAGCCGGGTATGCCAGCTCATGAACGAAAGTCTGGACGGTATCATCATCCTTCGTTCGCCTCTTACCCACATCGCTGTCTGAACACACGGCGAAACTGCGGATCGGCGTGTCCGCCTGGTGCGTCCATTCCGTCAACGTTTGCGAGAGCAACGCAAGACTCGGCACCAGGAAAAGAACACGCTTGCCGGGTCCCCCAAAACGCTCCGCGATCTTGAGACTTGTGAAGGTCTTGCCCGTGCCACAGGCCATCACGAGCTTCCCGCGATCGAACCGACCAAGTCCAACGAGCACCTTGTCGACCGCGCTCTTCTGATGAGGTTTCAGTGACTTCTTGGGCAGCAGTGCGACGGCCTTCTTTGGCGCGAACTGCGACCAGTCGACGGCACTGCCTTCGAGGGCAGCAAGATCCACTTTCGTGACTGGCGTGACTTGATCGCGGAGCGCCCCCTCAGCGTGCTCGCTCCACAGGTCGGTAGTGCTGACGATGATTCGGCGGGTGAACGGCTTCTTTCCAGAGGCAGTGAAAAAGCTGTCGATGTCCGACTTCTGCACGCGGTAGTTCGAAGGGTAGAGCTTGCACTGGATAGCGTGGACTTCCCCAGTCGCAGTCTCGGCCACGAGGTCAATTCCCGCGTCCCGCTTGTCGAGCCCCTGCCTCTCGGCCCAAGTCCCGTACGACTCCACGCTGCGGTAAAGTTCGCGATAGGCCGGCTCATTCCTGAAGTAGCAAACGCTCAGTTCTTCAAAGTAGGTCCCTGCCTCCCTGTTCGTGATGGAAGCGGTACGGTACCTGTCGAGAAGCTTCTCAAGGCTGGTCACGCCGCCTTCTTGCCACGGGGGAGCTAAGAATCGCAAGAACACGGCTTCTTGCACGCCTTGAAGCGGGCTCCAGGCGGACCGGTGGCAACACCAAATCGGACATCCTCGTCACGTGCGCCCCGCTGGTCCCGTTCTTCGGCTCCACGTCAGTAATCAGGAGTGGTCAACTTCGGTGACCGCCGGGCACCAAATCGAACGTTCTGGGAGCAGTCCGCGTTGGTTGAACTGTTTCGACGTCAAACGTCTTTTTCCAGCCGACGATAGCGGCGCTCGAACGCTTCGCGCCCTCCCTCCATAACCTTGCAGACCTCATCCCGCACGGCCTTGTCTTGGAGCGAGCCGCTTTGCTTGACGCGGCATTGACCAAGCAGGAAGCCGCGACGAACACGGTGCTGCAGCAGGCTGAGCTGCTGTCGGACTTTTGGACGAAGGCGGTGTGATGAACGCGAACGTCGTGAGTCAAGTACCCAGCGATCCGTGCATTTACCACATTACCCATGTGGACAACCTCGCACGTATCGTCGCTGGCGGGGGGCTGTACTCGGACGCAGAACGCATGAGGCGCAACCTCGTATCAACGAACATTGGTCACTTGCACATCAAGCAACGGCGACTGAACCGCGCGGTGACGACGCGAGCGGGCGGGAATCTCGGCGACTACGTCCCGTTCAATTTTTGTCCCCGCTCGGTGATGCTGTACGTGGTATCCCGAGGTCACCAAGACTACAGCGGCGGCCAGGAAGACATCGTGCATCTGGTGAGCAGGGTCTCGATCGCGACAAGGTTAGGTCGGGCTTGGGCATTCACAGACCGCCATGCCGAGCTGGGTCATGCGTTGCACTTCGACGATCTGGCAAAACTGTCCGAGGTGCCGTGGCACACCATGAACGAGAGGTACTGGACCGAGGTCAAAGAGGAGCGCCAGGCGGAGTTCCTCGTCTACGGCTTTTTCCCTTGGACCGCCGTCACCGAGGTGGCCGTGAGGAGCCAAGCCACAGCCGAACGAGCTTTTCAGGCCTTGTCGAGCTCCGCTCATCGGCCGCTTGTGACGCAGAAGCCAGATTGGTATTATTAGGGTAGCACCATGACGATCGAACTCGGTACCGGCAACCTCCTGACTGCCGATGTTGATGCCCTCGTCAACACGGTGAACACGCAGGGCGTGATGGGCAAGGGCTTGGCGCTTCAATTCAAGAAAGCGTTCCCCGAGGCGTTCACGTCGTACGAGCAGGCTTGCAAGAACGGAGAGATTGAGACGGGGCGGATGCATATCGTGCGGCGTCTCGCGTCGCCGCGATACATCATCAACTTCCCGACGAAGAAGCATTGGCGCAATCCGTCGAAGCTCGAGTACATCCAGACGGGGCTTACGGACTTGGTCGAGCAAGTGCGGGAATTGAGCATCGAGTCCATCGCGATGCCGCCCTTGGGTTGCGGCAACGGCGGGCTCGACTGGAGCGAGGTGCGACCCCTCATTGAGCAGGCATTTGCCGCTGTGCCGGACGTGCGGGTCGTTCTCTACGAACCGGTGGGTGCGCCTGCAGCGGGCGAAGTTATTGATCGTCGACCCACGCCGTCCATGACCCCCGGGCGGGCCGCGGTACTGGCTTTGATGGGCACGTACCTCAAGACGGGCTACGAGTACCGTTTGTCCCTGGTTGAGGTTCAGAAGCTCGCATACTTCCTCCAAGCGGCTGGGGAGCGTCTGCGTTTGACCTTTCAGCCGCACCACTACGGCCCCTATGCGGATACCTTGCGCAAGGTTTTGCGCAATATGGAGGGCCATCAGGTCCGCGGCGTTGGGGATGGCGACAACAAGCCGGGAACACAGATTGATGTATTGCCTGGGGCCATCGATGCGGCAAAGGAGTTCCTTGCTGAGCAGCCCGCATCCGTCGAGCGTCTAGAAATGGTTGCAAAGCTCATCGAGGGCTTTGAATCACCGTTTGGCATGGAGCTGCTCGGAACCGTTCATTGGGTGATGACACACGGCGCAAACGCCAACGACGTGGATGACGTCATCAAGCGCGTTCACGCTTGGAGCACGCGCAAACAATCGACCATGAAAGATGGGCACATCCGAGCGGCTTGGTCGCGTTTGAACGCATTGGGCTGGGCGGCGCTGAGTACGTGAGGCTTGAAGCTCGTCGCACCCCAACCCCAGGTGCTTTCCAGGTCTATCCAAGCCCCTCTAACCGATGCTTCGAGTTGGGTCTGAGCGCTCTCGGCCTCTATCGGATTCTCAAACGCTATTGAAAATGTGCCAAATTGCAAGCGGTCATGGCCACTCAGTGCATGTCCTGCAGTCCGAGATCAGCGTTCGCGAGTAGTTGCGTCCAGAGTGCATGGAGTCGCCCATTCCTTGCCGAAGGTTCACCTTTTCTGAGGTTGGCAATTTTTTGCCTGGCCGTCTTCTGGAGAAGTTGCAGCGCGTCGAGAACGTTGACGTGGGTGGTCCTTCCGCACAGTTTAGCGGGTATAGCGTGACCGCTGAGTCGTCCTTGATAAGCTGTCACACTTTTGATTGTGACGGTGTCGCCTCCGTGACAAGCAAACAGCTTGTGTAGGTGAGGGTTGTCCAGCAGGAGGAAACCAAACTCGTGAGCCAGTTCCCCATGTGGCATTTCCATGTCCTCCAGGATCAGGACATGGCCATCCTCGGCCAACATTCTTGATATCGCTCCGTCCTTCCCGAAGAGCGATGTCCACTTCCTTGGGGGGATTTCGTGCAGAACGTTGCACATCACGACTATGTCAACACTGCCTTGGTCCAACGTCTCAAGCTGATCTTCCGCCGTAAGAAGCCGCGGACGATTCTCTTTCCCATAGACCGCTTCCAGGCGCGCACTAAGCATTCCATCGGGATCCGGAAATGGCTCGTAGGCTTGATAGCTAATGAGGCGGGTAAAGTCTCCCTCCGGAACACGGTCAGCCAAGGCGATGAGCAGCCTGGCCCGCCCAGCTCCGTAGTCCAGAACTCGCAAGGGAGCCCGCTGGCGCTGAGTTTGGCAAAAATCTCTCAACTGTTTCGCTTGGGGATCGTCTGAACCGGTGTCGACAACGGCTGGTTTGGTGAGGCACTCGGCTGCAAATCTGTTGCTGGCCAGCTGCGCGGGGAGACGGAGAAAGTCAGCCACGCGTTGGCAGCCCTCCTGGCCCCCGAGGAGGCCATTCAAGACGTGCTCGGGGCTCCTTCCCGCCCACGAGGCTCTTCCCTGGGAGAGGTACCAAATGCACTCAGGAGGCATAGCGGCCAAAATGGGAACGGAATGGGTCGCAACCCACATTTGGCCGGAAGGGTTCCGCCGCCGAAGGTGATCGAGAATCGCGATGGCAGACGATGGATGAAGATGATTTTCCGGTTCATCGACGAGAAGTACCGCACCGTTCAACAAAGTTGCTTGTGCATGAAGGGCTACAGCCAACTGGAGTAGTATTGTCTGACCGCGAGAAAGTGATGACTCGGGGATGGGTCGTCCAAAGAGCGTTGGCTGCTGGTCCAAGTCGTAGCCCAAGTCCGCTCCCAGCAATTCTTTGCAAACCCCCCTGAGTCGTTCTCGTTCTTGGATAGCGCTCTCTCGTTCAACCAAACCGAGCCCGATATCCGGATGCGTTGCGGTAAACGCGCGCCTGAGAATAGTGGAGATGTAGGAGAGGGCATGCTCGTGAATGTCCTCAACGCCGACTTCTCGAACCTTGGCGGCGTAGTCCTGTTCCTCCTTCGGTGTAAGGCGTCGATGATCACGCAAAACATATTTCGTAGGGAAGAAGTCAAAGACTTGGGACTTTGTCCAATCTCCCTCGTACGTGAAACTATTGAACTTCCGGTGGAGATCTGGGTACTTCTCGGGATACGGGAGGTAAAGGGTTCGGAAGTCTCGACCTAGGCGAGGATCGGACAACAGGCTCTTGACCGTGGCAAGGACTCGCGACTTGCCGGCTCCGTTGGGACCGGCAAGAACTACAAGTTCCCCCAAAGGTGCCAGTGAACCAGAACGGAGGCCCAGATCCTCTGCGACTGCAAGATCCAGCGACTTCAATCGCATTTTTTGCCTTCAGGATGCGCGTTCAGCGTCTTTGATGCACCGTTGTTTGGTTGTTCATGAATGGGGAGGGTGCTGCTGCAATCTGCTGCTATGGGCGCGAGCAATGCCCCCCGGCTGTCCGCCTTCACGGCATCAAGCTCGGCACGCAGCTTCTTGATCTCATCTGCCAGCCGACAAGCATTGACCTTCTGCTTGCCTTCTGCCGAAATCTGGCGGCCCTCAAGATCGTGTAGCTTGCCGACCACATCTGTCAACGTAGCAGTCACGTCCTTCATTACCTTATCGATGTGTTCCCTAATTGCAGTGCACTTCGCATCTAGGTCGCTCAGAGCCCTTACAGCCTCGACTAGCTCGTTCAGTTGGTCCATGAGCCTCCGCGAATTCCGCGCAGCTGCTGGAGCTGTCGGGATACGTCATCTAGGTCCTGTTCGATGCTCTCCAGTGCCCGACGCGCGCTTCTTGCGTGCATGATTCCGTCGGAGACAAGTTGCCCCATCGCAACGCGCGTAGCTTCATCCACGTCCTCAGGGGCTTTGAACCCCCTCGCTTCGGCGTCATTGTTCAAGATATGTAACACCGCTGTCGCAGGCGTCCGGCCAGCTTCCTTGCGCGTCCAAGTTATCCGACGATTCACCAAGTCTAGGTTAGCTACCATACTGCGAACCAACGTTCCCTTTTGGAGGTCAACATGCTCCGGAATATCGGAGAGTGGAATCACGGCATCAATCCCGGGCTCCAGGCGAACAAACACGCCGTAATCGGTA
Organism: uncultured bacterium; assembly: GCA_966249405.1. Taxonomy (GTDB): domain Bacteria; phylum Myxococcota_A; class Polyangia; order Polyangiales; family Polyangiaceae; genus SZUA-265. The sequence continues at coordinate 159 of CBINDO010000117.1, read as the reverse complement.
ACCCGCACCACCTCGGCGGATTCCACGATCGCACCGACCTGGAAGCGATCGAACAAGTCGGGCCAGGGATCGTCCCAAACTTGCTTAATACCGAGGCTGACTGTCTTCTCGTCGTGGTTGATCGACACGATGATGGCCTCGACGTCGTCTCCCATGTGG
>CBINDO010000116.1:0-21414 GCA_966249405.1 uncultured bacterium | reverse complement strand
TCCGGCGCCGTGCCGCGGTGAGACACGGGATGCACGCGCCGCAAGCGACTGACGCGGGCACCGGCCTATGACCGAAGCGAACGCGGGAGCGCGGTGGTCGGGAGCCCGAGGACTCATCACTTCGCGTTCATCACTCGCGGTGACACGCCGCGGGTTAACGCGTTCAGGCTTGGTCGACGGCGTTCAAGATGTCGAAGATGACGTCGTCTGGGGACTCGATGCCGATGCTGAGGCGGATCAACGCGGGGTGAATGCCAACCGCCTTCAGCTGCTCGTCGTCGAGCTCGAAGAAGCTCATGTACCGGGGCTGCTCGATGAGCGTCTCCACGCCGCCCAACGACGGCGCGATGCGCGCGATCTTACTCGCGTCTACGACGCGCGTCGCGGCGGCCGTACCGCCCCGCACGATGAAACTCACGACGCCGCCGCCACCGTGCATCTGAGTCGAGCACACGCCGAACGACGGGTGGCTTTGGAGCATCGGATAAAACACCTTCTCGACTTTTGGGTGCGCCTCGAGTTTACGAGCCAACGCCAGCGCAGTCTCGTTCTGCTGGGTGACGCGGAGTTTGAGTGTCTTGATCCCGCGCGAGATCAAGAACGCCGCGTGAGGATCCAGGACCGAACCGAGCACGCCGCGCATGTCGCGCAGCAGCGAGATGGTGTGGGTCGATCCTGCGACCAGGCCGCCGAGTACGTCGTTGTGGCCGCCGAGGTACTTGGTGGCCGAGTGCACGACGAGATCGACGCCGTACTGGAGCGGACGGTAGTTGATCGGTGTCGCGAAGGTGGAGTCGATCATTACCTTGGCGCGCCGATGTTCACGGGTCGCGGCGACTACGCCTTCGAGGTCGACGCAATACAGGTAGGGATTCGTCGGCGATTCAGTGATCACCAGGCGCGTCTCCGGGCGCAGCGCGGCCTTCAGCGCGTCGATGTCCCCGGCTGGGATTTGGCTGTGAGTGACGCCATACTTGCCCAGGATGGTCGAGACGAACTGCCGCGTGCGTCGGTAGCAATCGCTGAACAGCACGACGTGATCGCCCGCTTTGCAGAGCGCCAAGATCGCCGTCGTGACCGCTGCCATGCCGCTGGAGAATGCAACCGCGTCGTCCGCGCCTTCCAGGGCCGCCAAGCGCTTTTCGAGCTCACGCACCGTTGGGTTACCGTACCGACCGTACTCCTCGCGATCCGGATCCTCGTCTCTGCCCTCCATGTAACGCACGAGGTCAGCGGTGTCGTCGAAGGTGAACGTCGCCGTCTGCGCGATGCTTGGAGCCAACGTGTGATGCGGACGACGTGTCAACGTCCCGGCGTGCACGGCTTCGGTCGAGGTGGCAGTTTTGTTCTGGCTTTTCACGAGATTGGGGCGTTACGGAGGGGTAGGGGTGGCAACGTTGGTGGCAGCTGGCGCGCCCGTCAAGGGTCCCAGCAGACGGCCGTTCTTATCGGCGGCCAGAATGCGATCGCCGGTCCCCGTTTTCAGGAACACGCGAAATTGGATGTCCATCGAGACCGGTAGATTGCGAGTGACGACGAGCTTACGTACCTCTTCGGAGTATTCGGCGCGCACCGTGGTGAGGACCTTCTCGGCCACGTGCGGGTCGAAGGAGTCTACGCGGAAGAGGTTATCCGCCAGTTTGCCGGGCCCCTCGAGTTTGACCGGCACCGGGCCGGTGACGGCGCCGTCCGAGAATCGATACTCGACCACGGAGCCGCGGTTTTCGTCACTCTGAACCTGGACGACGACCACGCGGTTCAACGCCGTCAAACTCAACAAGCGGACGGGTTTGGGCAGCGGGTTAATGAGCTTGTCGACGGCTTCGTGAAGGTAGCGCGGCGTCAGGTACGAGAGCTCCGCTGCCGAATCGCTCGTCGTGGTCGCGGCTGGGCCATTGCACGCGCTGACGCTGGCAAGGCAAACCACGGCGCCGAGCCGGGCTACCCTCCGCAGATAGCAGGCTGCCCAGGAGCGGTCCGCGTGTGCCATGGCAGTTGCTGCATCAGACCGAGACGTTGAAGTCGCGCAGCGCGTCGTTCAAGCTGGTCTTGGTATCGGTGCTCGCCTTGCGTTGACCGATGATGAGGGCGCACGGCACCATGAACTCGCCGGCAGGGAACTTCTTGGGCCGCATGCCCGGGATCACGACGCTGCGCGCCGGGATCTTGCCGCGGTACTCGACCGGTTCGGGTCCGCTCACGTCGACCACGACGGTCGAGGCCGTCAAAGTGACACCCGCGCCGATCACGGCCTGTTCACCAACGAGCGTGCCCTCCACGATGATGCAACGCGAGCCGATGAACGCCCCGTCCTCGATGATCACCGGACGCGCCCCAGGCGGCTCGAGCACGCCGCCCAGGCCGACGCCACCCGACAGGTGAACGTTCTTGCCGACCTGCGCGCAGGAGCCCACCGTCGCCCAGGTGTCCACCATGGTGCCCGCGCCGACGTATGCGCCGATGTTGACGTAGCCGGGCATCACGATGCATCCAGGCTCGAGGAACGAGCCGTAACGCACCGTGCCGGGAGGGACGACGCGCACCTGAGCCTTGTCCAGGTCCTTCTTCAGCGGCACCTTGTCGTAGAATTCGAACGGGGGGCAGTCGAGCTTCTGCATCGACGACACGCCGAAATACATCAGCACGGCTTGCTTGATCCAAGCATGCGTGACCCACTCGCCCTGCGATACTTGGGTCGCGACCCGCAACCGGCCCTTGTCGAGGTCTTCGACTGTCTCGAGAACGGCGGTCTTGTGGACGGGATCCTTCAGCAGGTCGCGGTTGGCAAACGCGGCTTCGACCAACGGCTGGTTCTTGTGCTCACTCATGGGGTCGCGGTTTAGTTGGCGACGCCCGTCATGACAAGCTCGCCGGGCACCCATTCAAAAGCCAGGCCCGACGCAGTTCGCGTGCCCCTCACGCCCAAACGCTCGACAACGTCCAGCAGATTGGGTTCGGTTTCGGCCACGATCGCCGGTAGTTGCAGAGGCAAGAAGTGCGGGGTGGGCTCCGGCAGGGGGCCGAAAATCAGGCCTGCGCGCTCCCCATGGACGACCAGTCGGATCCCCAGAGCCGCATCCGGGCTCGGGTGCGAGAGCACGGCAGCGGCCAGACCCAGCCAATTGAGGATAGCCCTCGGCGGCGCGTGCAGCATGCAGGAGGTTGGGCTTGGCAACAGCTTGAGATGCAACACCTGGCGGTGCGGGATCGGCGGCTGGTCGCCGAATCGACTGAGGGTGAGCAGCTCCACGAGATCGACCACCGCCCGGGGGCGTAGCGTATCCGACCAAAGCTCGAACAGGGCAAGCAGGGCCGCCAGGTGATGAGTCGTGTTGAGGACGGACTGCTCGAGCGTCAACCGCGCTTTCGCATTCAGGGTGCCCTGACCACCTTCGCGAACCGCCGTGTTGAAGTGCTCCACTTGACGTTCCAGCAGCGGCCCAAGGCTGAGCAGGGAAGGAGGCAACGGCAAGGCGCCGTCGGGCGAGGGGGAGTCGTCGAACAGGCTGCGCCCGGCCAGGGTTTTGCACAGCAACTCGAATTGGGGCGAAAGGCTGCGGAAGCTGTCTTGCAGCGACGGCAGCAGTTGGGCGATCGCGCGCGGCGCGACGTTGCGTGAGCGGAGCAGCAACAACAGACCGTTCGCGGTCGTCACGGCGTCGCGCAACGCGCCGACCAATGGGGTAGTGGGCTCTGCCGGGGTACCGTAAGTCAACTTCCCTTTAGTAGCACTGGTTCGGGGGTTTTGTTTGTTGCGAAACCAGATTTTGCCTGGGTGCCGAACCGCGTGGGGCTGGCAATGCGGCGAAATGACTCGAGATTGGGCTGCTGCGGCCGACTGCGTGCCGGGGCGTCAGTTGCCCAGCAACCTACCGGGGAAAAAGAACGCAGTTTCACGCAACCCGTTTTCCACCGAGTCCGAGCCGTGGATCGCGTTGCTCTCCAGAGACTTGCCGAATTCGCGACGAATCGTTCCGGCTGCCGCGTTCGCCGGGTTGGTCGCGCCGATGAGGTCGCGGTACCGGACCACTGCCTGGTCGGCTTCGAGGGCCGCGACCACCACTGGGCCACTGACCATGAAGTCGACGAGCTCGCCGAAGAATGGGCGTGCCTTGTGAACAGCGTAAAACGCCTCTGCCTCGCCGCGTGTGAGTTGGCGTTGTTCTAACGCCACTACCGCAAAACCGGCGTCGAGAATGCGCTGCAACACGGCCCCCTGCTTTTTGTCACCCACGACGTCAGGCTTGATGATGCACAGGGTCTTCTCTACTGCCATGGTCACTCCCGATTGACGCTCGCGCCCTTCAACGGCCTCGCGCACCCGAGAAGCGTACGGCACATTCAGCGATTCGACAACCGCCGACTTTGCTGTTGGCCTCTGGGTTACACGCGCGCCCCACTTCGTGAAACCTACACGACGCACGGCGGTCGGCGGGCGGCGTCGGTTTTGGAAGCTCTCCTAGGCCCAAAAACGAAAAGGCCCCCCGTTGGAACGATGAGCCTCACGTTGCGTAGATTCTACCGCGTGAGCTTATTTAAGTAAGCTCTTGAGCGTCACGCCCATCTCTGCGGGCGAAGGGGCGACCTTGACGCCCGCTGCTTCCAGGGCGGCGATCTTGTCTTTCGCCGTGCCTTTGCCGCCGCTGATGATCGCGCCCGCGTGCCCCATCCGCTTGCCCGCCGGTGCCGTGGTGCCGGCGATGAACGCCGCGACCGGTTTCTTCATGTTGGCCTTGATGTAAGCAGCCGCGTTCTCTTCCGCCGTGCCGCCGATCTCGCCCATCATCATGACCGCCTCGGTGTCGGGATCGTTGTTGAATAGCGTCAGAGCGTCGACGAAGTCGAGGCCACCCACGGGATCGCCGCCGATACCGATACACGTCGATTGACCGAGGCCGAGCGCCGTGAGTTGCGCCACTGCCTCGTAGGTCAACGTGCCGGAGCGTGAGACGACGCCGATCTTACCGGGACGATGAATGTGACCGGGCATGATGCCGATCTTGCACTCGCCCGGCGTGATGATGCCAGGACAATTCGGACCAATCAGGCGAGCTTTGCTGCCCTCCAGCTTGCGTCGAACGCGGATCATGTCCGCAACGGGGATGTGCTCGGTGATACAGATGATGAGCGAGCACCCAGCATCGAGCGCCTCGAGGATGGCGTCCGCTGCGCCGAGCGCCGGGACGAAGATGCACGATGTGTCTGCGCCAGTTTGCTTCACGGCTTCGCTGACCGTGTCGAAGACTGGCAGCTTTACGTCGCTGCCTTTGCTGTCCTTCGCCGCAAACGTCTCACCGCCACGACCGGGGGTGCATCCCGCGACGACCTGGGTGCCATAAGCTAGGCATTGCGTGGCATGGAAGGTTCCGGCGCCACCGGTGATGCCCTGAATCACTACTTTGGTGTTCTTGTTGACCAGTACACTCATTGTCTTTTCCTTACAGGGCTCGTTAAGCGGAGACCGCAGCTACAATCTTCTTGGCACCATCGGCCATGCTCTCGGCGGGTTGAATCGCGAGCCCGCTATCTTTGAGGATCTTCTTGCCGAGGTCGACGTTCGTACCCTCGAGGCGCACCACGAGGGGGACCGTGAGCGACATCTCCTTCGTAGCCGCAACGATGCCCTCTGCGATCAAGTCGCACTTGGCGATGCCGCCGAAGATGTTCACGAAGATGCCCTTGACCTTGGGGCTGCTCAAGATCATGCCGAAGGCCTTCTTCACTTGGTCCTTGGTCGCGCTGCCACCGACGTCCAGGAAGTTGGCGGGGGCGCCACCGTGATGCTTGATGATGTCCATCGTGGCCATCGCGAGGCCCGCGCCGTTCACCAAACAACCGATGTTGCCGTCGAGCGAGACGTACGACAAGCCTGCGTCGTGAGCTTCGAGCTCGACCGGGTCTTCTTCGCTCTTGTCGCGAAGCTCTTCCCACTCGGGATGACGAGCACCGGCGTTGTCGTCGAAGTTGATCTTGGCGTCGAGCGCCACGACTTCGCCGTTGCCAGTGATGACCAGCGGGTTGACCTCGCAGAGCGCACAGTCTTCCTTCTCGAACAGGTTGGCGAGCTTGACGAGGATGTCGCAGAACTGCTTCATCGTCTTCTTGCCGTCGGGGCTGCCTTCGGTAACCTTGAGCGCGTAGGCGATCTTGCGAGCCTGGTACGCCGCGAGCCCAGTGACGGGATCGACGTGCTCGGTGATGATCTTTTCCGGCGTGTGGGCGGCGACTTCCTCGATCTCCACGCCACCTTCGGTGGAAGCCATCACGGCAATTTGGCGCTTGGCGCGGTCCACGACCAAGCCCAGGTACAGCTCGCGTTTGATGTCGAGGCCTTGCTCGATGTAGACGCGCCGCACCGTTTGCCCCTGCGGGCCCGTCTGATGGGTGACGAGCTGTTTGCCGAACAGGTTCTTGGCCGCTTCGGCAGCCGCGGCGGGGCCGTCCTTGACGACCTTTACGCCGCCTGCTTTGCCGCGCCCACCGGCGTGGATTTGGGCCTTGACCACGACCACGGGGATCTTGGTTTCAGCGATCAACTTCTCTGCAGCCGGACCAGCTTCTTTGGCATCGAAGACTGGAATGCCCTGGGGCACCGGGATGCCGTACTTCTTGAATAGGGCTTTGCCCTGGTACTCGTGAATGTTCATTGCTGTTCTTTAACCTCAACCGTCGGCTTTCTTGACCACGTCGACAATCTTCTGAACGCTGTCGGCGCTCTTGGCCAACATCGCCTTCTCTTCGGCGTTGAGCTCGAGCTCGAGGATCTTCTGAACGCCCTTGCTGCCGACGATGACCGGGACGCCCATGTAGAGGTCCTTGTAGCCATATTCGCCTTCCAGGTACGCGGCGCAAGGCAACAGGCGGTCCTGACCAAGCAAGAACGATTCTGCCATCGCAATGGCGCCAGCTGCGGGCGCGTAGTAGGCGCTCGTGCCCATCAGCCCCACGATTTCACCGCCGCCTTTGCGCGTGCGGTCGACCAGCTCGTTCAAGCGCTCGGCCTTGATGAGCTGAGACACCGGCACGCCGTTGATCGTCGTGTAGCGGAGCAGCGGGACCATGTCGTCGCCGTGGCCGCCGAGCACCGGAGCGCGCACGTCCTTGATGCTGACGCCGGCTTCACGCGCCAAGAACAACTGGAAGCGCGCGCTGTCCAGGGTGCCCGCCATACCGACGACCTTGCTCTTGTCCCAGCCGGTGCGGCGTTTGAACTCGTAGACCATGGCGTCCAGTGGGTTACTGATCACGATGGTGAACGCGTTCGGGCAGTACTCCTTCGCGTTGTCGGCAACGTTGCGAATGATCGGCAAGTTGGTCGCCACGAGGTCGTCGCGCGACTGGCCCGGCTTGCGAGGAATGCCGGCCGTGATGATGATGACGTCAGCGCCCGCACAGTCGGCCCAGTTGGAGGTGCCGGTTACCTTGGCGTCTGCACCGCTGAGGGCCGATGCCTGCTCCAGATCGAGAGCCTTACCCTTGGCGAACGACTCCTTGGCGGGGATATCGAAAAGAACGACGTCACCCAGTTGCTTCGCCACACACAGGTTGGCGAGTTCACCACCGATATTGCCTGCGCCAATCAGCGCAATCTTCTTTCGTGCCATGATCTTGATCTTTCGTTTGAGGTTTCAGCCGAGGAAAAGCCTGGAGTCGTGTGACGACCCTCGGCTCTGTCGAACCCTCGCCGAAGCGGAGGGTGCCGTTGCGTGACATCTGTCCTGCCGTTCTTCCGAGCAAACAGAACAACTGAGCCTGGCGAAGTAGCCCACCCCGAAGCAGAGAGCAACAGGGCTAGGAGCGCATAAAGTGCGGAAATTGGGTCGCCCGTGTTTCCTGGAATTGCTTCATGGTGCGAAGGCGTCGCGAGCGCGTCGGGGCCGTCGGCAGAGGTCCAGCGGACTCGGCGCGGGGCTGCGAGGGAGTCCATGGACTGAACGCTTGGCAGGTGGCGTCACAATTGCCATGTCTGTGCTTGACTTGCCCCTGGCGTTCCGTCATAAGCACCGCCCCCCGGGTGGTACGCCTGCGGCCATGCGCCCGGTACCTCCAGAGATTCTTGAGTACGTAGGAGTATTGGAGTCGCCATGCCCAAAATGAAGACTAACCGAGCAGCGAGCAAGCGCTTTAAGGTCACCGGCTCAGGCCGCGTGCGTCGCCCCAAGGGCGGCGGCCAGCACTGCATGATTGGCAAGAGCCGCACTCGTCGTCGTCGCGCCCGCGACAACGACATGGTCGACTCGACGATGGAAAAGCGGGTCAAGATCCTGCTGCCCTACGCATAAGTCGTTGGCGTCCATCGCGGCGCCTTAGCTCGTTCTCGTTTATTTAAGTTCAGGAGTTTACGCAATGTCACGTGTAAAACGCGGCCCGATTCCCCGCCGCAGACACAAGCGGGTATTCAAGCAGGTCGAGGGTTTCTACGGCAGCCGGCACAGCCGCTTCCGCGAGGCCGTCAAGGTTCTGCGCAAGTCTTGGCAATACGCTTACGTCGGTCGTAAGGAGCGCAAGCGCGAGTTCCGCAAGCTGTGGATCACCCGCATCAACGCTGCTTGCCGCGCCAACGGCACGAGCTACTCCCGCTTCATGCACGCCCTCAAGACGCAGTCGATCGACATCGACCGCAAGGTCCTCGCTGACCTCGCCGTCGACAGCCCGGCGGCGTTCAAAGAGTTGGCCGCACTGGTCGCGAAGGCATAACGCCCAGACCAGCCAACGGGCTCGACGAACCGAGCACGCAAGCAGTAAGTCAGGTAAAAGCACAATCACTCCGTGGTTGTGCTTTTCTGCATTTTACGGCGCTGGTAAGGGAGCGACCACGATCATGTCTGACGCTGGTGCACAGATTCTGGAGGGTTTGGCGGCTTTGGGTGGCGAGTTCACGCGGCAGTTCGCCGCCGCCGAAAACGAGCAAGCGCTCCGCAACGCCAAGGCTGCGTTGCTCGGCAAGTCGGGTGAGCTCACCAAGATCCTGAAGCTGATGCCCGGGGTCGCCCCGGAGCAGCGCCGTGAGGTGGGGGAAAGAGTCAACGCGGTCAGGGATGCGGTCGAGGCAGCCTTCGAGCAACGCTTGGCGGCTCTAGCGGCGGCCGAGCGCGACAAGGAGCTTTCGGCGCAGCCCTACGACTTGACCCTGCCCGGACGCTCGCCGTCGCCGCGCGGACACTTGCACCCGCTCCTCCAGGTCAGGGATCGAGTGCTCGACATCTTCGGCGAACTCGGGTTCCAGGTCGCTTGGGGTCCAGAGGTCGAGTTGGAGGTGAACAACTTCACGAAGCTCGCGTTCCCCCCGGACCACCCCGCCATGGACATGCAGGATACGTTCTGGGTTTCGATCGCCGATTCGATGCCCGACGTGCGGGCTTTGTTGCGCACCCATACCAGCAACGTGCAGTCGCGAGTGCTGACGGCTCGGAAGCCCCCGATGGCCGTGGTCAGTGGGGGTCGCGTGTACCGACGCGACGACGACGTGACTCACTCGCCCATGTTTCACCAAATCGAGGGCTTCTTGGTGGACAAGAACGTCAGCTTCGCCGAGCTGAAGGGCGTGCTGACCGCGTTCGCACAGCGGTTGTACGGACCGGAGACGCCAGTTCGTTTCCGCCCGAGTTACTTCCCGTTCGTCGAGCCAGGCGCGGAGGTGGACGTCGGGTGTGTGTTCTGCAACGCTCACGACGGTTCTCGGAAGACGTGTCGCGTATGCAAGAGCACCGGCTGGCTCGAGGTCCTCGGGTGCGGCATGATCCACCCCGATGTGTTCAAGGCTTGCGACATCGATCCCGAAGAGTACACGGGGTTCGCTTTCGGCGTTGGTGTCGAGAGGTTAACGATGCTCCAGTATGACATCCCGGATATTCGGCTGCTGTTCGAAAACGACCCGCGTTTCCTGGCCCAGTTCTGACCGCAGCCGCCCCTGCTCGAGGTTACGAGCTACCGGGTCAACGCTCGGGTCTTTACGGCGCGCGAATGGTCCGTTTGAGCTATTATTTGGACCGGTGGAAACGCTTCGAATGGCATCTTGCGTTTTTGACTCGGCTTCGGTCACGGCGGGTGGCAGGCCAACCTGGCCGATGAAGTCGGATCTCGCGGCTCGCGGGACTGGCTTTAGCCCCAGGTTTTGATGATAGGTTTGTTGCGAGATGTTATGGGAGGGCTTGGGACAGCGAACATGACGGCGCAAGATTACACCTCGCCCAGCTCCCAGGGGCGATACCGCAAGCTCTTCAAGGTGGGTCGTGGCGGTATGGGTGATGTTCATTTGGCCCTGTCAACCGGTCATGGCTCTTTCCGCAAGCTCGTGGTCCTCAAGTGCCGGCGGCAGTCGCCGGACGAAGAGAACGACCGTCGGGGGATGTTCCTCGAAGAAGGCCGATTGGCAGCGCTTCTGAACCACCCCAACATCGTTCAGACCTACGAAGTGGGGGAGCTCGATGGCACCGACTACATCGCCATGGAGTTTCTGGAAGGGCAGCCCGTGTCTCAGCTCAGCAGCCAGTCCGGCGGTTTGGCGCCGCGGCTAGTAGCGTACATCGCGGAGCAAGTGTTGCGGGGCCTGCACTACGCACAAGAGCTACGCGATCTCGACGGTTCGCCCCTGAACATCATTCATCGGGATCTCAGCCCAGAGAACATTTTCGTGACCTACGACGGCGCGGTCAAAGTGCTGGACTTCGGCATCGCCAAGTCCGACGCGCGTTCGCGCGAGGTCACGGAGGCTGGCGTGCTCAAAGGCAAGCTCTCGTACATGGCGCCCGAACAAGTCGAGACGTTTACCGCCGATCGCCGCACGGACATTTTCGTTCTCGGGATGGTGATGTGGGAGCTGATTACGGGCAAGCGTCTGAATTCTCATCGCTCGGCGGTCGATCAGTTCCGGTGGCTGACTGAAGGAAAAGTGCCGTCGCTGCTGAACAGCGACAACGTCGATCCCGAACTCGACGCCATCGTGCAGACGGCGTGCCAACGCAAGCCGCAGAGCCGCTACGCAACCGCTCAGGAGATGCGGCACGCGTTGGAGGGGTATCTCGCGAGAAACGGGGGAGGAGGCGCGGCCGAGCATCTATCTCGGGTGATGCTCTCTCACTTCGGGCGCGTTCGTGACTCGATGCGGCTCCGTGTGCGACAGCGCATTCAAGAACTCGAGAGCGAGCCCGAGTGGACGACCGTCGGAGAGTCGCCCGAGCAAGCTCCGGACCGCCCCAGCGTGATCACGTACGTCGTTCAAAACAGCGACTTGTTCTCCGGCGACGACAACTATCGCAACGAAACTACCGGCCGCATCACCGCTCCACGTCGGAGCTCTTGGCCGCGCTGGGTGGCCGCGGGCGGAGTCGCCGCAGCGTGTGTGGCCTGGTTTCAATACGCGAGGACGGTAGGCAACGAGAGCATCACGTTCCAGATGTTGCCCGAGAGCGATGGCAGGGGCATCCCCGCTGCAGGAGCAGCGGTCGAGCGGCCCGCCGCCACAGAGTTGGGGGACGTCGTACCCGCAAACGACCGCGCCGTAAATGTCACGCCCGCCGCGGCCGTGACCACCGCCGTGGCCGTGACGTCGAGCGTGGCCGTGACTGCGCCCACCGCGATGCCTTCCGTCGTGACGACGTCGACGAGGGTCGAGGCAGCGCCTCGGCTCGAGTCCAGTGTCAACCCGATGCCAGCGATGGCGGCACCGTCGAGGGAGCGCGCCGTGCCTGTGGTTGTGGGCTCCGTACCGCCGCGCACGGCTAGTGAGACGACGCCATCGTCGTCGGTGGGGGCCGGGCCACTGCAGCAAGCCCCCGGGAGGCGCCTGACTGCGGCCGCAGCTGCGAGCCACAGACCCAGCCAGGAGCCACGCGCGACCGACCAGCGTAGATTCCAGACGGCGGAAGCGTCTCGTCCCATCGAGGATGGTCGCGTCGATCCCGTTACGCCTCGAGTCGACGGTCTCCAGTCTACGCGCGTGCCTAGGGTGAATTGACCCGATGACCCCGAGACACCGTTTTCGTCGCACGTGGGGAATGTACCGACGGGGGAGCAGGAACCTCGTGCTCGTATTCGGCTTGGCCGTAGCAGGTGAACGCGCTCACGCCCAGGGAGCGCCGGCCGCGGCGACAACGAGCGACGCGGGTCGAGACGCCGCTCACGACCAAATCGCGCTCGGTCTCTCCAAATACGAGGCAGGGGAGTATCGCAAAGCAGCCGAACTTTTCATCGAAGCCTACGCAGTCGTTCCAGACGCCAACCTGCTCTACAACGCCGCCCGTTGCTACGAGCACTTGGGGGAAAACCGCAAGGCAATCGTAAGATACCAGCAGTTCATCGAGGCCCCCGATGTCGACGAAGGCGGTAAGGTCCGCGCGAACGCAGCGTTGCAGAGGCTAGAGCAGGCAGAGTTCCTCGCGCTCCGCAAGGGGCCTTCCGATCACTCGGAAGCTCAACCCGCCGTCGAATCGTCGCGTGGCCCCCAACACGGCGCAGTTGCCAGCGGCGCCCCGTGGTACTTGCTTGGGTTGGGCACGGTCGCCATCGGAGGCGGCGCCTGGTCGCTCGTCAACGGGCTGGAGCAGCGTCGCGAGATAACATCGGATCCGGCATTCGAGGATCCTTCCAAAGTGCACGCGTTGACGCAGAGCGAAGCGGAGACTCGGCTCGCGTCGAGCCAACTTCGGGTGACTTGGGGTATCGTCGGGATGGGGGCCGGCGGCGTGCTCGTAGCGAGCGCGGTCGTCTGGTGGGTGCTCGAGGGTGTCGACGAGTCCGAGGCAGGTCCCGCGCGGCTCGACGTGCAAGCGACGAGCAATGAGGCTCGGGTCCTCGTGGGAGGACAATTTTGAGCTGCACCAGTCGCTGGGCGATGCTCGTCGTGCTGTTTGCCGGGTGCGCGTCTCCGAGCCTCGATGGGGTTGCCTTTTCTTGTGAGGTCGATGCCGATTGCCCGGCGGGCGACGTATGCGTGGTGGACTCCGACGAATCTCGGGGGCAATGCGTTGCTCGCAACACCAAGCCGATCACTCTCGGCTTCAGCGGACCCCTGGAAGGTTCGGCTGGCGCGCTGGGACGCGAGGTCAAGCGTGGGATACAGGCATGCCTGGCGGAGGTAAACGATCAGGGCGGGCTATTTGGTCGTCGGCTCGAACTCCGCGCCCTCAACGACGACGGCTCGATCGCGACGGCGCGAGCCAACGGCCTCGAGTTGCTCGACGTCGAACGGGAGGTCACCGGTGCCGACAACAAGGACCAGCTCGGCAACGACAGCGTCTTCGCGATGCTCGGCTCAGTGGGGGCCGGGGCCGCGTTGGAGCTGGCGCCCTTGTTCACTAAGAACCGGAAGTTGTTCTTCGCGCCAACCACCGGACTTTCGACCTTCCTTCGCGACGGGACCGACTCGTCTTACGTCTTCAACGTGCGGGCGGGATATCGCGACGAGGCGTCAGCGATCATCGACTACTTGGCTCACCACCGCGTGCCTCGGGTAACGGACGCGCCGTACTCTCACCGGCGCCTCCTGGCAGTGACCCGCGACGACCGGGTGGGCGCGGACGTGTACGACGCCCTCACGGCCGCCTACGACAGGGAAGTAGCGGCGCTGCCGTCCTTGGACGCAGTCCCTCACTTCGTTCATCTAGAACCAGACCCCGGAAGTGTCGACGAGATCGCGGGGCTGCTCGGGTCGTATTTGGACGACCTGCTGATGACCGTCACGGACTCGACCGTCTCAGCGGCGATCGTGATGGCTACCGATTGCACTGCGGCAGCTTCCTTGATCCGCGAGATCAAAGATTGGGTGAACCAATCCCTCGAGCGTGCACAACGGCTCGACGTGCAGTTCGTCGGCTTCTCGTTGGTCGGTGGCGATTGCGTGCTCAACGAACTGGGCCGCGCGCCAACGCGTTACACGGACGTTAGAGATGGCGAAACCCAACGCGCGTACGCGGATGGAGCGATGATCATGCAGCCTGTCCCTCATTTCGGGTCCGCATCCAACGGCGCAGTCCGATATCGTGCTGCGATGGCAGCACTCGACGACGGTCCTGGGTCGTTCGCCTCCCTCGAAGGCTACGTCGGAGCTCGCCTGCTGATCGAAGTGATGCAGCGCACCGGTCGCCAGTTGTCGACGGATGCGATGTTGCGCACCTTGGCCACCGACATGGACTCCGTGGACCTGCAGCTTGGAGTGAGTTATTCGTTCTCCGAGGTTCGGAGCGACGCTTCGGACAGCGTCTGGGCTACCGTTTTGCGAGAAGAAGCGAGGGTCGAGACCGCGTTCGTTTGGCGTCGCGGAGAAGGTATCGTTTCCGGCGCCTGGTGACCATCGTCTGCCGTCGCGGTCCTTGTCTAACGTCCGATTCGGACCGCTTCAGTCCAGCGCGACGCGTTCGCTCTGCGCACTGAGCCGGCGCGAAAGCCGCGCTACCATCAGCGGAAGCGCGGCAGAAAGCGCGAGTGCCGCGCTAGCCAACGTCGGCATGCCTTCCAGGCGACCGCCTGGACCTTCGGTGAGCAGCCACGTCGACCACCCTGACCCGATGCTGGTGGAAAGGTGCTGTACGGCTGATTGCAGGGACATGAAGCGAGCACGGTCCCGCGGGTGGGGAACTCGCGTCGTGAGTGAATTCAAGCCCACCAGCCGAGTCGAGTTGGCGAGCATGAAGCCGGAGAAGATTGCCAGTACGGGGATCAACGGTCGCTGCGGCAAGAACGCGAGGCCGATGACGGCGAGCAGTGCGAGCGTACCTACGGCCACGACTCGCGTGGAACCCCACCGGTCCACGCTGTAACCCGCCAGGCGCATCCCGAAGAAGGCAAGCACGCCTCCAACCATGTAGAGCATCCCCAACGAATCACGGGGGTAGCCGAGGTTGAACTGCACGAACGACGACAGATTCGAAATGATCGCGAACGCACCGATCATCGCGAGCGCAGAGCAACTCAAGGACATCAGCACGGGCCCTTCCCCGAGGAATTGCCACAATGGTCGTTCCTGACCACGGTGTTCACGACCCACCAGGTGCGCCGTCATCGGTGGCAACTGGGTGGCGGCTCCGATCACTGCCAACAGTCCCAGTATCGCAATGGTGAAAAACGGAGTGTTCCACTTTCCGGCTTCGGCAAGTTCGAGCCCAATCGGAATGCCCACCACCGAAGCCACGGAAAAGGCGCCCATCACACGCCCCATCGCGCGCCCCCGCCGTTCGACGGGTATCGCATCGGTGAGGATCGACAGGCATACAGAAGTAGCGGGCCCTCCAAAGGCGCCGGCCACGACGCGCGCCAACACCAGCGACCAAAGACCAGTGGCCAAGCCTCCGAGTGCGGTGCCTACGGCGAGGCCGAACAACGTGAACATCATTGCAGACCGCCGATCGAAGCGGTCCAAAAACGAGGACACGGCGAGGCCAGCGACCGCTGCGGCGGCGGTGTAGGCGCCGGCGACCAAGCCTAGCTGGTCGGTTGGGATCGACAACGCGCGCGCGAAGTCGGGTCCCAGCGGCATGACCATCACGAAGTCGAGGACGTTTACGAACTGAACCGAGCCCAGCAAGAATAAAAGGCGTCCCTCGGGGACGGAGTAGGCGGGGTCCGACACGCGCCGACAAGGTAGATGGCAACGGTGCACTCGTTCAAGCAAACAGCTGACTCCGGATCGGGCAATTTGCGGCCCGCAGACCCGCCGTCGCCTTTCGTGCTTGAGGCGATGCCTGCCTACGCGGCACAGTGGGCCGTGGTGATGACGCGGGTTTCTCTCGTCGGGGTAGTGCTGACCTCGATCATCGGGTGCGCAGCCCATTACGGCCCAGCGTTCCCAAACTCGGCTCGGACGAAGGGGGACGTCTACCTCTACGGTGACCACTCGACGGGACGGAGCGCGGACGAGGACGAGCCCGCAAGCGAACTCGTCGAGGCAGACGCTCCATCGGAAGCGCTCACCGAAAAGGAAAGCGCCGCGAGCGATTCGAAGCAGACCCCGTCGGCCTCCAAAGAGGCTCCCGATGGCGAGGAAGTGGACGTCGAACTCGAAGTCACTGCGATTACGCCGGGCACATACCGTGGCACTGACTGGGTGACGATCGACTTGCCTGGCTTTCCGGGGAGCGAACAAGTCGACGACAAGGCCCGCGTGGTGGTGGCTGCGCTCGCTGATTCATCGCGCCTCACGTTCACCGTGCTCGACACCAACTCGGGGAACGAACTGTGCACGGTCGAGGCGGAGCTGATCGACGCGCTCATGGCTTTCGACGCCGGCCAAGCGTGCTTCGGTGGGATACTGGGCGTTCCCATGGAGACCTCCGTGTACGAGGGCGAGGGACGCACCGCGAACGGCATCCTCGAAGTCTCGCTGAGCGTGGAACTCACGCTGACGTCGCCCGATGGCGACGAAATCGTCGGAGACTTGTCATACCGGTTCGAAGGAAAGTTGACGGACGATTCGGCGGCGGGTCACTGAGCCATCTCTCACCGTGTTGGCTCAGAACCCCACATGATTTCTGTGCCATCCGGGAGCGGACGTGACACTTGGATCATATGCAGGTTGGAGCACTATGGTCTCGCCGCGTCGAGACCGTACAAAAAGCCGATTGGGCTATTCACGCAGGTCGCTATTCTGCCGAACAGATGTTGCGCGGCTTGGGACGACCGCGAGTCAAGGACATAATTTGCCCAGCTACGCAAGATTTTCCAAGTATGGCCGTCTACTTGAACCGAGGAGGGTGTCGGAGACTCTGGTGAAATAACCGACGAACGGACTCGGCGAAATCAACAAAAATAATGATGGAAGCTTCCGATTCCGAGGACGTATGCCCATATCCAAATGTGGAGTAAGGCAACCTGAGAGAGCTGCCCCTTAAGGCACGAATATTGCAGCGGTTTTGACGTCGCCCGTTTGGCAGGGTCGCCCCCCATCCGTCAACAGCCCATCGGCGAAATCCACGCTCCCTCTCCCCAGTAACCTTCCGCGCTGAGCAACCCCGCTGAGCTGTCGCTGAAACGAGTTAATCATGAACGAAATGCAAAACCGCGCAAGCGAGATTCCCTTCGGCGCCGACGAGCACACCGACGAGACGGCGGTGCGTTACTCTTCCGCCTTCTCCAAGCCGTCCGTGGTGCCGCCGTCGTTCTCGGCCCGGCGCAACGACAGCGTGCCTCCGCTCGCCAATTCGCGGCGCAGCGACGTCGAGGACCTGCGCCCCCGCGACGAATCCGTCGGCGATTCGATGCTCACTCGGTACTTCCGCGACATGGCGACGCACCAAGTCATGGGCCCCGACGAGGAGCTGCAAGCAGCCCAAGAGGTCGAGGAAGCGGAGGTGGCTCATTGGGTGGCAGTTCTTGCGTTCCCGCCCCTGGCTCGGAAGATCCTGACGCGCCTGCGCGCGCAGGTTGCTGCCAGCACCGAAGAGGAACGCCCCGACCTGAGCGCCGCCGACGAGCTGGACCGCATGCTCGAGAAGTACGTCGCATCGGGCAAGACCCAGCGGCCGAACCCCGAGGCGTGGAGCGCCGCCAGCTTGGCTTTGGCGCGGAGCGTGCGACTGGCGGACTCGGATCGCCTGTGGATGACCGACGCGTTCGAGGTCGCCCGTCTGGCGACCGAGGGAGACGAAGAGCTGGCGGGCGTCGGGGAGTTGCCGGGCTATCGGGAGTACATCAGCCAGGTCAAGGCCACGGATTCGGTGCAACGAGAGACCAAAAACCGGTTCGTCAAAGCGAACCTGCGCCTGGTCGTGAGTATCGCGCGCCGCTACAACCGCGGCCGCCTGCCGTTGATCGACCTGATTCAGGAGGGCAACATCGGGCTCATGAAGGCGGTCGAGCGCTTCGACCACTCGCGGGGCTACCGCTTCTCCACCTACGCCTCTTGGTGGATTCGTCACGCCATTAGTCGTGCTTTGGCCGACAAGGGTCGCGCAGTGCGCATTCCCGTGCACATGCTCGATACATACAATCGAGTCGCGCGCGCGACGCAAGCGCTCATCGCCCGGCTTGGCCGGGAGCCCACTCCGGACGAACTCGAGAAAGAGACGGGCGTTCCCAAAGACAAACTGGACAAGGTGAGGGACCTCTACGCCGAAACTCCCTTCTCGCTCGATCGACCCGTGGGCGACGAGGATGGTCGCAAGTTTCTCGATTTCTTGGTCGAGGACGAAGCGATGTCGCCGTTCGAAGACCTGGCGGCGTCGCGCTGGGGCGACGAAGTCAAGCGCCTGCTCGGCACCCTGAGCCCGATCGAGTCGAAGATCCTGCGTTGGCGCTTCGGCTTGGACAACGAAGACGAGCTGACCCTGAAGGAGATCGGCGACCGCTACAACCTGTCGAGGGAGCGGATTCGCCAACTTCAAGAGCAGGCCATCGGCAAGATCCGCAAACAAATGCGCGAGTTCTGAGCTTCGCAGCTAGGACGAGCCGGCGCTCGGCAGTGCAACGAGGGTGTTCTCTTTGGAGGGCGCCCTCGTTTGCTTTGATACGCTACAAATTGACGCACCTTGGTCTCGGGGCCGCGGTAACGTAGCCCGCTCCCTGCGCACGAGCGCGAGGTTTTAGCCCGCTTGCGCCTTCACGCAAGGTCCGCCGACCAACTGGGCCGCCAAAACGCGACGGCGCCTAATCCGGAGACTTTACATTTGTCCCCAGTTCGGGCGATGAGGCGCGTGGCTTTTTCAGCGGCTCACGCGCGTGATCTGTTCAAACACGCGGACATCACGGCGCGAGCTTCAGAGTGAGGCTAGGTTCTCCGTGTTATCCCAACCCCGCCATAGTAACGATCGACGTCGCGAGCACAACGCTCGCGGTGCCGTTGGGTGCGACAAATGGCGTATTGGTTGGGTTGCTCGGAACTCGTTAGACACCTTGTGGCCAGGGGCCCCGCGGGCTGCCTGCCAAGAGTGGTGAAAGATGGACCGATTCGTTTTTCCTCGTTGGGCGAACAAGACAGTACCGCTAGTTGGTACCCTCATAGGCATTGCGCCGCTGTATATCATCGGCTTCGTTTGGTACGGCGCTAGCCCGAAAACTTACGCAGTCGGTTACGCACCGGAGCAACCCGTCCCGTACAGCCACGCGCTGCACGCCGGCGAGATGGGTATGGACTGCCGGTACTGCCACAACACCGTCGAGCAGGCCGGCCACGCCGCGATCCCTCCGACCGAAACCTGCATGAACTGCCATGCTCGCGTGAAGACCGCGAGCGTGAAGCTCGAGCCAGTGCGTCAGAGCTGGGACACGGGGCTGCCCGTAGAATGGAAGAAGGTACACGACCTTCCCGACTACGTTTACTTCAATCATTCGGCCCACGTCACGCGTGGCGTCGGCTGCGTGTCCTGCCATGGCCGGATTGATCAAATGGAAGTCGTGTTCCAGCACGAGGAGCTGAGCATGGGCTGGTGTCTCGATTGCCATCGGGCTCCGGAGAACCATCTCCGCCCAGTGTCCGAGGTTACCAACATGCAGTGGGAGCCAGCTGGTGGACAGCTCGCTCTTGGCACCCAACTCAAAGAGCAAAACCACATCAACCCCCCAACTGATTGCTCAACATGTCATCGATGAACAACAAAGGTCGACTACGGTTGTGGCGGAGTCTGGCGGAGTACGAAAACGACCCGCAGTTCCAGCAATACCTAAAGAACGAATTTGGCGTACCGCTCGGGGAGTCCGAGCCAACGTCGGCCGAGCGTCGACGCTTCATGCAACTGATGAGCGCCTCCTTCGCGCTCGCTGGGGCCGCCGGCTGCCGCTGGGAGGAGGACAAGGTCCTTCCCATGACCCGCCAGCCCGAAGGCATGATCCCGGGTGTGCCTCAGTTCTACAATACTGCTGTGGAACTCGGCGGCGTGGGCGTTCCGCTTCGCGTTCGTAGCTACGACGGTCGCCCCATCAAGGTCGACGGCAATCCCGACCACATCGACAGTCGGGGAGCTTCGCGTGCTTACGACCAGGGTTCACTGCTCGGGATGTACGATCCGGACCGCAGCGTCGCTCCCGCAAAGTTCGCCGGCGGAACGGCGACCGAGTCGACCTGGGTCGAGTTCAAGCAATTTGCGTTGAAGCACTTTGCAGAGCTGCGCCAGAGCGGCGGCGCTGGCCTGGCAGTGCTGGCGGAGTCGAGCTCGTCCAAGACGCGCGCATTCGTGCAGAGCCGCTTCCAAGCCGCATTCCCGCAAGCGCAGTGGTTCGAGTACGAGGCGGTGAACCGGGACAACGTCCGTCAGGGTTCACAACTCGCATTTGGTGCCACGTACCGCACGCACTTCGATCTCGCGAAGGCACAGGTCGTCGTCACGTTGGACGCCGATCCGTTGTCTTACGGTGCCGAGGCGCTTGGCACGGCCGGCGGCTTCGCGTCGGCTCGGGATCCCGAGGCTGGTCACATGAATCGCCTCTGGGCGATCGAGAGCTCGCTCTCTCCGACGGGCATCCAAGCCGATCATCGCTTGGCGGTTCGAGCCACCCAAGTAGCCGCGTTTGCAGTTGCTCTCGAGGTCGAGCTCAGCAAGGCCCTCGGACAGGCATCGACGCAGACCGCTCCGCAGGCAGCCTTCCTGGCTGACCCGCGCGTTGCCAAGTTCATGGCCGCTCTGGTCAAGGACCTCGTAGCGAACCGCGGCAAGAGCGCGGTCATGATCGGCGACAGCCAAGCGGCGGACGTTCACGCGCTCGGCCATCGCATCAACGCGTTGCTCGGCAACGTCGGTGAGACGGTGGGTTACGGCGCTGAAAGTGGTCCCGTCAACCTGCGCAACGGATTGGCGGACCTCGTGGCCAAGATTGGTCAGGTCAAGACGCTGCTCATCCTCGACGGTAACCCAGTGTACTCGGCGACCGGTGACGTCGACTTCGCGTCGGCGTTGGCCAAGGTCCCGACCAGCATTCACCTGAGTCTGTATCGCGACGAGACGTCGCGGCGGAGCACGTGGCACCTGCCACTGTCTCACTACCTCGAGTCGTGGGGCGACAGCTTGTCGGTTTCGGGTAGCCGCCTGGTGGCCCAGCCGCTGATCGCTCCTCTGTTCGACGGGATGAGCGTGAGTGAGTTCCTCGCGCTGACGGCTCGTGAATCCTTCAAGGATGGGTCCGAGTTGGTTCGTCGCGCGCTCGACATCACCGACGACCGCGCCTGGGCGAAGGTCGTTCACGACGGCAGCTTGCCCGGCACGGAAGTCGAACTGAGCAAACCAGTCTTGGGATCTGCCGTCGCGGTGAAGGTGGCTCCAGAGGGGCTCACCGGGCTTCAACCCGCCGAGCAGCTCGAAGTGACGTTCCACGCCGACAGCCGTATCTACGACGGGCGCTTCGCAAACAACGGTTGGCTGCAAGAGTCACCCGAGCACCAGATGAAGCTGACGTGGGACAACGCAGCGTTCATCAACCCGAAGACGGCTGAAGCACTCGGCGTCGATGACTGCACGCTCATCAAGCTCACGGCTGGCGGGCGCACCATCGAGA
>CBINDO010000115.1:0-21612 GCA_966249405.1 uncultured bacterium | reverse complement strand
ACAGGACGAACGCGACCAGGAACACCAGCGCGAGGGTGAACGTGCCCGGCGCGAACCACAACTTGGCGTCGGTCGCGTCTCCCAAGGGTGCGCTTTGGGCGAACTCTGCCCAACGCATGGGTGCCGACTCCGTCACCGCGCAGTGCAAGGCCAAGTGTGGTGCCTCCGAGTGCAGGTGGCGTTCGATGGTCTCCAGCACGGAGTCGAGCGAACGCGCAGGGTCGGGACGGGCGGCGCGCACTTCCGCCGACGGCGCGCCCGGGTGCCTCGAGCGTTTACTCGTGGCCGCAACCGGTCGCTCCCGTCGCGACCGGTCGTCGTGGCTCGCGGTCCGCGGGACCCAGAGCAGATCGGCGGCGGCGCCCAAGGCGCGGACCTCCACTTGCTCGAAGGCGCGCAACAACTCTGGACGCAACGCCGAGAGCGCGACGAGTGACGCCAGCACTTGATTCACCCGTTCGGTGGCGACCAGACATGCCTCGATGGGGACGAGCTCGTGACTCTGCGCGGCGAGAAATCCGAGCTTGCCGGTCGCGTCGATGTGCAGCCGTATTCGTGTGCGGTAGCCCAGGTCCGGTTCATCGCCGCACACCCAGGTCAGTGGCGTCGGGCCCTCGGGAGTTGCGTCCACGTGCGCCGTGCGCCTCAAGATCTCGACGACCATGTCGTGTTTCACGCGTCGCTGCGCCGCCGGTGAAAGTGCCATGACGTCACATCCGCCGCAGCGGTCCGCGTAACGGCACGGCGCGGCGCGGCGATCGGGGCTCGGTCGCAGCAGTTGCCACTCGCGCGCCTCGCTGTAACCGTTGCGGGCCTTCAACTCTCGTACCAGCACCAGGTCACCTGGCAACGCGCCACGCACGAATACCGGTTCCCCGGTGCTGCGTCGCGCGAAGCCCGACCCTCCAGCCGCGAGTTTTTCGACCGTGAGTTCCTCGGGACGTGACGGCGGCGGCGTGAGTTGGCCGCGACTCCGAGGTCGCGAACCTGAACGAAAGCGTGACATGAACGACGCCACACTAAGAGCAGATCTCAAAACCCGTAGCTAGTGGGAAAAGCGCCGTCGAAGCGGCGCAAATTGCAGCGACCGAGGCGACCGATCCTTGATCCGCGCGCGGGCTCGACTACGACCAGCGCATGAACGAAAACGCACGACGACTGGGCGTCGAGCTCGAGGCGTTGGCGCTGGAAGCCGCGGCCGACGAATACGACCAGCTGAACTACCAACTGTTCGGCAAGCGCCTTCGACGTCCACCCCTGGCCTGGACGGAAACCGCGACCACACTCGGCTGCTGGCGCGCCAACCCGCCGAGCATCAGCCTGTCGTTGTCGCTGCTCACCAAATACTCGTGGGTGACGTTGATCGAGGTGCTCAAACACGAGATGGCGCACCAATACGTCACCGAGGTGCTCGGTAACCGTGACGAGACGGCGCACGGGCCCGCGTTCGCACGTGTCTGTGCGGAACGGGGGATCGACGCGCGCGCCGCCGGCACGCCCAGCGTATCGCCGGAAGAGTCTCACCACGCCTTGGACAAGATCCGAAAACTGCTGGCGCTCGCCGAGAGTGCCAACCAGAACGAGGCCGAAGCAGCCATGGCCGCAGCGCAGCGCCTGATGCTCAAGTACAACTTGGAAGAGGTTGGCCGTAACCGCCAGCGCGAGTTCGTGGTGGCCCACCTCGGTCAACCTACCGGACGCGTGCAGGAGAGCCAACGCGTGTTGGCGGCCTTGCTGCACAAGTTCTTCTTCGTCGAGGTCTTGTGGCTCAGCGTTTGGAGGCCGCAGGAAGCCAAACGAGGCACCGTGCTCGAGATCTGCGGCACTCCGGCCAACGTCGAGATGGCAGAGTACGTCCACGCGTTTCTTTCCGACAGCGCCGAGCGGCTGTGGCGGCAACACAAGTTGGCGCGCGGCATCCGGGAGGACCGCGACCGACGTCGCTTTCAGGCAGGCGTGATGACGGGCTTCTACAAGAAACTCGACGACGAGCGAGCGCCTCGCCAGCAAGAGGGGTTGGTTTGGCTCGGCGATCCTCAACTGACGCAGCACTTCAGGGCCCGTCATCCCAAGACCACAACCGCGTACTTCGGTACGTCTAGCGGCTCCGAGGCGCACCGTCACGGGCGTGCTGCAGGTGAGCGGCTCGTGCTCCACCGCGGCATGCATGGCGGTGGCAACGGTGGAACGAAGTTGCTCGGACGTTGAAGGAAGTGTTTCGCGTGTGTCTCTGTCGTTGCACCGTCATCACGCGGTGCGACTGCGCGCGTCTGACGACGGCCGCGAACGACAAAGTTGCGAGCTGACCGCAATCCAACGGTTCGAGCGTTAGTTGCTGGCGTTTCCGTCTCCAGGCCTGCTGGTGACGACGCCGTGACGGTGCTACACGAACGCCACTCGAACGTCACGCGTCTGTGACGTTGTGGACCATCGATTATGGACTACTTCCCGTTAGTAAGCGCGAGCGGCGCGCGAGAACACCAAAAGCCAGTCGTCTTCTGCAGCCGCGTCGTGCTGCTACTGGCGCTCCCCGCTGCGTGTGACTCCTCCACGGTAACCAACAACTACTATCTCAATCCTGCACCAAGCGCGGTCGACGCGGGTGATGCCGGGAAGTCGGACGGTTTGCCCACCGACCGCGCGACGGCAAGTTCGGCGCCGTCGTCGATTTCGTCCGCCACCGACTTGCACGACGAAGCCGGAGTCTCGACCGAGCCCGAGTCGCCGACGCTCGACGGCGGAGCATCGGACGCCGAGCCCGGCACGAGCGACGAGCCAACGTGGTGGGACGCCGGGCAATCGTCGGACGCCTCCGTCGGACCGATCGTGGAGGGGGCTCCGGCAGTAAATACCACTCCGGATGACCTGAACCTCGACGTCTTTGGCACCAACCAAAACCGCTATTGGTTCATCGCCAGCCAGCCGCAGATCGACGCCATCAACCAGGAGTTTTATGGCGGCTACGGCTACGGCGGGGACATCTACGCCCCCGGGGGCAACAAGGACGAGCGTACCATCGACCATTTGTTGGTCTCCACCCCGGAAGGTCAGACCGCGGATTTCGGTGAGATGCAGGTCAAGCTCGTGGGGCAATCCACGGGCAGGCCGTGGACCGACAAGACGCTGCCCAACTTCAAGATCGACAGCGACGACGTCACGCCCGGGCTCCGTTTGGGGGGGTACGAACACCTGCGCTTCAACAACGCGATCGTCGGCAGCATCTACCGAGAGAAGTTCATTTACGACTACTATCACACGCTGGGTTACCCGGCCCCGCGCGCCACCTACGGGTGGGTGTCGACGACCGCGTGGGCGCCCGACGTCGCGGTTCCTTACATCGTCGTCGAGTCCTACAAGCGCGGGTTCTGTCGAGAGCGGCCAGAATACTTCGGCGGCGAGTGCCCAAACATGTGGGAGTTCGCTAGCGACATGGGTTGGGGCGTCTTCGGTGCCCCAGAGAATTGTCAATTCGAGAGCTGTGACAGCACGCGCGCCGACGAGATGGAAGAAGTCGTCGTGCAAGCGCGCGTCGGACTGGCCACCATCGAGGACGTCGGCGAATACGTCGATTGGCAGCGGTTTCACGAGTTCCAATGTCTATCGTGGATCTTCGGCACGAGCGACGACGCGATTCACGGCGGGAACAACACGGTGTGGGTGGAACGCCCCGACGGCAAGTTCCAGCTTTTGCCGTATTCGATCGACATCTCGCTGTGGGGGGGCGACCCGGGCCTCGCGGGTTATACGTCCGTGGCCGATATCTGCCAACGCGACGCGGCTTGTTGGCAAGACACGATAGACACCTGCGTCGGCTTGGTCGACGCCTTCGTGGCGGCAGATCCGGTCGCGCGAATCGATGCGTTGCACGAGGAGCTCGACGAAGCCGGCATGTTGCGAGCTGGGGATGAACAACGGTACGACGAGCTGCGCCGAGTTCTGGGTGACTTGGCGACGTCGTTACCCCAGCGCATCGAACAGTATCGGGAAGACCCTTGGGGAAGTTGCCAATACCCGATGGTCGAGTGCGGCGGCTCCTGCGTTTATCCTGCCGACTGTTACCTGTGCCAAGATTGGTACTATGAGCAGGGAAGTGGCGAGACGGTCGACTACGGCTCGAGTGGGCAGTGGAGTGGGCAGTGGGTTGAAACGAGCGGTGTCGGCATCACCACCGCGCCGCCGCCGATGGGCACGGCAATGGCCGCAGACATCGCACTGCCTGTGCCAGTTCCGGTTCCGCCACCACCGCCACCACCACCACCTCCTCCTCCCGTCGATGCAGACGGCGGCGTCGACACGTCGACCGACGGCGGAGGTGGCAAACCCGATTTCTGCTACTGGAAAGACGGCTATCCTGGTCGTCCCGGCGTGTACTTCATCGAGTGACGCGGCGGGCGCGCCTCGGCGTGGGACTGGTGGGCGGGAGGCGTAATGTGTCTCATCGCGCTGGGCCCAACCCACCACCCAGCCCGCCACTGCGACGTTCACTAGTTGCGGGCATGTCTCGCGCCACGAGTTGCGCTGACGACCTGCGCTCAGGACAAAGCGCAAGAGGCGCACCTCCGAGTGAAGGGCGCCTCTTGCGCGGACGACCAAGAGCAGATTCGAAAGCGGTCGTGTTGGGAAAACGGGATTGAGGGGGGCCGCGGCACTGTCCACGCGCTTTTCGAGCGCTCAGCTGTTACATCGGTCGCGGATCTCGGGTTCGAGACCCGCTCCAAACGTTCCCTCCCGTCGCGCGAGAAGCGCGTCAACGCGCTTTGAGCTTCAACGAATCGATGGCGTGGACCGGCGCGTTGTCCCCGGCCATCAAGTGTTTGATGGCGCTCAGCACCAGGCGCTGCTGCGCTACCGGAGGCTTGCCTGCGAACGCCTCGTGGGTCACCTCCAATGTGAAGTGACCGTTGTTCCCTTGCACCACGACGTCGGCTCCGGGCAGGGCCTCGAGCACGGCCGCCTGGAGCTGGTCGTTGATGTTGTTGTTGATGACACCGAGTTTCATGACGTTATTTGGCTCGTACCTGGGTTCGAAAGATGGGCTCAATCGTAGCGCGGGACGTCACCGTCCACGTCGCGCGACCACGCGTCGATGCCGCCCTCGACGTTGTAGACCTCTTTGAAACCTTGGTTGATGAAGAACTCGGCAGCTTGTTGGCTGCGACCGCCGTGGTGGCAGTGGAAGTAGAGCGGCGTCTCCTTCGGCAGCTTCATGATGTGGTCCTGGGTCGTGCGGTCGAGCAAGCGCGCGCCTGCGATGTGCGCGATCTCCCGTTCACGTGGCGTGCGCACGTCGAACAACTCGATGTTGCCCGCGTCGAGTTTGGCCTTGAGTTGTTGAACGCTGAGCGGGCGAACCTTCGGCGGCTCGTTGGGGTTGTTGATCTTGAACGCCTTGCCGTTTGCCGAGTCGACGAAGTCGATCTGCACGCCCTCGGCGCGTTTGGCGCTGCCGCGGTCGACGAGCAGCGTGATCGGTCCCGCTGCCACCTCCAAATCGCGGCCCCCACGCGGACCTATCGTGAGCGAGTGGTTGTAGCGGCCGTCGACCTCGAGGTGCACGAAGTCGTCCGTCCCTTGCAGCGCGCCCTTGAAGGCGTCGGCCGCGGCCTGAGTGACGGTCACCTTGGGCGGCGCGACCTCGGCGACCTGCACGCCCAACGTCTCCTCGAGTTGGCCGTTCTCGGCCATCTCTTTGACGATGTCGCAGCCGCCGACGAATTCACCTTTGACGTACAGTTGGGGGATCGTCGGCCAATCCGAGAAGTCCTTGATACCCTGTCGTATCGAGGCATCGGCGAGCACGTTGACCGTCTTGTAGTCCTCGATGAGCGAGTCCAAGATCTGAACGACCGTCGCGGAGAAGCCGCACTGCGGTGCGGTGCGGGTGCCTTTCATGAAGAGGACGACGGGTTTGCTGTCGATCTCGGCTTGAATTCGTGCGCGAATCTCTGGGTCCATGGCCGATGGGAAATGGAGCTTCCGGCGGCGCCTGTCAACGGCGGCGCCCCATTACCCGGTGCAAACTCGCTCCGGCAGGCGCGACGCTGCTTGGCCGAGGGGCCGTGGTGCGGCGCGATTTCGAGGCCGTCCCGCAGTCCAATCGACGGCCCGAGCACACCCGCGTAAAGTCGGCGAATCATGGACGAAATCGACCAGTTTTGGCGTTGGTGGCGCGGGGCTGCCGACGGGTTAGCGAAGGCCTTCGACTCGGGCGCGGGCTTGTCCGACGCGCAAATCGACGACATCAGCCAACACGTCAAGGCGATGGGCGATTTGGCCTGGGAAACCGGTCCGGGGCAGGCCAGTCGGCATCACTTCGCGTTGTCGGCGGAAGGTGACGCGGAGTTGCGCGTGTTCACGCAACGTTGGCTCGCGCGCGCGCCCGCGAAATCCGACGCGTGGGAGTTCTTTGCCGCGCGCCAACCCGGCGCGAGCGAAGGTTGGTCGGTCACGTTCGGAGATCGCACGTTTTCGTTCGACGACTTTCGAGTCCGCATCACGCGCGACGAAGACCGCGAGCGACTCGACGTCGAGTGTTACCATCCGCAGTTCGGCGAACTCGACGACGACACTTGTTACCGACCGCTGTTCATCGCGCTGGACAACGTGCTCGGTGAAGACGGCGTGGTGCGTTGGGTCGGAGCGGTCGACATCAGCCGCGAGCCACTCGCGCAAGGCGCGTCCTTGTTCGCGCTCAGAGACGAGGTCGCTGCCGTCGCGCCGGAGTGGAAGAGCGACCGCACCTGGCTCATCGAGGGCAAAACCGAAGACGGTAACCCGTTACTCGCCGTCGTCAACCCGAGCCTCAAGCGACTCGATTACTTGCTGCACGACCACCACTACGAGCTCAGCTTGGAGCTCGTCGACGTTGGCGAAAATGGTCTACCGGACGGCGAGGAAAACCAAGACCTCAACGAGTTCGAAGACGAACTCCTGGCCGAGCTCGGGCACGCGGCGGTGTGGATCGGGCACGAAACCTACGAAGGTAAACGCGTCATCCACTTCCACGCCGACTCGAGCGCCGCCGTGCAAAAGAAGGTCGAAGATTTCGTCACGTTGGACGGCCGCTGGGAGTGTGAGCTCGCGGTGACTTACGATCCCGCTTGGGAAATCCTCCGGAAATACTGACCCGGTGTAGCGGTAGCGCTCGCGCCGTTGGACACGTTTTCCGTAAACGCGCGAGTGTACCCTTCTTCGCTAGGCGCGTGTAACGAGTCGCCAGTGGCCTGCCGCCTGTCGCCTGCTGCAGGAGCCGCGCTGCGTCGCGGTCTGGCCCCGCGGCGTTCGCTCGGGCCAGACCCTGTCTCACCCTTTCGGAGACGTGCCGTTTCCGGCGCCGCGCCCCTGCGCCACGTATTGGCGCAGGGCAGACATCAGGTCGGCCCACCACATCCCGTGCTGGGCGATGAACCGCGCGCCGGTGAGTCCATGTCGCACCGGGTGGTCGTCTCTGATCTTGCTCCAGCCCACGTGCTCCACGCGTACCATGGTTCCAGTCTCGGTGGGCGTGAACGTGACGATGACCAACGTCGATTCATCGGGCGCGAAGTTGACGGCGCGCCACTCGAAGACGAAACGTGTGGGCGGTGACCACTCGACGATCTTCCCCATCTCGAAGGTACGGTTGCCGCGTGGGAACTCCACCGTCTCCAACAATCGACCGCCCAAGCCGGGTTCGAAGGTCAAGCGACCGACGCGCTTGCCGGCGATCCTGAACTTGTGGCCGTGACGCCACCACGCGTCGATCTCGTTCGTAAACACGTCGAACGCGTCTTCGATCGAGATCGCGACGTGCACGCTCACCGCGGCCTTGTCCCCGGGGGTTGCGCTCACGAATCGCGTCCCCGCTTGCGGCTGCGCGTTCGTTCGGCGTGCGCCTTGAACGACGCGAGTTGATCGCCCCAGAACTCCTCGACCTCCGAAACCCAACCGCGCAGTTCTTCGAAGGGAGCGCGCCGCAGAGTGAGCACCTTCACGCGCCCGTCTTCGGGCAGCGGCTCCTCGCTGACGAGCCCGCTCTCTCGCAGTACGCGCAAGTGACGGCTGAGCCCGGCGGGACTCGAGCCGAGCGCCGTCGCGACCTCACCCGCCCGCAGTGGACCGCGCCGCAACAGGTTGACGACGGTTCGGCGGGTAGGGTCCGCGAGCGCGGCGAACGTGTTGTCCAACGTCGACGGATTCAGACGAAGCTCCTCTCGCTTGGTGGTCTCTGGCAAGTTGCCTTCACTCGGATTGGCCCCGGGTCTCGAGGCGTTGCACGAACCACCAGTGGTGGCCGCCGATGTCGCGGCACTCGTAGGTACGGTCGACCCAGTAGTCGTCCCCGTAGTCGTGGGTCTCGGGTTCCATCGTCACGACGGCGCCGTTGGCCCTGGCGCGTTCGTAGTGGGTCGCCAAATCCTCGACGAAGACCATCATGTTTTGCGTATTGGTGCCGCCGGCCGTGACCGGAGCTTTGGCGAACGGGAACTTCTCCGGCTTGGCGCCGCCGACCATGATCAAGCCCCCGCCGAACACGAGCTCCGAGTGCACGATTGTCCCACCATCGCCCTCGACCTTGAGCTGGACCTCGAAGCCGAAAGCGCGACACAACCAGTCGATCGCCGTAGCAGGATCTTCGTACCAAAGGGCGCTCGAAATGCGTGGCCAGCCTGCAGGTGTGGGTTTCATCGTTAGGTCTCCTCGTAGCAGTTGGCTTTTAGTTTACGTTTGTGTCAACTAAAAGCAAGGCTGGCGACTCGGAGTTCTTGCCGTCATCGGGCCATCGGCCCAACGTGGCGAGCTGGCCGTGACGTCGCGTCCCGGCTGGGACGGCTCTGGAATGACCGCAGGGCATTCAGCGGAGAAACCCAACGGGAAGCGTTTCCAGTGCGACATGATCGTGCCGCCACGTGCGATTTCTGGGGCCTCCGATTTTCATTGTAGGTGCTTTCCAGAGACCTTCCCACCCGCTAGGCTCCGCGCCCATGAGAAGCTTACCATTCGGACTGGTTGTCACTCTTGGCATTTCGGCGTGTGGCACGACGACGGTCACGACCGACCCTCCTTCGACCACGAACAACTCCACCACGACGACGGCGACATCCAGCGCGCCGGCCGCCGGTGAGACATCTGCGGAGCCAGGGACTCGGGACGGGGGCGACGAGGTGATCACTCCTGGCGACGCCGCATCGCCGCCCGTGCCGGAAGTGGACGCAGCGCAGCCTCCGCCCCCGGCGCAGATCGACGCGTCCGCCACCACGACTTCGGAGACCGAACCCACCGACACGACGGAGGAGCCCGGCTTGCCGCCGTTGCCGCCTCCTTGCGGTGGGATGTGTGACGATGCGCAGCTGTGCAACCTCGCCACCGACGAGTGCGTCGAGTGTCTCACGGATTTGGATTGCGGCGACGGAAAAGAGTGCCGTGACAACGCCTGCGAAGCCATCGTCCCTTGCGACAGCTCGGAGATGTGCCCGGACGGGCTCGGGGTGTGTCACTCTCAGCTAGACCGTTGCGTCGAGTGCGAGATCGACCTCGACTGCCCCGAGGACAGTCGCTGTGAATCGCGTCAGTGTGTCACCGATCGCGTGGACGCCTGCGCCATGGGCGTGGATCCTTGTTCCTCAGGAAACGTCCTTCCGATGAAGGAGAAGCAGGTCCTCGACGGGCACGGCGACGAGTTCTGTGACATCCCCGGTTTCGAGCTGAACTTCCAAAACGGCGCTCGCGGCAACAACGAGCTTCCACACAGCATGATCGTGCGTGTGGCTTGGTCCGAAGAGGCCTTTCATTTGTTCGCCGATGTCGAAGATCCGCAGGTGGTGACCAACAACGAGATCGACTACTTGTGGAGCGGCGACGTCGTCGAGCTGTTCCTGGCACCAGGACCCGCTTCCGAACTCGGTGGTTACTTCTCGGGCCGCGTCGATGGCGTGCAACTGCTGATTGCTCCGCCGACGTCGACGAACCCGGCGCGCGCCGCGCGCCTATTCTGGTTGCCCAACGAAGACAGCCCCGGCAACTACTTGCAGGTCCGTGAACCGCTCACGTCCGGCTTCGCCGCGCGCGCGACCGAGACGGGTTACGCCGTCGAGGCGCGTCTGCCGTGGTCGATGTTCGGACCGCGCACGCCCGACATCGAGTCGGGTGTGAGCATCGCCCTCGACTTTGGCCTGTCGACGGCCAACGCCCAAACCATTGGCAACGCCAACGATGGTCGTGAGGGGGCGGTCGTGCTTTATGCAGGACCCACCACCAACGTCAACACGTGCAGCGGCGATCAGGTCCCGTGGTGCAACTCCACGACCTGGTGCACCGCGACGTTGCTCGACAAGGCGCCGCCCGCACCCGAGCCGTCCGACGCTGGCGCGAACTGACGATTTCGTCGCGTCACGACAGACTGCCCCGCCCGCGGCTCGCGCCGCGCGCGGGGCAGCCGTCTTTGTAGGACCCGATTCGCTCCTGCGCTGCGGCAGCCGATGCCGTCGTCCCCGTGCGCGGTGGGCGGCAGGTGGCTGATTGTGCTAGAGGGCCGCGATGAGCGACGATTCGACTTCGGGCATCACTCGAGAGACTCGGGCCCTTTTCCCTGGCGACATCGACACGGGGGGTTGGACTGGCGCGATGGGAATGCGCTTTTCCACGCTGCGCGCCGACGAGGTCGTCCTCGAGTGGACGGTTGGGCCCCAACACCTGCAGCCATTTGGTTTGGTGCACGGCGGCGTGTATTGCGGCGCCGTCGAAACCGCTGGCTCGGTCGGCGCCTTGGCCGCGGCCGGGCCCGGCTACCAAGTCGTAGGTGTCGAGAATCAAACGAGTTTCCTTCGAGCAGTCAGCTCCGGGACGTTACGTTGCAAGGCCGCGCCGGTCCACGTTGGCCGTCAGTTCCAGCTGTGGGAGGCGCAAATCACCGACCAAGAAGGCCGAATTGTAGCGGCTGGGAGGTTGCGCGTTTTCTGTTCACCGCGTAAGGGGCCGTAAGTCTTTTGGGCTCGACCGTTTTTTCGGGCCCGGTTTTGTCAGGGCACGATGCTTAAGTCACGCAAACAGCAGTACATCGAACAACTCGCGTCGCAACGAATCCTCGTATTGGACGGCGCGATGGGCACGGAGATCCAGAAGCACCAGCTGCAGGAGCAGGATTACCGCGGCACTCAGTTCGCCGATCATCCCAAGGAGCTCAAGGGCAACAACGACCTGCTCGTGATCACTCGCCCCGACATCATTCAGAAGGTCCACGAAGACTACCTGGCGGCGGGCTCGGACATCATCGAGACGAACACCTTCAGCGCCACCTCCGTCGCACAAGAGGACTACGGGCTGGAAGCTTACGCTTACGACATCAACTTTGCCGCGGCCAAGGTCGCTCGCGCGGCGGTCGAGAAGTGGACGAAGCGCACTCCCGAGAAACCTCGTTTCGTGGCCGGCGCGTTCGGCCCGATGAACCGCTCCTTGAGTTCGTCCCCCGACGTCAACGATCCGTCATTTCGCAACCTGACGTTCGATCGCGCCGTCGCGGCGTACAAGGAGCAAGCCTTGGGTTTGATCGACGGCGGGGTGGACATCCTGCTCGTCGAGACCGTGTTCGACACGCTGAACTGCAAAGCGGCGTTGTTTGCGATCGGACAAGCGTTCGAGGAACGCAAGCTGTCGGCAGAGGAGCAACTGCCGATCATGATCAGCGTGACGGTAGTCGACAAAAGCGGGCGTAACCTCTCCGGGCAGACGGTGTCCGCGTTTTGGCACTCCGTGATGCACTCCCGGCCCATGAGCGTCGGCATGAACTGCTCGCTCGGCGCGACCGACATGCGGCCGTACATCGCCGAACTCAGTAGCATCAGCGATGTTCTCATCAGCTCTTACCCGAACGCCGGCTTGCCGAACGCCTTTGGAGGCTACGACGAAACGCCCGAGCAGACGGGGGCCTTCTTGCGCGAGTTCGCGACGGACGGCCTCGTCAACTTCGTGGGCGGGTGTTGTGGCACGTCGCCGGCTCACATCGCCGTCATCGCGCGCGGGGTAGAGGAGGTCCCGCCGCGTAGTGTTCCGGTGGTCGATGTACATCGCACGCGGCTGAGTGGTCTCGAGCCCTACAGCATTCGAAGCGGTGAGACGTTCACGATGATCGGTGAGCGTACCAACGTGACCGGAAGTCGGCGGTTCGCTCGCCTCATTCAAGAAGGCAACTGGGCTGAGGCCGTCGCCGTCGCCTCCGACCAGGTGAAGAGCGGAGCCAACGTCATCGACGTAAACATGGACGAGGGCATGTTGGACGGCGTGGCCGCCATGACCAAGTTCCTCAACATGATCGCCGTCGAACCCGACATCGCGCGCGTGCCGGTCATGATCGACAGCTCCAAATGGGAGGTCATCGAGGCGGGGCTCAAGTGCGTCCAGGGCAAGGCCATCGTCAACTCGATCAGCCTCAAGGAGGGCGAGGAAGAGTTCCTCGGCAAAGCGCGGCTCTGCCAAAGGTACGGCGCGGCGGCGGTGGTGATGGCGTTCGACGAACAGGGCCAAGCCGACACTCGTGATCGCAAGTTTCAAATCTGCAAGAGGGCGTACGACCTCCTCACCCAGAAGCTCGACTTCGACCCCGAAGACATCATCTTCGACCCCAACATCTTCGCGGTGGCAACTGGCATCGAAGAGCACAACAACTACGCGATCGACTTCATCGAGGCCGTCAAGCTGATCAAGAAGCACCTCCCGGGCGCGAAGATCAGCGGCGGCGTCAGCAACTTGAGCTTTTCGTTCCGCGGCAACGATCGCGTGCGCGAGGCTTTCCACTCCGCGTTCTTGTATCACGCCATCAAGGCGGGGATGGACATGGGGATCGTCAACGCGGGCCAACTCGAAGTCTACGAGGAGATCCCGAAAGACCTGCTCGAACACGTCGAAGACGTGCTGTTCAACCGGCGCCCCGACGCGACGGAACGCATGGTTGCCTTCGCCGAGACCGTCAAAGGTGGCGTCAAGAAGGCAGCGGTCGACCTTGGTTGGCGCGACCAGCCCGTCGAAGATCGCATCAAACACGCGATGGTCAAGGGCATCAGCGAGTTCATCGAGGCAGACGTAGAAGAGGCGAGGCAGAAGCTGTCTCGCCCCCTCGACGTAATCGAAGGCCCGATGATGGGTGGTATGGCCGTCGTGGGTGAACTGTTTGGCGCCGGCAAGATGTTCTTGCCTCAAGTCGTCAAGAGCGCCCGTGTAATGAAGCAGGGCGTCGCTTACCTCGAACCTTTCATGGACGCAGAGCGCCAGGGCGGGGTCGCCAAGACCAACGGCAAGATGGTGATCGCCACCGTGAAAGGCGACGTTCACGACATCGGCAAGAACATCGTCGGGGTGGTCGCGCGCTGCAACAACTACGAAGTCGTCGACTTGGGTGTCATGGTGCCAGCCGACAAGATCCTGAGCCGTGCCCAGGAAGAGAAGGCGGACATCGTGGGCCTCAGCGGTCTCATCACGCCGAGCCTCGACGAGATGGTGCACGTCGCCAAAGAAATGACGCGGCTCGGAATGAACCAGCCACTGCTGATCGGCGGGGCTACGACCAGCCGCCAACACACGGCGATTAAGGTTGCGCCGCACTACGAGCATCCCGTCGTGCACGTCGCCGACGCTTCTCGCGTGGTCGGCGTGATGAGCGACCTGTTGGATCACGATCGCCGAAAGGAACTCGACGCCAAGAACCGCGCGGCCCAATCACGCCTGCGCGAGATGTTCCAGGGGGGCAACGAAGAATCGCTCCTCACGCTCGAGCAAGCCCGCGCCGCGCGGACGCCTTTGGAGTTCAACGCCGAGACGGTGGCCAAACCCAGCTTCATCGGGCTCCGCACGCTGAGCGACTTCGATCTGAGCCAGCTCCGCGACTACATCGACTGGACGTTCTTCTTCTCGGCATGGGGCTTGCGCGGAAAGTATCCGGGGATTCTCAACCACCCCGAGCAAGGCGCAGAAGCGCGCGAGTTGCTCGACAACGCCAACAAGCTCCTCGATCAAATCATCGCCAAGAAGCAGCTCCGCGGCAACGCGACGTACGGCATTTGGCCGGCATGCTCCGACGGTGATGACATCGTCCTGTTTACCGACGAGTCGCGCACGAAGGAGCTCTCGCGCTTCAACCTACTACGTCAGCAACGTCGGCGCGAAGACGGTGAGCCGTGCAAGTGTCTCGCGGACTTCGTTGCGCCATCTGGAGCCACTGTTGGCGACTACGTCGGTGCGTTCGCCGTGACTACTGGCCTCGGCGAAGTCGAGTTGGCGCGGGCCTACGAAGCGGCCAACGACGACTACAATGCGATCATGGTCAAGGCGCTCGCCGACCGTTTGGCGGAGGCGTTCGCCGAATACCTGCACGAGCGCGTGCGGCACGAATGGGGTTACGAAACTCAGCGGCTCGGCAGCGAGGCGCTGATCAACGAGGAGTACCGCGGCATTCGCCCGGCCTTCGGTTACCCTGCCTGTCCCGAGCACACCGAGAAGGGCAAGTTGTTCACCCTCCTCGACGCTGGCAAACAGGGCCTAGCGTTGACCGAGAGCTACGCGATGACTCCGCCGGCTTCGGTGAGCGGCATTTATCTGGCCCATCCCAAGGCGCACTACTTCAACCTCGGACTCATCGGACGCGACCAAGTTGCCGATTATGCCAAACGCAAGGGCATGACGGTGCCCGACGTCGAGAAGTGGCTGGCGCCCAACTTGGCTTACGAAACCTGACGGAGCTCGCACCCGAATACGGGGGCGAGCTCTCCATCGTCAGTGCCGTCGCGTCGAGTTAGTTGCAAGCGCCGCCTTGCCCAGGAGCCGCCGACGAGGTGCCCGTCAGTTCGACTTTGGCGAGTGCCGCCGCTTCGAAGGCCGTGACCGCGTTGCCAACCACGGCAGTCGACTGACCTTGGGTGCTCACGTCGACGGTGGCGGTCGGCATCGCGTACAAAGTGAACGCGTATTCGTGTGTCGCCGTCGCGCCGAACGACGGGCACGGACCGAGGAAGTTGCCCGTCTGGGTGGCGCCGGCAGGGATGTCGCCCATCTTCATGCTCTTGGGCAGTGAGAGGGTGCCGGCGGGAATGTTCCAGATCGCCCAGTGATTGCCGAGCGGGTCGTCCGACGCGTACAGCGTCATGTCCAGGAACACGAGCGCGTAGCTCATCGTGCCAGCAGGCCCCTCGGTCCACTCGAGACCCGGCATCACCATCTTGTTGGCATCGAAACCGCACGCTTCGCAGGTAACTTCGGGCGCGAACTCGCCGCCATCGGTGTGGTCGGGGCTGGTGATCGCAAACTCCGCGCTCGCGCCGGTCTGCTCTCCGCCGCTGGATGCGGCGCCGGAGGACGCGGCGTCCGTCGTGGATTCGGGAGAGCTCGTTGTCTCACTGCTGCTGATGGGTTCGGATGCGGTATCGGACGTGGGGGCCGAGCTCGAGGAGGTGGATGCCGTGGTAGACGGCGATGGTGGTGTGACGGTCGGGGTCACCGCGGGCGCCGTGGGCGGGGTGCCTGGAGTGCTGCCGGAAGGCGGCACCACTGGCGGATTGGCGGACGTCGACGAGGGGTTGCTCCCCGTAGGGTCGCTGGTCGTTGCGGGCGTGGTGCTCGACGGAACCGTGCCGGCACCATCCGTTTGGCCACAGGCTACGGTGATTAAGGTTAACGCGGCGAGGCAAGCGCGTCCTGGGCGACGAGTGGCGTGATGTTTTTGCATGGTTTTCATGGTCCGTGTTCAGTTGTTGCGTGCAGCATTCCGCGTGTCGTCGCGATCCGTGGAGCGCATTGCCAGAGGCGCAACTCGACATGTGCGCAGCGTCGCGGTGACTTCGGTGTCGAACACCGCGACACGATGCAGCGTGTTGCTTCGCCCCATCGTACGCGGGTTGGAGGTATTGGTTTTGAGATAACGAGTGGTTGTGCCGTTCGTGCTGTGTCCGCGTCGCCCTAACTGCGGGTGGCCATCGAGCGATCGAGTTCGCGGTGCGTGAGCGCAAACCTTGGCGCGCGACGTCACTCGCCGACGAGATATGCGAGGCTCGGGCGATCCCGTATTTCTCCCGAGCCAACAAAGCGCTGTATTCCGCCGCCCAGGAAGATTTCTGCGATCCGAAAGTTGAACCGTGGAGTTGCTGCTGGCTATTGCGGCCGTGTTAGAATCGCCGCAACCTGCCATGAACGTGGCGGATCATTCGCAGCGTAGCACTCGAAACTAGCGCGGTTCAAAATGAGGGGGCTGCCAACGCCCTGACTGCGTCACTGCACCGTCTAGACTCAGTGTTCAAAGGAACGCTCGGTGCACTCGACGATACCGTGTCAGTTCGAATGTCGCTAACCCATCCCTGAGGGCGAAGCGAAGAAAGTAAACACTTTTCGTTGGCGCTCTCGGGCAACACGGGCCAACACAGACGGACCTACACTCAACCGCCAACCCGCTCGGCAGCCTGCTCGGCAACAGGCAAGTCTTTCACCCCACCTACCTTTTCCTCCACCAACCGTTCTCTATAGACGGCTCATGACTCGAAACTCCTCCACGGCCGAACTGAATGGGGTCGGTGCAATACTCGAAACGCAGACGGGTTCGGCTGTGACTGAACGGGAACGTTTCGCGTCACTGGTTACCCAGAACCTGGACTTCGTGTGGCGAACGGTGCGCCGCCTGGGTGTTCCTGCGTCTGAAGCGGACGATGCGGCTCAGCAGGTTTTCGTGATCGCACATCAGAAGTTGTCGGAAATACGAGGGGGCAGTGAGCGGGCATTCCTCATTGCGGTCGCCACTCGCGTGGCCTCACGCATGCGCAGAACCATTCAGCGGCGCGAAATGGCCCAACAACAGCTTGCCGACAACCCGGATCCTCAAACACCCTTCGCGGAATTCGGAGCGGGTCGGGTAGAAGCGCGTGAATTGCTGGACCGGGTGTTGGATACAATGCCCCCCGAGATCAGGATCGTGTTCGTATTGTTCGAGTTGGAAGATTTGTCCGTGGACAACATCGCCGAGGTGCTGGAGTTACCGCGGGGAACCGTGGCGACGCGCTTGCGGCGCGCGCGCATGGTCTTCGCCGAAGCCTCCGAGCGGCTTCAAGCGCAGCGCCTGGGGGGCGATATCTGATGTCCAAGGACCGTATTAGCAGGTCCCAAGGTTTGGGTTCGGCTCCGGAGAGTGACATGTCTGATGAGCTTTTGGCTTCACACAGCCCGTTCCAGTCCGCACTGATCGCGGCGGGGCGCGAGGACGGTCTGAGGCCGGACCGGAGGGAAAAGCTCGTGCGCAGTCTCTCGATTGCCGTGGGGCTTCCCGAATCGATGTGGCCATCGCAAGAGTCTTGGCCGCAAACGGGGCCCGGTCCGCACAGCCACATTGGCGGCACGGCACAAGCGCCTGCGGCCCTTTCAACGACGGCGAAGGTTGCCGGTGTAAAGGCTCTCTCGGCCAAGGTCTTGGGCGGCGTCGCCTTGACTGGAGCGTTGGTGTGGAGCGGCTGGCAGGTGCTGGGGTCCACTACGTCGGCGCCGGCCCCGTCAACGGCCACATCAACGGTCGCCGTGCAGCAACCCGAGTCCGGGTTCGACGTCGAGCCGATGGAGAACGCGGACCAGAAGCCCGTAACGCCGAGTTCCCAGGCCGTCGGTGAACCCAATCCCATGGCCCCCGAAGCGCCGCTGGATGAGAACGCCGCCGAAGGCGCCGCGCGCCCCGGTCGAAGCAAAGCCAAGGTTTCGGACTCGTTGGCCAAAGAGCTTTCCCTGATCGATAGCGCGCGAGCCGCGCTGTTGCGTGGCGAACCCGCCGCTGCGTTGCGGATCCTGAACACCTATCGCAGTCAGTTCCCGCGGGGCGCACTTCAAGCCGAAGCCACGGTGCAACGAGTGGAGGCCTTGATTGCTGCTGGGGATAGAACCTCCGCCTCGACCATCGGCGGTGCGTTCCTGAAACGTTATCCCGAAAGCCCGTATTCGCGCCGGATCCTGTCCTTGTTGGGCGGAGGTCGCGAGCCGCAGGTGGACGGGGCCCGGAAAAGCAAATAACCTCCTCCAGGGTGAATGTGTCCCCTGTGTCCCCGTACTCGCCCGTTGGTCGCGTGGCTCTGGCTTTTGCGCTCGCGGGCTGCCAGTCGGACGTGTCCTTGGGGCGCTGGGGGCAAGGACCCGTTCCGATGAGCTCGGACGTTGACGCGGCCGCCGGCACATCTGACCCGCGCACGTCGGAGCCCTCCTCTGCGCCGCTCGGTACCGAGCGCGAAGGGGACGCTTCGTCTCCGTTCGATGCAGCCGTTGCTTCGACGGTGGAAGCGGGAACCAGCTCCGTCCCCGTTCCGGCTTGTCAAGAGAACCTCGGGGTCGGCGTCGAAAGCACTCTCAGCGCCAGCGTGGCCGTCACCGAGACGTCCACCGACTGGAGTCTGCCAGAGCCGACGACGGGCATGGAGTGGACGCTCACCATCGAGCGTGACGTGCCCACGACGGTGCCGCAAACCGTCGGTTACTACTGGCACAATCAGTTCTCGTTCGTGCCTGGAATCGCGGGTCGCATCGGGGTCCAAGCGCATGGGTATTACGACCCCGGCACTACGCCAGGTGCCGCCGAATACACTAGCATGGCGGTCTTCTGGCTGTCGGGTCCGCCACTGGCGGCGGAGCTCGGCGACATTCCGGCGCCAGACGCGCGCGTTGCAGCCGAGCAAGCGGTGGGCCTCAGCTGGCAGACGATTCACGCCAAGTTCGACTGGCAGGTGTGTCACACGTATCGGTTCAAGGTAGACATCGAGTCGACCGAGCCCGACGGCACGATGTGGTACGGCGCATGGATAACCGACGAGACCGAAGGCAACGTTACCTTCCTCGGTCGGATGTTGATGCCCAGCGACAGCGGGATGTTGTCGACCTTGAGCTCCTCGCGCACGTCTCCGATCCGATTCGCGGCCAGCAGCTGTGATCAGTTGTATCAAACGTCGGCACTCTTTGGCGCCCCGACGTCGGCAACCGGGCAACGCGCGGAGCGCGTTGCCGATCACTTCTTTCAACCGTTTGGTTGCCGCAAGTCGCTGATCGCCGACTACGACGGTGCTGTGAGACACCAGCTCTCGGTGCCGTGACGCGGCGTGCCCCGGGAGGTGAGACAATCGTCGCTTCACCGCGCTCAGAACGCGTGATCGAGCATCAAGCGCGTCGAGCCTGACCACGTGCCTTGCTGGAACACCCTGGTGTCGGGTTCGTTGAACTCGAACCGGTATTGCGTGAGCAGCAAGTTGGGCCCAACGTCGAGAGCCAGGCCCCAGTCATCCGACAGTCGTGTCACCAACTTCAAGTGGACGCCGATCGTGGCCCAAAAGCGATGCGCCGACTCGCCCAAAGGAATGTCGGACGAGGTCGCGTAGATGTCGCCGAAATCGCCCTGCAGACAGCCGCCGGCCTGAACTACCTGCCAACGGAATGCCAGGCTGCACGCGTTCAACGTCGCGGCGATGATGCGGAAGTCGGCGCGGGCCGTGGCCACTTCCTTGGACGCGGTGAAGAGCAGGCTTGCTGCTGCGCCGAACGTCCACGTCGCATCTTCGTCGCCGAAGTCGACGGACAACGCCGGCCCTAGCGCGGGGTACGGCGTCGCCGCCCATTCCGCGCGCACGCCCGCGGCGACTCCCAGCAGCTCGACGCTCGCTCCCGACGGCAATGCGTCTGGTGGATCGTAAGGCACGGGAGCGTCTTGGCTGACCGGCGCAGGCATGGCCGTCGGCTCGCCTTCACGCGGCGGCTGGCCCTCCTTGGAGCGATCACGTCCGCCGCTCGTATCGGTCGTGCCCGGCGCGCTGCCCGGAGGTAGCAACT
Organism: uncultured bacterium; assembly: GCA_966249405.1. GTDB lineage: Bacteria > Myxococcota_A > Polyangia > Polyangiales > Polyangiaceae > SZUA-265. The sequence continues at coordinate 1,815 of CBINDO010000115.1, read as the reverse complement.
CTGCCGAAGGATCGATGGCTAGAGCCGTAGCCAACGCCAACACCGACGCCAAGTCGGCGCAGTCGCGGCCGTTTACCTGGCGGACGAGCGTCTGCTCGCCATCTCGGACCGTGAGACTGCCGCGCACGGTGCGCGGGTCGCGTTCCAGGGTGACGCTGAACAGGCGCGCGACCTCGTCAGCGTGCGCCGGACGCGCGCTGTGAGTCCGCTCGAACACCATCCGTTCGAACTCGGCTGCCGAGGGACACCCTTCGTCCGCGACGTATTCGAGTCGAATCGGCTCTTGTTCTGGTGCGGCCGAACCATGACGGAGCCAGCACACGCCGACCACGACCCAACCGATCCAACGCGGGGAGCGAGGACCCCAACTCGCACTGCGTTCGTAGGTTGGACTCGTCCTCACGCGCGTTGTCCTCACCACGTTTGCAGGTGAGGCCTGCATCCGTCGAACGGGTTGTGGTTTTGGACACGGTGAAACATGCGTGAGAGAATTGTCTTAGGTGAACGTTCGGGGCGCCGAACCGGTGTCGGCTCCGGCTGCTGACGACGCCCAGCGCACGAGGCCGGGAGAACTGGGTGGAATCTGCGGTCCAGAATGTGATATCCGCGCCGCATGAAGGTCGTTTTGCTGGGCGCAACCAAAGGCATGGGCCGGGCTGTTGCGCGTGAACTCGTCGAGCAGGGGCATCGGGTCTTCTTGTTGGGTCGGGAACGGGAGGAGTTGCCTCGCAGCGCGGCGGACCTTTCGGTGCGTTCCAAAACTCCCGTTGGTTTTGCCTACTGCGACCTGGAAGACTGTGCAACATTTGCTCCAGCATTGGACGCCGCAGACGCCGGCTTGGGGGGTTTTGACGCGGCGATCGTGACGGCGGGCCTGTTCGCAACTCAGGAACAGCTCGAGCAGGACGTCGAGCTGACGCGGCGGTTGACGACCATCAACTACGCCAACACGGTCGTCTTTTGTGAGCACGTGAGACCCCGGCTGCTCGCGCGAGGCGGCGGTCACCTCGTCGTGTTTTCGTCGGTAGCCGGTGATCGGGGCCGCAAGCCCGTCATCATCTACGGCTCGTCGAAGGCAGGGGTGAGTGCGTATTTGGAAGGCCTCGATCACAAGTTTCGTGCCTCTGGGCTCGTCACCTTGTGCGTCAAACCTGGTTTCGTGAAGACGTCGATGACGGCGGGCTTGAAGCCGCCGCCGTTTGCCGGTGAGCCGGAGCAGGTCGCCAAGTCGGTTGTCGCCGCAATGACCCGCCGCGCCCCCATGCTCTACACGCCGAGCATGTGGCGCTGGGTGATGCTGGTGATTCGGAATCTGCCGCGCTTCGTGATGCGCCGGATCGGCTTCTGACCTGGACGCCACTGGCTCCGCGCTGTGAAACCTTCCGGCGGTCAACGTCCCGAAAGGAACGGGAAGCGCTGGAACAAGCGCTCGGGCATCAGTCGGACGGCGAACATGATCGGCGCCCAGAACCACGGCACGTAGCTTTCAGCGCGGTTGTCATCGATGGCTCGAACGATCAGGCGGGCGGCTTGGGGACACGTCGCGAACAGCGCATTTTTTGGATGGTCGACGGTCATCGGGCTGTCGACTGGGCCGAGTTTGATCGTGTGGACCCCAACTTTGGGCCACAATCGGGACCGCAACCCTTGGAGGTAGAGCGTGATGGCACCCTTGGCTGCACCGTAGGTGTAGTTCCGCGGACGGCCGCGTTCACCCGCGACGGACGAGATCACGGCGAGATGGCCCGTGCCTCGCTGTTCCAAGTGATTGGCGAGCGGAATGGCGAACGAAAGGACGCTGAGGTAGTTCGCTTC
>CBINDO010000114.1:0-21702 GCA_966249405.1 uncultured bacterium | reverse complement strand
GATTCACACGCGACGAGCGCTCCTCGACGCCCTCGCCAAACGCGGGTTGCTGAAGGAGTAGCTGCGGCCGGAAGGTTGGCAGGCGCGCGTTTCCGAGGTGCGCGGTTGCACGCCGGGAACTCCGCGCGACTAAGGGTGTCCATGTGACGCCCATGGCTAGCGTTTCCCTCCCGCCGCCCGACTTGCTCAACTTCACCCCGACCTGCACGCTGGACGACGAGCAGACGGATCTAGCGATCGTCTTCGCCTTTTCTGGCAGTACCAGCGGCGGCTTGTTCGTCGATGCCCTCGGCAGGGCGCGCTTGCCTGACACTACCTGGGACGCTTCGACGTTCGAAAACGACTTGTTCGTCGCCGATTTCGTACGCGGTTGCTTCGTCGCCGAGCTGGGAGGCAGACCCACCCCGCTGATAACTAATCACATCAAACGCCTATTGACGGCACCGCCCTGCGACCCCAACACCGTGCACCTTCGCCGGAATCTGTTGGCGGAGCTCGTGAGCGATGCCGACAAGCGAGCGGCCTTCGAGCACTTGTACCGCACCGTCACACGCTTCCGCGGCTTACTCGAAGGCACCTCGGCGCGCGGTGGCTGGGATCAGAACCGCCGTCAACTCGACCTGTTACGCTTGTTCTCGGAGATCGTTACCGCCCTCGACGCGCCGTTTCGTACCTCGACTTCGGCGTTGTCGCGTTTGAGCGAGTTCGGGCGCGCAGTGCAGAACACGGAGGCGTATCAATCGTTGCAACAATTACTGCGATACGACGAGCAGCTGGCTACGGTTACGTTCCGCATGGGTGTCGGCGCGGACGGCCGGGTGCGTCAGCTCGAACTGGTTGCCGTCGAGGAGAACGCGAGCAACAGCTTCGTCGTTTCGCCGTGGCGACGTTGGCTCCAGAAGCTGGAGCTCGTGTTCCGCGGTTATCGCTTGAGTGAAGCCGAGGTCATGGCGCGCTACCTGGACGCGGTGTTCGAAGGCGTTCGTCCTTTTTTGTGCGCCATCGTCCAGCTGTTCGGGGATCTCGAGTTCTACTTGGGTGCACTCGGGTTCTGGCAACGCGCCACACGTAGCGGCCTTGCCGTATGTTTTCCCGAGTTCGTCGACCCCGCGTTGCCGCGCAGCTTCCGGGGCCTGTTCAACCCGTTGTTGCTCGCTAGCAACGTCACACCGGTAGCCTGCGACGTGATAACCGAGCGCCACGACGTGACCGTCATGATCACGGGGCCCAACTCGGGCGGCAAGACACGGCTGCTGCAGTCGCTCGGGCTGTCGCAGTTGCTCGCCGAGTGTGGGTTGTTCGTGCCCGCGCGCAGCGCCACGATGAGCCACGCGCCGGGCCTCGTCGTTTCCTTGCTGCAAGAGACACGCGTCGATCAAACCGAAGGTCGACTCGGCGTCGAGCTAATGCGAATCCGCAGCCTTTTCGAGCGTTTGCCCGCCGGAGCAGTGGTCCTGCTCGACGAGTTGTGTTCGGGAACGAACCCTTCCGAAGGCGAAGAGATCGTCGAGTTGGTACTCAAAACGCTGACACGTTTGAGACCTCAGGCGTACATCACGACGCATTTTCTGGAGTTTGCTTCGCGCCTGCACGAGCAACGCGTGATCCCCGAGCTTCGGTTCTTGCAGGTGGCCCTCGGCCCCAACCAGGCGCCCACGTATCAGTTCGCTCCGGGGGTGGCGCGGAGCTCGCTCGCCGGCGTTGCCGCGGCGCGCCTAGGCGTCACAGGAGAACAGCTGACGGCCCTCGTCGAACGCCAGTTGGCACGGTGAGCATTCATATGGGCTCATTTCTCGTCAACCGCAAGATGAACCCGGCCCTGGCAGCTCGCGTGACGGCGAGTTTGCACGGCCCTCGCGCGGCGCGGCAGGCTCGCGCGCGAAACCCGCGGCGCACGCGTTGGCTACGTTTCGGCGCGCTGCTCGCGGTGTCGGCTGTCGTATTCGCGGTCGTCCGAGAGGTGCGTGAGCGCCAACGAACCTTGGAGCAGGCCAAATCGACGCTGTTGGCGGAACGCGCCGAACTGCAAGCGACCTTGACGCCGCGAGCACGCGCATTCGGTGAACGGGTGAGCCGCCTGCTGACCCGCGAAGCAAACTCCTATCACGGCGCGGTGCGCCACGAACGGCTCGGGTCAGTCTCGGACTGGGACACGCTGCTCGAACGACCGCTGGTGTACGCGCGATTCGAGGTCGACAAGGCCGCCGCTCCCGAACGTTTCGACGCGGCGCTCGCCGAGTCGCGCAAAGACGCGTTCGTTGCCTGCCTCAAACGTCCGCCCGCCGAGCGTACGGAGAAGGAACTCATGAAGCGCGTGAGCGATGCCTTTGGCCAAGGTGCCGAGGAGTACACCTCGAACATACACCGCTTGCACGACGCCTTCGTCGCGCTGCGCGTCCTCGACCCAGCGATCGACCGCCAGATCGAGCGCGCCGAAACGCTCGAGCCCGTACACTCGCTGCGACAGACGTGGGACCAAGCCAACGTCGACGCGCGGCTCCCCGCAGTTTTCGGTGAGGTCGTGATCGCCCTGCTCGACGAACGCAAGGTCCCCGATACTCCGGTCGAACTCGACGGAGCGAGCGTTCACGGGGTGCGCCTGGTCGTGGTCGACATCACGAGCGAGCAAGACATCGTGCTGCTACGCACCCACTTCGACTTGGATCCGAATTGGGTGAGCGAACGGCGCCGCCATCAGTATGCGAAGGGTCTCGAAGCGTGTCGTATGGCGTACGACGTGCGCACCAATTTGGCGCAGCCGCGGTGAACGCGGACCGGGCACTGCGGTGGATGACCCTACTTTTGGGGGGTTGGGCCCAGCACCGTGAGACAAGGCCCGGCTCCCTCCCACCACTGCGCGCTGGATGTATGCCTCCGGGCCCCTCAATCTGGGATGAAATTGCCTCCCAGCTTGTTGCGACACTGTTTTTCACACAGCGCGTACGACGCATGCATCGCCTGGAAACGCTGGCCTTGGCAACGTGTTGTGGCATCTTTGGCGCACGGCAGGCGTAGAAAGGTTCGCCACGGACGCCGCAGCTCCGCATCGACCCCGACCGAAGGTCACGCGCTGTTGCCGCGTCGCGGTGGCCAACCCGTTCTCCTCTGTCGTGCGGAGCCGGTCCTTGTTAAGGAGCGGTTTCACGGGTGAGACCCACCCCACTGTGTCGCACAATACTGTGTCGCACAACGCTGTGTCGCACGATACTGTTTCGCACCTTACCGTTTCACGCCCCAGCGTCGTATCCAAGGCCTGGGACGGCAACACCATGGCCAAACTCAACTCCGAAACGCTCGCTGGCGTGGGGCACCTCGACGTGCGAGGTCAACAAACCGACTCACCGGCGAATGCGCCAGCGCATGGGACAGTGGAAGCCAGCCCGCCGCGTGCACAGGCAGCGGCCGAAACACCGTTCGTAGAGGCGGACCATCGGCTCACGACGGGGACCCAACCCGGACTCGGAGGAAACACACCGGCACCAGCGGGCCACCAGGCGACCTCGGCGCACGCAACCGGTCCCACGGTTGGCCGCTCGGGAACACACGTGAGGGTCAGCACCCAAAACGGCTCCAGCGTGAGGCCGGGCGCTCCCATCGAGACGCGCGAATCGCTCTCGAACGCGCGAGTGACCACGCCCGAGCCCGCACGACCGGCTCCGGCTTGGGCGCACGACACCCTGCGTGGCGTGGGCAAGAATGAAACACCCAGTTTTTCACGCACGTTGCCGTTCGCGGTCGCGCCGAGACGAACGGAGATCGCGGCCGAAGCGAGCGCCGACGCGGTGGTCGACATCGACGTTTACACCTCGGCCCCAGGCATCACGTTGCCGTTTGGCACACGTTTACCCAAGGCCCTACTGGATGCCGCCCCCACGCCGAAGTTCCGGGGTTTTGCGACCAATCCGCCGGTGACGCCCAAGGTCCTGGCCCGTCACCTCGACGCCTATTCGACGACCGAGCCTCGCATCAGCGACTCGGCGCAGGTCGACGTCCCACCGGCCCCGATCACGCCTCGCGCCAAACGTCCGCTGGCTGAGCCGCGCTCCCCCGGCGCAACCGACGTACCGAGAGCACCCAACTACACGGAAAGGAGCACTCCCGCGCCTCCCGTCGCGCAGCGCTCCGCGGAAGAGACGTTCAGGCCAAGCGCACATACCACGCCGCCGGGTGTACCGGAGTTGCCTGCGAAGCGACGACGCTTCACGTGGCTTCTGGCGGCTTTCCCACTGGCGACGATGGTGGCGCTCACCACGGTCGAGCTGAGCGGCAACAACACCGTCCAAGGTGCGGTCGTGCTCGAAGGCGGAAGCTCGCACATCGTCAACGGCGTAGCTGGACCCGTCGCACGCGTCCTCGTCGAACCCGGCGCCATCGTCACGGCGGGGCAAACGCTCGTCGAACTCGACGCCTCGAACCTCGACGAACGACGTGCGAGCCTGCAAGCTCGAGAGGCCGCCCTGCTCGCCGAGCGAGAACGCGCCTCGACACTCGGCGCCAAATGGCACAACGCCGCGACCGAAGCGTTGCAGCGCAAGCGCGGCTTGTTGTGGAAGCGCTTGGAGCTGCGGCGGAGCCGAACCAGCGCAAACGGGAGCGACCAGCTCGACGTCGACCGTGACGCCGAGTTGCTGATCAGGCAAGAACTCGCCGACGTCGAGTTCGAGCTCAATCGACGCGAAAGCGACCGCGACGACCAGTTGCAGGGTTGGGAACAGCGCATGAACGACCTGAAGCTAGCGCTGTCCCAGGTGAACAACGCGTCCACGGTGGTGCGTGCGCCGGTGGCGGGGCGGATCGAAGCGCTCATGGTTGGCCCAGGCGAGGTCCTGACGGAAGCAAGCCCCGTCGCCCGGTTGGTCCCGAACGACGCGGCCCGGGAGCTCGTGTTGCTGGTCCCCACGCGCCTGGCACAAAGCTTGAGCGTCGGCTCGGAGCTACCCGTCAACCTCGAACCCGGGTCTTCGGCGACCGTCCCTGCGCGGGTGACGTCCATCGACGACGCCGACGTCAGCGGTGAGACGATCGCGGAACTCGTCGGTTCGGCTGCCACCGAACCCGTGGTACGCGTCGAGGTCGAGCTCGTCTCTCCCGAGTCCTCGCCAGCGTCGTCGGCGTCGCTACGGCCGGGCGCCGGCATCTCGGCGCTAGTGCCTGGCCCCAGACAGCCGCTGTGGCGTCATCTGCTCCGCGATTGGGGCAACTAGTGTGTGAGCTCGTCAGCAGCAGACGACGCTACTGACGGGCCTTTGGTCAACGTGCGGGCGGACGCGGCAGCTCGAGTCGCTCGTAGCGAGCGGAGGCACGCAGGTACAACAATACCAACACGGCGACACCGACGACCGCACAGATCCACGGCGCCGCGGCGCCCATCGTGGCGGCTTGCGCCAGCGCGGCACGCACGGTGAGGAGCGGCAGCCAAACGTCGGTGCTCACCAAAGAAGTGTGAGTGCTCCCCGCAACGAAACCCGCGTACAGCGCCGTCAATATCAACACCGCCGCGACGCGCGTCCCCAGCTTCAGCCGCGAGCGTGCGTTGTCCGCCGCCATCAAGGCTCGCAAGGTCAAGAACAGCGCCGCTGCCGACACCCAGAACTCGAGCGCGACGAGAGAGAGCGGCGTCGTTTGAATGCGCCGTGCTGCCTCGTACAAGGTATCGAGCCCTCCGTTCTGCTCGAGTCGAATGTGGGCCGCAGCCTGCTCCGGTGACAGACGCAGGTCGCAACACGCTTCGAGTGCGCGACTGAACTGATAACCTGCCACCTCCGGGCCATCACTCCAGCTCGCGGTGTACGGATTGTACGCCTGGATCGGCCCTAACACTCGAAATGACTCCGGTTCGAGCTCTCCAAACGGCAGCTGCGACGCGGGCGGCGTTCCCCACGTCAAGCGCCACAGGTGCGCCGGCACGCTCAGCCGACGCCCTTGTCCGGCGCCGTCACTCTGACTCACGAACTTGACGGGACTACTTCGCAAGTCCAGCTCCGAACCGGTGCCAATGCCGCGGCTCTGGGTCTGGGACAAAGTGAGCACGGCCCCCACGAGCCCAACGCACAGCGCCGGCAACAACGATAGGTTGAACAGCCGTCGTCTCGGCACCGGCAAGTGAACGGGAACGACGTTTACGGAGGAAAGGGTGAGCATCGCGAGGAGCCACCAGGAGAAGAGCAACCCGAGCTGATAGTTGAGGAAGAAATGCAGCAAGACGAGCGCATGGGCCAAGAGCCAACGTGGGTGCCGAAGTACGAGCTGCTTGAAGTAGAATCGCATTGTGGCGCTCGCGCCGTCCGAGTGTTGCTTACGCACTTTCATGATTACCTCCTACGAGTACGATGTACAGTTCTTCGAGATTGGGACGAACGACGTGTGCGTCGACACCTCGTTGCGTGAGCGAAGCGGTGGCCGTCGCGACGTCACACCGCATGACGATCTTTGCTTCGCCGTTGCGAGACCGATGCGCCACGTAGTCCGGAACCCCCGCCGAGACGGTCTCGGTAGCTCCGCGCAACTGCCGTTCGTCGCACACGGCCAGGCAATACCCTTCGCGCAGTGCGTCGAGTTCGACGTCCAGGACGATCCTGCCGGCGTTCATGAACACGATGCGGCTCGCGATGCGCTCCACGTCGGAGAGGTGATGCGAATTGACCACGATGCTCACCTCGCTCTCACCGAGCAACTCGACTGCATCCTCCAAGAACTCGCGGCGCAAGCTCGGATCGAGGCCGGCACCAGGTTCGTCGAGCAAGAGCAGCTCCGGACGATGCGCCATGGCGAGCGCGATGCGCACACGTTGAGCCTCACCCTTACTCAGCCGATCGGCGCGCGCGCCCGCCGTGGTCGCGAGTGGGCCTAGCAGTCGTCTCGCAAACTCGTCGTCCCAAGCTGGGTAGACGGCCCGATGCAGCTCCTGCAATTCTCGAATCGTGGCGCGGCAATCGTCGTCCCGCCCATCCGAAGCGTACCCCACGCGTCGCCTCACGTGGACTGGGTCTTGCCACGGATCTACGCCAAAGACGGACACCTTGCCCGAATGAGCTGGTATCAATCCCAGGAGCAGGCGCATGAGCGTGCTCTTTCCAGCGCCGTTGGGTCCTACTATCCCGAGCACCTCGCCGGCGTGCATCCCAAGTGAAAGCTCGCGGAGCGCGACGTTGCGACCGTTGTTGCGCACGACTTGTGAAAGCTCGAAAACTGGGTCGCTCATCACTTCTCCTCCAATGCCTCGACTTCGTCTCTCAGAAGCGCGATGACCGTGTCGAGCGCGACGCCGAGCAACACCGTCTCGCTCGCCAAGCGCTTCACGGTCGGGACCAAACGCTCGATCTTACCGGCGTCCGAGAGCACCGGTTGGTCCGTAACGAACGACCCCTGACCGCGCTGCATTCGGATGTGGCCCGAACGCTCCAGCTCGTCGTAAGCCTTCTTGATGGTGAGCGGGGCCACGACGAGGGTCTGCGCCAAGTCGCGGTGAGACGGGAGCTGATCGCCGGGCATCAAAACACCGCCGGCAATGGCGTCGATAATCTGTTGCATGATCTGTCGGTAGATGGGCAGCCCATCGCTGGGGTTGACGGTGAAACGCATGAGTCGACTCGGGCGGGGCCCTCGAGAGTGACCCCTGGAACATCACCCGCCTTGACAAGTGATATGTAACACTATATCTTTAATCACATGACCGCAACCGGAAATTGTAAAAAGGAGCTCCCCATGGCGCGCAACCTATCGATTTCACAAAACAATGTCCCTCGCCGGCAAAACGGCTCCGCGCGCTGGGCGACCCTCGTGACGTTGGCGTCCGCTGTGATTGGCTGCGTTGGATGTGCCGAGGATCTCGGGCGCCCCGCGCGTCCCGGTCTCGGCGTGTTCACTACCAGCCAGGACATCGGCGCAGCCGAGTTACCAGGCCAAATTACCGCTCCGGCACCGGGGAGCTACTTGGTGTCGGGCGCCGGTCGAAACCTCTGGGGAGCTCGGGACGAGTTCCACTTCGCATTCACCGAGCTGATCGGCGATGCACAGATTGGCGCCGACATCGATCTCGGCGCGCCGCTGGGTCAACGCTACCGCAAAGCGCTGCTCATGTTCCGCAGCAATACCAAGCCCGACGCGGCCTACGTGGATGTGGCGGTGCACGAAAACGGCGTCGCCTCGCTCCAGTACCGCCCGTACGACGGCGCTCCAACTTTGGATCTGCAGTCACGTATCAGCAAGCCGTCCCATGTGCGGCTGGTGCGGCGCGGCTCCTACTTCCACGCGGAGTTCGACGACGGCGCGGGACAGCACGAAGAGCTAGGTCCCATCGCCGTTAGCTTGCCGGACAACGCGCTGGTCGGCGTCGGCGTCAACTCCGCCGATACCGATCACTTGGCCCGCGTCACGTTCCGGAACCTCGAGTTGAGCCAAGCGGTGTCGCTGGCGTCAGCCGAGATTTTCTGATGGGAGGGAGCCGTGCGCGCAGCGGGATAGAGACAGCGGTTCCGAAGGGTAGGCGCCGTGACGCAAAGGCGTGAGACGAGGCATCTCGGCACTGTGAGCCGAAGAAGGCTTGCCAGCGGCCCAGTGCAGATTCTGCCCGCAGGTTCTGCACTCACTACGTGAGGTACAGGTCGCACACAAACGGAACACATCCGTCGAGGCATGAACCGCGAGCGCTCGCGAGGCGGGAAAGGAATTGAAGAGGCACTCTTGACACCGATGGTCAGTGATCCAAGCGCTGACCACTCGAAAGCGAGTGTTATGAGATTGCCACTTATTCCGACCGTTCTTGCGTGCGTTTTCATGGCCCCGTTGGGCTGCAACGTGCTGAAAAGCCACACTGAGCAGCACGAAGAGCACGAGGTGGAGCACCCCATCGTCGTGACGACGCCCATCGTAAAGGACGTCGATACGGCACAACATTACGTGTGCCAAATCCACGCTAGCCGTCACATCGAACTGCGCGCTTTGGAGCGTGGGTACCTTCAAGAGGTGAGGATCCAAGAAGGGCAGGCGGTGAGGAAGGGCCAGACGTTGTTCAAGCTCTTGCCCGTGGTCTACAAAGCCAGGTTGCACGCCGATGAAGCAGAACTTGAACGCGCCGACATCGCCCTCGAGAACACCAAGTTGTTGTCGGAAAAGAACATCGTTTCGGCGCAGGAGCTCGCCCTCGCCAACGCCGAGCGGCAGCGCGCGCGAGCCAAGGTCGAACTGGCGTCGGCAGAGCTCGGGTTCACCGAGATAACTGCCCCCTTCGACGGCATCGTAGACCGACAGTACGAGCAACAAGGCAGCTTGCTCGAAGAGGGCGACATGCTCACCACTGTGTCCGACAACGCGCTGATGTGGGTCTACTTCAACGTCCCTGAAGCGGCGTATCTCGACTTTCAAGCACTTCCCGACGCCGTCGACCAAAAGACCCCTCAGCAGCTGCGGCTCCCGGGCGCACGTCTCGAACTGCAACTAGCCAACGGCAGCTTCTTCAACCAAACGGCGAAGGACACGGTCACCATCGAGTCGAACTTCGACAGTGAGACCGGCAACATCCTGTTCCGAGCAGACTTCCCGAACCCAGCGGGGCAGCTGCGACATGGCCAGACAGGCACCCTGTGGATCCACCGTCCGCTCCAGAATGCGCTCGTCATTCCCCAGCGCTCTACGTTCGAGATCCTCGATAAACGTTATGTCTACGTCGTGGGGGACGATGGTGTTGCGCACCAACGCGCGGTAACGATCGCCTACGAAATGGACGATGTCTTCGTCGTGCAGAGCGGGCTTGCGGCGAATGAGAAGATCATCCTGGAAGGGGTCCGACAAACCCACGACGGCCAACACGTGGAGACAACCTTCCAACAGCCGGCGGATGTCTTCTCCAACATGAAGAACCACGCCGAATAAGCGTTGCGCCCAGCACTCAACCATGTTCACGAAGATCCTCACCCGCCCTGCGCTGGCGATCGTCACCTCCATCCTCATCTTGTTCGTCGGCGTTTTGGGTATCAAGACGCTCCCGATCGCTCAGTTCCCGGACGTCGCTCCGCCGACGGTCTACGTCTCCATCGCTTACCCGGGCGCGAGCGCCAACGTCCTCATCGACTCGGTCATCATCCCGCTCGAGCAGTCGATCAACGGCGTTCAGAACATGCGCTACATCGTCTCCGATGCGACCAGCGCCGGTGAGGCGACGATCCGCGTGTTCTTCGAGCCCGGCACGGACCCAAACATCAACGTGGTGAACGTGCAGAACCGCGTGAACATCATGCTGAGCCGCTTGCCACCGCTGGTCGTACGCGAGGGCATCCTCGTGAGTCAGGTGGTGCCGAGCATGTTGATGTACGTCAATTTGTACAGCAAGGATCCGAACACCGATCAGAAGGATCTCTTCAACTATGCCAACGTTTACGTGATGCCCACGCTCAAGCGCATCAAAGGCATGGGCATCCCGACGAACCTGGGCAACCGCACCTTCGCGATGCGCATCTGGCTAAACCCCGAACGCATGCGCGCCTACGACGTCTCAGTCGAAGACGTCATGGACGCGTTGGCCGAGCAGAGCATCATCGGCTCACCCGGTCGTCTGGGGCAGGCCACGGGCATGACCTCGCAGTCCAAGGAGTACGTCTTGACCTACGTCGGACGCTACAACCGACCGGAGCAATACGGCAACATCATCTTGAAGGCCAAGCCCAACGGACAAATCCTGAGACTCAAGGATGTCTGCGTCCCGCCCCAAGGCCACGAATCGGCGTGGCAGCCGACTGGAAACAACGTCGCGGACGCCAAAGCCGACGACAAGACCGGCCCCCCAGGCGTCGATGCACACGCCAAGAACAAGCAGAAACACGAGGGCATCGAGCTCGGTTCCGAGTTCTTCGACATCTACTCCGACGTAGACGGCCACCCAGCTGCGTCAATCGTACTCAAACAAGCCCCAGGTTCGAACGCCGCCGAGGTGATCGCCGAGATCAAGCGCACCCTCGAAGAGATGAAGAAGACGTTCCCGCCGGGCATGGACTACGAAATCGCTTACGACGTCTCGAAGTTCGTCGATGCTTCGGTCGAGAAGGTCCTCCACACGCTGCTGGAGGCGTTCATCTTGGTGTCGCTCGTAGTGTTCATGTTCCTGGGCGACCTGCGCTCGACGTTGATCCCTACGTTGGCGGTCCCGGTCTCACTGATCGGTACATTCTTCGTGCTACAATTGCTGGGCTTCTCGATAAACCTGATCACGCTGTTTGCGATGGTGTTGGCGATCGGCGTGGTGGTCGATGACGCGATCGTAGTCGTCGAGGCCGTCCATGCAAAGATGGCCGAGAAACACGTCTCGCCCTACCGGGCGAGCCTCGAGGTGCTGCACGAGATCAGCGGCGCCATCATCGCGATCACTCTGGTGATGACGGCGGTGTTCGTCCCCGTAACGTTCATCCCTGGCCCGGTCGGCGTCTTCTACCGGCAATTCGGCGTCACCATGGCCGCCGCCATCATCCTCTCGGGGGTGGTCGCGCTGACGCTGACGCCGGTGTTGTGCGCGATGATCTTGAAACCCCACCAACACACGTCTCACGGCAAGCTCGAAACGCCGCGCAGCGTGAAGACGTACCTGGTCTACGGCCTGGTGGGCGTGCCCATGCTCGCTGGCCTCACCTACTTGGCGTACACGTTGTGGGGACCCATCGGTTTACTGCTGCTGGTGGTGCCCTTCGTACAGCGTCCGTTCAGTCGCGGCGTCGACAAGGTCACGGAGCTGTATGCCGGCTTGCTTGGGCCGATCGTGACTCGCCGTATGGTCACGCTCGGGGTGATCGGAGCTTTTGCGCTCGGCATCGTCGCGGTCAACGCCAAGTTGGCAAGTGGCTTCATCCCTGGCGAAGACCAAGGCATCATCTACGCCGTACTTCAGACGCCGCCTGGGTCTACCTTGGAGTACACCAACGCGAAAGCCCAAGAACTCCAGAAGATCGCCAAGCAGATCGAAGGCGTCGATTCGATTACTTCCGTGGCTGGCTACGAGATCCTCACGGAAGGTCGCGGCTCCAATGCCGGCACCGCGATAATCAACCTCCACGAGTGGAACGACCGCGACAAGACGGCGCGTGAGATCATCGCCGAGCTCGAAGAGCGCACCGCCGAGATGACGGACGTCAAACTCGAGTTCTTCGAGCCCCCGGCGATTCCCGGCTTCGGCGCGGCAGGTGGCATATCGCTCCGCGTGCTCGACAAAACTCAGTCGAGCACCGCCGACTACCAGCGGCTCGGTGAGGTGACCGACAAGTTCATGGCCGCGCTCAAAGAGAGCAAAGAACTGAAGAATTTGTTCACCTTCTACGCGGCCGATTACCCGCAATACGATCTCATCATCGACAACGACATCGCAATGCAGAAAGGCGTGTCCATCGAACGCGCCCTCGAGAACCTCAACATCTTGATCGGCAGCACCTACGAACAAGGATTCATCTTGTTCAACCAGTTCTACAAAGTGTACGTCCAGTCGTGGCCCGAGTTCCGGCGCATGCCCAAAGATCTCGACGAGTTCTTCGTCAAGAACGACGCCGGCCAGATGGTGCCCTACTCGTCGTTCATGAAGCTCGAGAAGAAGCAGGGGCTCAACGAGATCACGCGTTACAACTTGTACCCCTCGGCCGCCATCCAAGCGGTGCCAGCTCCGGGCTATTCGAGCGGCCAAGCCATCGAGGCGATCCGCGCGATCGCCAGAGACACTCTTCCCCCAGGCTACGACTTGGGTTGGGAGGGTTTGGCTTGGGACGAGTCCAAGAAGGGTAACGAGTCGGTCTACATCTTCTTGATAGTCGTCGCGTTCGTCTATCTGGTCTTGGTCGGTCAATACGAGAGCTTCCTGATACCGCTGGCCGTCATCCTCTCGCTCCCGATTGGTTTGTTCGGCTCGTTCTTCTTCCTACAAGCGGTTGGGCTCGCCAACGACGTGTGGGCACAGCTCGGGCTCATCATGCTCGTAGGTCTGCTCGGGAAAAATGCGATCTTGATCGTCGAGTTCGCGGTCCAGCGCCGGCAAGCGGGCCTGTCATTGCGAGACGCCGCGATCGAGGGTGGCAAGCTCCGTTTCCGGCCGATTCAGATGACGTCGTTTGCCTTCATAGCTGGCTTGGTTCCACTCGTGATCGCGACTGGCGCGGGTGCTATCGGCAACCGCACGATTGGTACCACCGGCGTCGGCGGTATGCTGCTCGGCACGATCGTCGGTGTGCTCGCGATCCCTGGCCTGTATTTCCTGTTCGGCAAGCTCGCGGACGGACGCAAGTTGCTGCGCGACGAAACCGCCACTCCGTTGAGCGAGCAGTGGGAACACCCGCCGCTCCCTCCCGATGAAGAACCTCCCACCGACGGCGGCGCCGCTGGAGGTGAACATTCATGATGAAGTCGTGCACCATGGTCGCGGGCGGCAAACGGACGCGGTTGCGTCTCGCGGCGCTCGTTGCCACCGTTTTCCTAACGTCCGCTTGTGTTCCCGCCCTCACGGATACCAAAGCCCGTGAACCCAACAAGGTGACCCCGGGCAAGTTCGGTACCTCGTCGGGCGCGACCAAAGCCGCAGCGTCGGCGCAAGTCAATGCGGGCTCGAGGTCGTGGCGGGACCTATTCACCGATCCAGAGCTGGGACAGTTGATCGACACGGCCCTGAAAAACAACCAGGAGCTCAACGCTCAACTCCAAGAGATGTTGATCGCCAAGTACGAGATCATGGCAGCCAAGGGCGAGTACCTGCCCAAGGTAAGCGCAGGTGGCGGCGCGGGCCTCGATCGGGTCAGCGAATACAGCAGCCAGGGCGTGAGTGACGAGGCGCACGGCGTCCCCAACCCGCTCCAAGACTATCGCTTGGGCTTCTCCGCGTCGTGGGAAGTGGACATCTGGAAGCGCCTGCGCAACGCCGCAAAAGCGGCCGCCTTGCGTTACCTCGCCAGCGTGGAGGGGCGTAACTTCGTCATCACGGGCCTGGTCGCCGAGATCGCGAGCTCCTACTACGAGCTCACCGCGCTCGACAACCAACTGGCGGTGCTGAAGAGCAACGTCGAGCTGCAGCAGAACGCGCTCGAAGTCATGAAGGTCGAGAAAGCGGCGGCGCGCGTCACGCAACTCGCGGTCCAGCGGTTCGAAGCAGAGGTGCTCAAGAATCAAAGCAAACGCTTCAAGATCGAGCAGCAGATCATCGAGGCGGAGAACCGTATCAACTTCTTGGTCGGTCGTTACCCGCAACCCGTCGCTCGAAATTCGCAGGGCTTCAATCAACCCCTCCCCGACACGGTCGAAGCCGGCATACCCTCTCAGCTCCTCGAGAACCGCCCCGACGTGCGCCAAGCGGAGCTCGAGTTGAGAGCCTCGAAACTGGACGTCGAGGTGGCCAAAGCGCGCTTCTATCCGGCGTTCAGCATAGAAGCCGGCGTCGGTTACCAGGCGTTCAACATCAAACACCTGTTAGCAACGCCCGAATCTCTGGTGGCGAACTTGGCCGGCAACCTGTCGGCGCCGCTCATCAACCGGCAGGGCATCAAGGCGGAGTATTACGCCGCCAACGCACGTCAATTGCAGGCCGTATACAACTACGAGCGCACGATCTTGAAGGCGTTCACCGAAGTCGCAAACCAAGTGGCGCTCGTGGACAACCTCCGCCAAACCTTCGAACTCGAGGCCCAGCAAGTGAAGCTGCTGAACGAATCGATCGAAGTTTCGAACGTATTGTTCCAGTCGGCGCGCGCCGACTACATGGAAGTCTTGCTGACTCGCCGCGACGCGCTTGACTCTCAAATGGAGCTGATCGAGACCAAGCTCCAACAGCGCCTCGCGCTCGTAAACATCTATCACGCACTCGGTGGCGGTTGGCGCTGAGCGAACGCTGCTGCCCCTCGAACCGGCCGCAGGCGCCGAGGGTCTACGACAGGAACGAAGCCGCGCTGCGGTGAGGTCTGGCCTCGCGGCGTTCGTTGGGATACCAGCTGTCTCACCCTCGACGCACAAATTGGACGAGACGGTGACGAGAGAGGCACGAACCCCGGCAGGCCAGACAGCGACTCAGGCCGGGTTAGGCTCGCCACCCTTACGAGCCGGGCTGTGCTTGCGCTCAATAGCCGGGCCTGCTCACCACCCCTACGAGTGGCAGGGCGCGCTCACGGTGGCGTCAGGCGCTACGCTACGATTCGCGGCGGCGCTACATCTCAGCTTTCGCGGTGGGCTCGCTCGCGTTTTCGTTCACCTTTGGCGCGCTTGTCGGCGACACGACGCCGCTTGGCGGCGGCGCTCGGCTTGGTTTTGACGCGTGGCTTGGGTGGCGTCCAAACCGCGGCGATCATCTGCGCGAGACGTTCGAGGGCGTCTTGGGTGTTGCGCGGCTGGGAGCGAAACTGATCGCTGAACAGCACGAACTCGCCCGCGCTGGTGACGTGACTCGGGTACGCTTCGCGTAAGCGACGTTTACGCGGCTCCGTCAACACCGAGGTCTGCTCCAACTGGAAGCGCAGCTCGACCTTGGTCGAGACCTTGTTCACATTTTGCCCACCTGGGCCGCTGGAGCGCACGAACCGCAGCTCCAAGTCCTCCTCCGGCACCCAGGTGCCGTTGGGTAGCTCAATCGTTGCCATGATTTTCAGCGCGAGAGTGTAGCCTGAGATCGGGCTTTGGCAACTTGCCACGCACGGACCACGTCTGCGACGGCTTCCCGTGTTGCACGCCCGAGGACTCGTCCAACGGCAGTGTGCATGCCGGCGTAACACATGGCTGAGGCACTGGTGTCGGCATCGCGGCGGGAAAACAAAGTGATGCAATCGGTACCCGTGCCCGTGGCCCAACCGTTTTGCTCGAGGCTCGGCACCTTGGCTTCCAGCACCTCGAGCGTGCGCGCTTGCGCCACGATCGAGAGCGCCTCGAGGCGAGCCTCGGTCGTCAACGGCGCGTTTACCCAGCACGCCAAGTTGATCGTGTCGGGTAAATAACGCCGGGGCGGGCCGACGCTCGGTTCGCCGACACGCAACGCGTTGGCCAACCCCGCCGTAACCACGACCGCCGCCGCGAGCTCGCCGTCACTCGTGAACGCGGCGCGATATTCGGCGATGTTGGCGCTCGTCAACGCGACGACGCCCGAATCGGAGCCGAGCTCCTGCAAGAACCGACTCACGACGTCACGCGGTTGCACGCCCAGGGGCAAGTCCGAATTGCGCACCTCCGCACAGACGTACCTGCGCTCGCACCTCAGCCCGCCCCCAACCGTGGCCCAGCTCAGGGTGTCCCAAGCGCCGTCACACTCGACGACCAAGGCGCGCCGCACCGACGTCTCACCGTGAGACACACCTGCCGCGGCGCTCTGGTTCGGCCATTGGACGTGCCGCACGCCGATGTCGAGCCCCATCGCTGCAAACCCGCGTGTGACGCGCTCCGATGGCACGTACGGCGGGTTCGGCGCCGAATCGTCGAACGGCGCGTCTACCACGGCAAGACGCTGCCGTTGGCGTGCCAGAAGCCGCCCGTGTTGCTCAGATTCAAGGCGTCGAGACGCGCCAGTAGGCCCGCCGCGGCGACCTCTGGCTCGACTTGGCCCGCAGGTCCGACCATGTCCGTCTTCACCATGCCGGGGTGGAGCAACGCCACAGCGACGCCTTGCTCCTGCAGATCGATGGCCAGCGATTTGCCGATGATGTTGAGCGCGGCTTTGCTCGCCCGGTAACCGTACGCGCCGCCGGAGGTGTTGTCCTCGATCGAGCCCATGCGACTCGTGATCATCGCGACCTTGGCTCCGCGCTCCAGATTATCGCGTAGTGCGTTGGTGCAACGCAGCGGCCCGAGCGCGTTCACCTCGAACTGACGGCGCATGCCGTCCCAATCGACGGCGCCGAGTTCGTCACCCCACACCAGAATCCCGGCGTTGTTGACGAGGAGGGACACAGCGCGGTCTCCCACCACGTCGACCAACCTCGCGATGCCGTCTTCGGTGGCGACGTCGACGTCCGTCACGACCTCCGCGCCGGTCGCGACGAGCGCCTTGCTCGACGTCCGACAGGCCGCCACCACGTGTTCGCCTCGCGCGACCAAGGCCGACACCAGCGCAAGGCCGATTCCACGATTTGCCCCCGTAACGACCGCTATGCTCATGGGCCCGACGTTAATCGACGACTAGGCTGAGCCGCAACTCGGGATCGTCGCCCTGCGCAACGAGCGTTGCGTTTGCACTAACCGGCGCGGTGAGCGGTTCTGCAAGAGCCGATACCGCGCCCTTTGGTCGCAGACCGCCACGGAAGCTGCCGGCGAGCCTCGGTCCCGAGCCTCGCCGGCCTTTCCACACGCGTTCAACCTTCGACGCAGACGTCGCCTTCGAGGCCACGCGGCGGCGCGCTATCGCAGTCGAGCCCGTCGTCACACACGCCGCGGCCGCCACGACCCTCGCAACACGGCTGGTCCAGCCCGCCACATTCAGCTGCTGCGTCGGCGCCGTTGCTACTGGCCGCTGCGTCCGATGACGCGCTGGGCTCGCCGCCGTCGCCGGCAGCGGGTTCATCCGCAACGCAGGCGCTCGGTGCGCCGGGACGCGGGCTCTCTGCTTCACACGAGAAGCCGTCATTGCACGTGTCCTCTGCGCAGCAGCGTTCACCTGCCCCACCGCAAGCTTCACACACGCCGGCCGGTGGAGGGGGCGCGATCACTGGACCCGCGTCGATATCCAGCAGCCCCGCGTCGGAGGCGAGCAGGCCCGCGTCTCCCAGGACGCCGACCAAACCCGGGAAGCCCCCCGCGTCGCGGCCGACGTCGGGTCGCTCGGGTGCCTCAACTACGCACACGTAGCCACCGTTGCACGCGTCGCGTTCACAACACGGTTGCCCCTCACCACCACAGCTCGATTGCTCGCCACCGTCCGCGCCGGCCTCGACTGCGCCCCCATCCGTAGTCGGGTGGCCCGCGTGCCCGCCGTCGGTTTCGACTGGATCGACGTCACCGGACGTCTCACCGGGTTCGGGCTCGGAGGTTTCTTCGGCAGCGGCAGCGTCCGGTGGATTGGCCGCCGCGTCACCGCTACTCGATGGCTCCCCAATGACGGCGCCTTCGTCGTCGCCGCAACCAGCCACCAACCCCAACGTCAACGCGAGGCCCAGTGCGCTCAACCGATGCGTCGACACAACCCGAGAAACAGAGGACAATTTCATGACAACCACACAAATCTGGACAGTAATCGATGAAAGCAATCACGGCGACTGTCCGCGCCGCACGACTTCTTGTCTCAGAGCTAATGGTCGTGAGCAGCAAAAACTCTCAAACGCAGTGACTCTCTTCGGGGGTTTGTGACGAGCGACGAACTTTCCAGGGTATGGGTTCACATCTGCGCACAACATCCGGGCTGAATTCGCGCCGCTTTCGGCGAGTGAGCCGTCCGCTACGGGCCGAGGTACTGCGAGCCCGAGCCCCGTTTGCGCTACGTTTTGCGTCTGCCAACAGCCCCACCACGCGTGCCGCTGCTCACTGCTCAGGCGGCGTTACGTAGCGAGCCAGCGGCGACTCGGAAGCCGCGACTTCTTCGGCGACGAAGCGAGCCAAGATACGTGCGCCATTTTCTTGGAAGTGCGTGCCGTCGACCGATCCGTCCGCGCGCAACAAGAAGAAATCTTCGGGCGTGGGGGCGGGGCAAATCGCGGTGAGATAGTCTACCGAGCGCGTATTGAGGTCGGCCAACGCGACGTCACGCTGTGCGGCAAGTTCACGCATGGCTTGCGCGTGCCCGCCCGTGCCGTTGCCGCCAGTGCAGTAGGCCGAGTTGCGAGGTGGTGGCGTGACGAACACGAGGTTCGCCCCCTTCGATTCGGCCAAGTCCACGTATCTCGCCAAGTAGGTTTTGTAGTCCGTTGCGGGATCGAGATAATATGGGATCTCTTGACCGTCGAGTTCGTAGGTCGCCGTCTTGTTGCCGTCGTTGGTCCCGAACTGGACGAGCAGCACGTCTCCCGCGGCGATGTCTTGCGTGATGGCATCGAAGTGTCCGAAGTCGATGAAGCTGCGTGAAGTGGTACCGCCGACCGCACGGTTGTCGACCAGAGCAAGCTCCGAGAGGTATTCGTGCAGCATCTGGCCCCAGCCTGCTTGGTCGGTGGTGCTCGCCGTATCTCGGTAAGTCGAAACGGTGGAGTCGCCCGCGACGTAAACCGTGATCGGCGAAAGCGGTGGGTCGCTGTGTTGCGATTCCGACGTGGGCCGAGTGTCGGATGCAGAGCTCGAGTCCGCCATGGCGACGCTCGTCTCGGCCTCGGCGCTGACCAGACTGCCGTAGCCACCCGTGTCACCGGAGCTACCAACTTCTTCCGTCGCTAGGCCCCCACTCGACGACGCGCCAACGCTGGAAGCCGTCGTAGACGACGGCATCGACGACGCGGCAGTCGCGCTCGATCCGGCAGAGGCGGGCGCAGACGGGCCCAAAGACGGATCTGGGGTTGCACCGGACGCGACGGCAGACGACGTCGCGGTAGAGCTCGATGACGGCGCGTCTGGTGTCCGCGCGCCTTCACACGCAACGACGACAATCAAACACGGCAGGAACGGGTAAACACGCGATGCTCGCATGAGGCTTACTTCAAGTGAGAGGTGAACGGCACGTCTGCGTCGACCATCAACTCGACCACCAGCGCCGCGATGTCGGCAGCGCCGCTGCTCGAGAAGTGCGTGTGGTCGTCGCAGAAGTAGTCACCCACGGCGCCACCCGTAGCGGCGCTCACGTCACCGCCGGCGACGGGACAGAAGCCGAGTTCGGCGTAGCGCTCGACACTTCGCGCGTGCAAATCCAAAACCGGCACCCCGAGTTCCGAGCCCGCTTCGATCGTCGCGTCTACGAAGCCACCGCGGGTGCCCTGTGGGGTCGAGCCATTGCACGATATGGCGCTCACCGGTGTGAGCAAGACCGCCTGGACGCCGCGCTCTTTGGCTGCATCGACGAGCACGCCGTAGGTGTCCTTGAACGCCTGCAAGCCGACGTGGCGATCGCAGGTGGGCGAACCATCGTTGATTCCAAATTGGATGAGCAACGCGTCGCCCGCCTTCATGTTGTCGAGCATGTCTTGCCACCGGGGCTGCAAATTGGGGTTGCCCGCCGCATCCTCGGCCAGCAGACATTCTCCGTCGGGGCCCATCTCCGTCGAGACTTCGTACATCCAAGTGCGCACGCTACGTCCACCCGCCGCGCTGTTGCGGATGGTGACGTGCTCGTTGAACAACGATCCCAGATGTTTGCCCCAACCCGTCGGACACGGGGTGTTGCCGTTTGCCACCGGCGAATCGCCCGCGATCCAGATCGTCATGGCGCGCGTCGGGTCCTCGAAGGAAGGCCCACTCGTCTCACCGGGAGCGTCGGTGACCGCTGCGGACGTCTCACCGTTGGCGACGTCCGAGCTCGGTGCAGGCTCCGAAGACCCAACGCCGTGGGTCGACGGAGCCGAGAGCTCATTCGAGGTCGTCGTGCCCTCGGACGCGGCCGGAGCGGCCGTCTGCGAGGGCACGCCACCGGACGTGGAAGACGTGTTCGAATTCGACGCGCTGGTCGCGGCCGTAGGCAGCGTCGTCGCCGCCGGACCCTGGGTGCTCGTCAGCTCAGGGACACTCGCGTGATGGGTCTCCGAGCTCGGCGTCGGTTGAGTCGTTGCCGTCGGCCCGGCGGTTCCAGCTCCTTCCGAGGCGCAACCCGAGACGCACAGCGTCATCAGTCCTATGCAACTCACGGTTCTTCGCCACATGCCGGATAAATGCGCCGCCACGCGCCCTCGATCTCGATACCAGTAGCCGCAGATTATTGCAGTAAGTTGGTCCAAATCCACGGCTGCGCGCCTTCAGAACTCGATGCCGCGGCGTGCCCGAATCCCCGCGTCGAACGCGTGTTTGACGGGCTTCATTTCCGTCACCGTGTCGGCCACGTCGATGAGCTCCTGAGGTGCGCCGCGGCCGGTGATGCAGATGCTCAGCTCACGCGGCTTGTTGCGCATCGCTTCGACCACCTCGGTCACCGGCAGGTAGCCGTAGGCGAGCGCGATGTTGAGCTCGTCCAGGACGATCAACGAATACTCCGGGTTCTCACCGCGGCTGGCCTCGATCATCTCCAGCGCGGTAGCCCAACCGCGACGGACGGCGGCGATGTCTTTGGACTTGTCTTGCGTGTCCCAAGTGAATCCCTCGCCGGAGACCACGTGACGGATCTCGGGGAAGCGCTTGAGAGCTTCGCCTTCTCCGGTTTTCCACGTCCCTTTGATGAACTGCACCACGCCCACCTTTTGACCGCAGCCGGCCGCGCGGATCGCTAGACCGAAGCCCGCGGTGGACTTACCTTTGCCGTCACCGGTATTGACCAGGACGATGCCCCGGTCCTCCGTCTTGGACTTCACCTTGGCGGCTTGCTCTTTGCGCAACGCCTCCATCTGCTCCTTGTGGCTCGCTGCGTCGGTCGTGTTCTCGTCGGTCATGGTGGCTGCTTTCTAGGCCGGATGAAGGCAACGGCTAGCGGGATTTGAAAAGACTTTTTGCGCTTACTCAACGGATGTGGAGCACCGTCTGCACGGTGCGGCGACCGGCGCGTTGCAGACGACGCCACGAGCTCTGGTCGTTCATCGGGGCCCAACGGCGCTCCTCGGTGCGGTAGTGCCAATCCTTGTCGTTCTGGAAGAAGCACTGGACGTCGCGTCCCTCGACGATGTTGACGATCTCGTGACTATGGTAACTGCTCTTGTCGTAGTCGGTCAGAGCCTT
>CBINDO010000113.1:0-21807 GCA_966249405.1 uncultured bacterium | reverse complement strand
TTGGCGTATTGCGCCATCAGCTCGCGTGCTTGCTCGCTCTTCTCTTGCGGGTATTCGCCGCCCTCGCAGGCCATCAAAAGGACGTCGTAGCGGCCGAGCTCAGCCGCGTCGTTCCACAGGTCCTCGGCGGGCGTGATCGTCGCGCCTGCGTTGAGCGTCGAGTCGTATTCGCTCGTTCCGCCGTGACCGGCGAACAAAGTTACCCTTCCCCCCTCACCTTCCGGAGTGAACTCCGAGTCCGCGATGCCGATCTTTCGAAGCAGGCACTCGAGAGCGTCGAGCTCACCGGTGGTCAGCGCAATCTTGGGCATGTCGCCTTCGGCCTGGTCGCGGGGCAACCGCGTGAGGTTGACATCGGTGAGCGCGTTGTTCGTACAGGCCACCACTTCGGGGATCACCACTTGTCGGCGCCACTTGCCGACTTGGATCACGAGCGGGATGTTTTGCCCCACCGGTACGTTCTCCAAGGTGAACGTGCCATCCACGCCCGAAATCGCGCTCACGATGGGGCTGCCCGAAACCGAAGCATCGCAGCGATTGCAGCTGGCTCCCTCGGTGAGCGGCGCGAGCTGCTCGTTGGGCACGTAGACCATGACGTTGTAGAGCGGCAGGGTGCCGGAAGGCGCGTACACCGTGCCCGTGACCTGGGTCGTGAGACCGCCCTCGCAGGCCACCTGTTGGCATGCGATGCCCGTGCACCCGGTGGAGGGAGCCCCGGTCGTCGGAGTGCCAGTCGGCAGGACGATGATGGGCTCGTCCGTGATGCCCGGCGTGCCCGGATTGTTGGGTGTTCCAGGGGCGCCCGGACCACCCGTCGGGGCTCCAGGGTCGCCCGGTGTGGCGGGTCGGTCGACGTCGACTGAGTCGCCACCGGAGCTTTGTCCGCAGGCCAAAGCCAGGGTAGAGCCGAGCAGCACAGTCATCCAAGTAAGTTTGTTCATCGCGTGTGACCTTATTCTGGAACCCCCCGGTTGGTATTTCGACCCACCGCGTTATTTCCTTCGCGCGATATCTGTCTGAATTGGCGCGGTGGCGATGACGAGAGAATATTGCGTCCGCAGTGCCTGTGACGTGCCACGAGCTACCGAACGGTTCCAGAGCAGGTCGACGGCACCATCCATGAGCGATCCAGAGTGAGCCAGTCAGAGCCGGGAAGTGGCCCTTCCCTAGCCAGACGCGTTGACGCCGCTCACACGAGGTTGTCGAGCGCCCCTTCGCAGTACTCGGGGGCGCCAAACGTCGTTCGAGGGTCGCCGAACAGGTTGGCGATGGATACGAGCAAATCGTTGTGGGAGCGATGGGCGTAGCGCAGGAGCCGACCGGTGCGAAGTCCACCCCCTCCGCCTGCGAGAAGAAAGGGCATGTTTCGCTTGCTGTGGTCGGCGACGTTTTGCAGGTGTGAGCCGTAGAACACCACCGTCTCATCGAGGAGCGAACGTCCGCCCATGTCGACGTTCTTCAAGTTGGAGAGGAGATACGCCAATTGTTGCGCGTGCCACGTGCCGATGGTGGCGCACTCCGCGGGACGGTAACCACCGTCGTTTTGGTAGAAGGCGTATGTCTCGGACAACCCCAACCAGGGAAAGGTGTGTTTGGCTTCGCAATCCGACCACTGAAACGTGCCTATCGCGGTCAGGTCACAAGCGAACGCCATGACCAGCATGTCCATCATCAGCTTGCCAACCTTGGGGATCGCCGCGTCGGTGACGAGATCGCGAACGGAGCCGTCGTCGCTCGAACCCAGACCCGCATAGGGATCGTAGTCGGACGTATCGACGAGCTGCGGCGCGGAGCAGCGTGAGACGCTCGCCACTTCTTGCTCGAGGGCGCGCAGTGCCTCGAGGTGCTGCTCGAGGCGCTGCCTATCGGCCGCGCCCATCCGCACGGCAAGATTCTCGTAACGCCGAGTCACGGCGTCGAGGATCGAACGGTCCCAAGTTGCTCCCGCTTCGGGTCCCATGGGTCCGGCGAACAACTCGTTCCAGATCTGAACGGGATCGATCTTGGGCTGGATGGGATCGAACGTGTCGTTGTCACGGAAGTTGAGACAGTTGTGCGGCGAAAGTACCCCGTGAGACTTGCCGGTTCCCCAGCGCACCGCCATCTCGAGGCTGGAAATCGGGCGCCCTTCCAGCGATAGGCGCGTCGCGAGCACTTGGTCCAGCGAGGGGCCGGACGCGAAACGGCTCGTGCTTGCCTGCGGTGTCCCAGTGAGCAGCGCCACCATGCCGGCTTGGTCTTGCTCACCTACGGCGCTGTTCATGTCGATGCCATCGAACACCACGAGGTGCTCTTTGACCGATTCCAGAGATGTGAGGATCGGCCCCAGTTCGAAGTCGGTCTCTGTGCCGCTCGACTGCCACTCCTCGAGCACACTGCCTCCCGGTTGGTAGACCGTGAGGAAGCGGCGAGGAGCTGGGTTCGCCGCTTGAGACGTGCGGCTGTCACCCGCGATCTCCAGCCACGGTAAGCTCAGGCCACTGAGAGCGGCCCCCTGGAGCAGCGCCCTACGGCTGAGTTGCACCCGTGACGTCTGTTGCTTCATGGCGATTCCGGAAGGGTTGGACGATAGAGAAAGGAGTCGGTTCGAGTGAGCCCAACGAGCAACTCTCGCACGTTGCCGTCGGAAGCTGCGAAGGCGTCTTCGAGCTGCTGCTGTGAACAGGTGTCCGCGTCCGTAAGAGAGCGGCCCAACGCGAAGCGGAGCCAGCTCTGGACGTAACACTGGTGAACCTCCGCACTCGCAGCCAACACCGCTCCGAGTTCTTTGGGGCCGTCGAATCGAACCACCGCCCCGTCGATTTCGACGGCCCCCGTGGCGTCGATGGGATAACCGTCCTCCGTCTCACGGAAGCGGCCGGTCCAATCGTAATGCTCGAAGGCGAAGCCCAAGGGGTCGACCTCGTCGTGACATTCGGCGCAGTCGGGCTCGCGCGTGAACGCGATGAGCCGCTCTCGGGTGGTGTTGCCCGACGCGGGCGACGCGGGGAACGTTACCTCTGCCGGAGGGACACGCGGGGGGCGACAAAGCAGCCGCGCGTGAACCCGCATGCCGCGCTGAGTAGGGCTCGTGCGTTCGGTTGGTGACGGAGCGGCGAGGTAACTCGCGTGCGTGAGGATCCCCGCTCCGTACGTGGCACCGAGTTCGACGCGCACGAAATCTTCTCCGTTGACGCCAGTAACGCCGTAGTGGGCCGCCAGGGGTGCGTTCAAGAACGTGAACGGGGCGGTGAGCAGCGCCGCGAAGGTTCCTGGCTCTTCCCAGGTGACGGCGTCGATGAAGCGCTCCGTCTCGGCCACCGCCAGCGACGCGATGTCTGGTTCTAGACTAACGGATGGCCGCCGTTGGGAAATGCCCAGGTGGTCGAAGTAGAAACGCCGCACGACGGCGCGGGCGCGCTCATCCTCCAGCATACGTCGCGCTTCACTCGCGACGACGTCCTCGTCACGCAGCGTCCCCTGCGCGGCGGCGGCGAGCAAGGCATCGTCCGGCGGAGAGCCCCACAGTAAATAAGAGAGCCGGCTCGCCATTTCATACGGCGTGGGTCTCGCCCAACCGGCTTTGTTCGAATCCGCGGCGGCGTCGTCCACGGGCTCGCCAAATTCGACGCGATACAAGAACTCCGGCGACTGCAGCGCGACCTCGACCACGGCGCGGACACCGCTGCCCATGCTGCCGCCCAGGTTGCTGCCCTGAAGGAACACCGCCTCGAACTCCGGGATGTCATCCGCGGTTGCAGGACGGCGAAAAACGCGGCTGATAAAGTTCTGTACGAAGTCCGACCAGCACGAAGTTGCGTTGGAATCCTCAGGGTCACATCCCGTGAAGTCTTGGATGGCTCGTTGGTTCGCCGTCACGCGACGAGCAAAGTCTCGAGCGGCCAACGCATATTGCTCAACCTGCAAGGGATCGATCGCCGTCTGCCCTGGAACCTCGGTCGTGAAGCGACTCGCGGGTTCACTCGGATCGCCCAATTCGCGCAGCGTGTTGTCGTATTCGAAATGACTCAACCGCCGGAGTGGCGCTTCGGGAGGTGCGCTCACCTCGAGACACCCGGGCGAATCGATTCCAGTCGCGCCCCCATCCGGGGGTGGAACCGAGGGGTCGACGTCACCAGCACCACCGGCTTCGGGCAAAACCTTCGCTGGTCCGGAACTCGTAGCTGCGCTTGCGGCATCCCGCGAGACGCCACCATCGTGCTGCGAAGTGGGCCGTCCCTCGTCGTTGACCAGCCTGCCGTGGCTGGTCGAGTCGCTGCCACACGCGAGGCAGCAAACGAGCGCCAAAGCTCCATAGAGCACGCGTGGCATTGCCTGGCACCGAGAGGCTTTGGCCCCCTCCCCTAGTTGGCCCCAAAGGAATTCGCTCGCCACATCGAGGGGAATGGACCGCAATGGCGTTTTCCGTCATCGTTTTGCAGAGCTCACTGGCGGCGGTTACCTGGGGGGCCGCAACGCGGTCTCGGCCACGCTGGGATTGGGCGAAGCGGAAAGAATTGTACAAGTACCCGAGAATCCGCCGAACGGAACCCAACGCCCCCTCTCATCGACGCGCATGGGCAATGGGCACCTCGTAGGACGTGCCGGAGCGAGCTTGCGCCGGAGCCAAACGTGTTCGCGTGGGCGGCGATATCCAGCGACCGTGAAAGCGATGCAGCGTGGCGGCAGCGCCTGATTATCTAGACTACAGCAAGCGAGCGTCGAATCAATCACCCAACGTAAATCAGACTCACCTGCAACGATCGCGTTCGATCTTTCAATCCAGATCGGTTACCTTATGTCTCGCCGCACTGCAGACGAACCACGCATACGCGTCGGTCGCAGTTCGGTTTCCGACTGGAGGGAGTTCATGACGACGACGGAAATATTCTTGATTGCAATGGTCATCATTCTGGGAGTTCCTTTCGCGATCTGGCGGTTGGGTCGCACCGAATACTACGCGCCTTTGGTGGTGATTCAGATCATCACCGGGATCTTGCTCGGCCCGGGGCTACTTGGTGCGCTTTTCCCCTCGTATCATCGGTTCATATTCAACCCACAAGTCACGCTTGCGTTGAATGGTATCGGTTGGTGGTCGGTGATGATCTTCGTTTGGGTTGCTGGTCTGGAGTTGGACCTCGCCAAGGCGTGGCGTTACAAGAGAGAGAGTGGGATTACGGCGTCGCTGGCGTTCGGCATGCCTCTAATCTTCGGTTGCGCGACGGCTGTAGCGCTGATGGCGTGGAAGGGTGGATGGTTGGGGACAGGCGGTGAACGCTGGCAGTTCATTCTGGGCATCGGAATGAGTTGTTCAGTTACTGCCCTCCCCATCTTGATCCTATTGATGGAAAAGCTGGAGATACTGCGGCAGCCGATTGGTGCCCGCATCCTCCGGTACGCAAGCATAGACGACGTGTTCATCTGGGCATTGTTGGGGCTGGTGTTGATGGACTGGGCACGACTCGGGCGCCAGGCGATATTCCTTGGTGGGTTTGCAGTCGTCTCGCTCGCGTTCCGTCGACTGATGATTAGCCTGCGCGCCTCCGATCGTTGGTTCGTGAGCCTCGTCTGGCTCGGGGTGGTCGGGTTCGCGGCGGATTGGTGCGGAATGCACTTCATGGTTGGTGCGTTCCTCGCCGGCTTGGTCATGGACGCGGCGTGGTTCGACGAGAAGGAGTTGGATGGCCTGAGAAGGTTCGTGTTGTTGACGGGTATGCCCGTCTTCTTCCTCAGCACCGGGCTGCGCACCAACTGGCAAGTGGGAGGACTGCAAGTCTTCGTCGCTGCGATTGCGCTGTTGGGGGCGTCGGTGGCTGGCAAGATGGTGGGAGTGCAGTTTGCGGGGCGCATCCTGAACTGGGAAAAGGGCGAAGCGACCCTCATCGGTTGGTTGCTCCAAACGAAGGCTCTGATCATGATCATCTTTGCCAACGTGCTCCTCGACAGGCAGATCATTTCGAGTGAGACGTTCACGGCGCTGCTCGTCATGGCGGTGTTGAGTACGATGTTGACCGTGCCGATGGTGGTCCCGAGGTTGAAGACGCTGCAGGGGCTCGTGTTTCGCGCGAGCTGACGCGCCCCTGGGCCTCCCGCCACCCACGGCGTGGAGGCCCAGGTCGCGCTGGCGGCCGCCCAAACGAAGACGCCGCTCCCGGAATTGCACCAGGTGAGCGGCGTTGCACATCCGAGGCGGCAGCCGTGCGTCGCCATTTTCAGAACACGCGGTGGTCGAAGTACTCGGTGATCAGCATTACCGGCACGGAGCGATGATAAACGCGGTAGGCGCGGTACATCATCTCGGAGTCCGTGAAGTAACGTTTGCCCGGTCCGGGCACCGGCGCCGAACCCCAGTCCACCAACTCTCGGAACGTCTCCAGTCGGTGTTTCCGAAGCAGCCGCCCAATCGTCTCCTTTCCGGCGAGCAGGTCCGCCGCGAGCGGTCCCTGGATGCGGTCAATCGCGATCACGGACGACGCGTAGACGATGTTGCTATCGGGCTCGACATAGAGACGGACGTCGCGGTTGAGGACACGCTCGTCCTTGTCCAAGTCGATGGCCTCGTCGTACTCCTCGAGGTGGTCGATGGTTTGCTCGATCAGGGCCACCTTGACCTCCTGACCGAGCAACGCACTCAGCAGCAGCGTGAACGAGCCGTCGCAACCAAGCACGGCCTGCTGAACCGGGGACAGGCAACTCCACAGTTTGAGCCGAGCCGCACCCCGCGCGGTCACCGCACTCGGCAACGCGAGGAATCGCGACGGGTCCTTCGTACATTCCACATCCACTTTCACCGAAGTCGCGTACATGGAAAACTCCTTTCGACGGACGGGCCATCAGGGCTGGAATTGGGTGAGACGCCGTTCAGGCAGCACTGTTGGGTGAGGCGACGGCGGGCATCTCGGCGCGCGCCGGCTGCGCCGCGGGCAACTCGAGTTTCCTCGGACGGAAGCGTTCGACGCCGGAGAACAAATGAGTGAGCGCCTTGCAGAACATCAGCACAGCGATGCGCCTCTTGGTTACAGTGAGTGGAAACCGACGAATGAATCGTTCGGATTGAGCCGAGTTGGAGTGCGGACCGTTCAGGCGGAACTGCGCGCTGAACTGCGGTCCAAACCACAACTTCACGTGCAGCTCTGGGTCGCTGAACAGCGACGGGATCTTGGGCTTACATCCGACCAGCTCCGCCATGGAATCCGTATACGTGCAGTAGTTCACCAGTGAAGAGACGTGCGGCGTGATGTGGTACTCCTCTTGCCAGTGCTGCGCCTCTCGTTTGGTGATGGCACGGCGCTGCTCGCGGCTGGGGAGGCTCTTGGTGCCGCTGCAAAGCTGGGCGAAATAGCGGCTCTGCAGCTCCGCGATGGCGGGGATGCCGCCCTGTTGCGGTCGAACGAAGCCGATGAAGGCCAGCGTCGCATCCTCTTCTGGATGAAACATCTGTTTGTACAGGTCTCGAGTGGCCGTGAACCGGAGCGACAAGAACGGAAACCGCGTCTCGAACCCGGTGCACAACATCACCGTGTCTACGTCGGCGCGTTCGCCATCATTGAACTCCACCCCGTTGCGCGTGAAACATTTGATGCCGCTGTG
This sequence comes from uncultured bacterium, assembly GCA_966249405.1. Classification (GTDB taxonomy): domain Bacteria; phylum Myxococcota_A; class Polyangia; order Polyangiales; family Polyangiaceae; genus SZUA-265. The sequence goes on along the minus strand of CBINDO010000113.1, from coordinate 14,238 downwards.
ATTGGGTTTGATCTTCCCGTCGACGATGGGCTTGTAGACCCGCTCGTTCTTGGTGATGACCTGGTTCGGCGACGGTCCGGCCTTCATATCCCAGCTGCCGCGGAGTCTGACGTCAGCGTTTTTGCTCTGCAGATACTTGCGAAACAACCCCTGGGTGAAGGAAGAGTGGATCCAGCTTGGCAAGTAGTTCACCATGCGCGACGTGATCCACGAAGTATCGATCGTGAAGTACTCGTCCTTCTGGAACGGGATGTAGCGCGGAGCCACCACGGGGTAACGGCGCAGCGAAAGGCTGCAGCTGGCGGCTACGTCGGCAATTTCCGCGGTGATGTCGGAAGAGCTCTCTCCCAATCCGACGCACAACACACGTTTACCCTCGAAGGGCGCGGCATTCCGGTACGCGGACGAGTGAATGAAAGTGCCCTCGAACTCGTTCATCCCCGGGTAGTTGGGTTGACGCGGGAACTGGAACATCCCTGAGCACACCGCCACCGCGTCCACCGCGTGTTCTGTTTCCACGCCGTCGCACGACGCGCGGATCACCCAGCCCGCCCCTTTGCGCTCCACTTGTTTCACCTCGGACCGCAACTGCGCGAAGCGCGCGAGGTCGAACTTGGCGATGTAACGTTTCAGATACGCTTCATACTCACGTCGCGTCCAAAACTTCAGACGTTCGTCCTCCGGCAGAAAGTCAGAGAACGCCATGAAGTAGTTCGAGATCGTGAGCATCGTCGAATCGTAACAACCATCGGGCGCGAACACGCCGCCGAGCTCGGTACCTTTCTCGAAGCAGATGACGTCGTGCCCTTCATCCCTCAGCTGCTTCATCGTCGTGATACCGGAAAGACCACCACCAATGACGCCCACCCTCTTCTTGTTTGACATCGGACAGCTCCTTTCGCGCGTGCGCGCGCAACGCAAGTCGAAGACTCGATTGTTTCGTTCGAAGCTCGAACTACGTCCGAGCCAGAAACCACACGTCTCACCAAGCACCCTAGAACTCAGCGTCCTAGAAGCCTGTTTTCCCAACGCCTCATGCAGGCAGAGGAAGATCGCTCGCGCAACGAGCGCCCCCCAACGCCACCTCTTCCTACCGCACGGCATAGCGCATATGTGACTCACTTGCAATACGCTATTGGATCGTGCCGCCCCCTCGAGCTGTTCATTGCCCCAAAGGAACCACCAGACATGGCTCGGGGAGCTAGCGGTGCTCGAGTCGTGAAACGCGGCGGAATCTGCCGTTCACTCTCCGCTCACATCGCGTGGATGAGAGGCCCACATCACCCGGAAAGCGCGCAACTCCGTGCGGATATCTCCTACGTGAGACGGAGCGTTTTCCTACTGCACGTCGGGCGTTAGCTCAGACAGACCGTTTGTTTTGGTCCAGCTAGCTAACACAGGCGATGGCGCGGAAGCTGCGCGCGGATAACGCTCCCACACTCGCGAGTTAGTTGTCTCGCGGTCAATAATGGGGCCGAGCCGTGTCGCGCAGAGACTGGCGAAGCCCGTCGGTCGTCAGTGGAGCGTGATGCTCAAGCCCGCGCTCGGCATGAACGCAAACTGCGAGTCGAAGGAAACGAAGGTGGACATCACGTTGAAGCCGGCGGCCCACTGGTTGGCAATCCAGAACTCGTAGCCGCCACCAAAGGCGAAAGCGAAACCCGCGTCGGTGTATTCGTTGGACGTTGCCGCTTCGGTGTACGTGTTTTTTACGAGCATCAGCCGCGCCTGAATCCCGAGCCCCCCATCGAGTGACGGATGCACTTCGGCGAAGCCTCCAAAACCCCACCCCGAGAGCGTAGTACCTCCGCCTTCGCCTAGCCCCTCCAGCTGACGATAGATGAGCCCGGAGCTCACGCGTCCACCCCCACCGATCAGCAGATCGATCGGGACGGCGAGCTTCGACGTGCCTCCGGACGGTCCAACGTCGAGATTTTGATACGCGATACCACTGCTCAAGCGCGCGAAGAAGCCGTCGTGATAACGAGGCCGGCTGCCCGCGTAGCCACCACCACCGAGGACCAAATCGACGAACGGCGAGGTGGTGCGCAATTTGGCGTCTGCTTTTACGGCTCGTTCGGCGTACGTTACGGCGCGTTCACGCAGGTCGAGCTGCTCGGCGCCGGCGGCGCGACGCACCATGTAGCGGTTCCACAGATAAACGGAGGTGAGCACCTGAACGTCTGCGGAGTTTGGATACTTGCGCGCGAACTCCTCGACCTGACCGTTTTGTTCCTCCTGGGAATCGGAGGCCTCGAGCGACGCTTCGAACCACTCGCCACCGGTGGTTGCAAACATGGCCAGCAAGCTCGCGACGCTGTCATCTGCTTCCCCCGCATTGGGCTCCGCACGCTCCTTCGCGGTCCATTCGTCGATCTTGCTGCGCATCGCCGTCATCGGTACGGCCTTGGCGATGCCGATCGCGCCCTGCTCCGGGTCGCTGCGTTGGATCACGATCGCGCACACGTGGTCGCCTTTCGCGATCATCGGCCCGCCCGAATTGCCCGGGTTGAGCGACATGTCGAGCTGCAGGTCGCCGTCCGCCATGCGTCCAGAGACCACGCCGCGGCTCGATTGTGGGTCGGTGCGCGCCGAGTCGAGTGGGTACCCCAACGCAAACACCTCTTCGCGCACGTCGAGTGAGCTCCCCTCTTCGCACAACGTGGCCACGTGTTCCTGCTCACCAGGGATTTGGAGCAGGGCGTAGTCGCGTTCGTCGTCGGCGTAAAGCAAACGGGCCTTCACCGCCTTTTCTTCGCCGGGCACCATCACCGCCAGGGCCCGCGCGTCTTTGACGACGTGAGCGGCGGTGAGCACCAAGCCGTCACTGGTGATGACGGTACCCGTGCCGTGGCCGGCACCGGGGATCCCGAACTGGTAGCGTCGGCGGCGATGCTCGATCTCGACCACGTCCGGAGCGGACAGCGCGAGGACACGAACCACGGCGCGGTCGACCTCGGCGTAGTTCACTTCCTGTGCTCCCGCCGGCAACACCTGCAACCATATGCCGAAACACAGCGCCAGACCGCCCAACCGTCTACATGAGTCGTTCACGACGCGCGAAACTAGGAGTCGCTGTGCACCCCCAACAAGTGAAAATTATTTCGCTTGCTGGCCCGTGCGGAATGGGCGAGTCGTCTACTCCGAATGGCGCGAGTTAGCGCCGACCCGTTTTGGGAGTCGGCCGAGATGAAGAATTTTTCGTCTTGCTCTCGGGCGCCCGTTCCCGCATAGGCGTCGCCCGAATGGCGCAAGCGTGGCGAGTATGGGTGCGTGGGTGCTCGGTTCTCTCGTTGGCGTTGACCGCCGGCAACTGCAGCAACCAATCGGGCGGCACGGACACACGCACCAACTGGCTGGCCGCGTGCGACCGAAGCGTGGAATGCGGCGGAGAACTCGCCTGCCTATGCGGGGTTTGCACGATCAGCTGCCAGGATTCCGCGGCATGCGCCGGGTTCGGAGACGAGGCCGAGTGTCTGGCGGTCGACGGCTGCCGAGGTGTGGTTGCACTCTGCGGCAGTCCGGAGCTGGCCGCGGTACGTGCAGAGGGTGAATCGACCGCGACGTCTGCGCCTGACGCAGCCGCGGCCTCGTTCACTTCGAGCTCGCAAAGTGACGAACGCGACTCTGATGCGCCGTCGAACAACGCGCCGTCCAGCGACTCGAATCACGGAGACTCGACGCACAGCGACGCGACTCACAGCGACGGCACTTACAGCAACGCGACCCACGGCGACTCGATCGGGCTGTCGGCACCAACCGGCGCGACCTCCTCAGACTCGTCCGTACCGGTGCTAACCAGCGACGAGCCGACCGAGTCACGCCCCGCTGACACGAGCGCCGCAGACACTTCTGCGGGAAGCACGGCTAACGAGCAATACCTTTGCCAGCCGGGTGAGCCGGTGTCGATGCGCGAAGCGTGTCCCACGGGGGTACAGACTCGCGAGTGCGTGTCTGGAAAGTGGGTCGATCTGTGCACGAGTTGCGAGCGCATCACGCTCGCCGACCCGGCGCTCGAGGACGGCATTCGCATCGCACTCGGAAAACCCACCGGGGATCTCACCCGAGCCGACGCCGCGAAGCTCACGTCGCTGAACGTGAACGGACTTTACGTCGAGAGTCTCAGCGGCCTCGAATGTTTCACGAGCCTGTACGCCCTCGATCTGTCGATGAACTCCATCAGCGACCTCGAGCCGCTCGCGCAGCTCTCCCTGCTCACGGAACTAGGCCTGAGCAACAATCGCATCACCGACCTGACACCACTCTCGACGATCTCGACGCTCGGAAGCCTGTGGATCGCCGGCAACACGATAGAGGACGTGACGCCGCTCGCGGCGCTCCCCAACGTGTGGGGGCTCGAGCTATCGAGCAACGAGATCGCCGATCTGACGCCGCTCCAAAACCTCACCACCCTCGACAGCTTGAGCGTGAGCTTCAATCCCGTAACGAGCATCCAAGCGCTGGCTGGGCTCACGAACCTGCGAACGCTGAGCGTCGGACCGAACCCTGCGTTCGACGGAGATCTCTCACCGCTCACCGGCTTCACCCGTTTGGAAATGCTGCAACTCCCCGAATGTGGGCTCGAGGACGCCGAGTTGGGCCCGCTCTCGGATCTCGCTTCGCTCCAGTATCTGAGCCTCGACGGCAACGAGATCGTAGACGTAGCTGCGCTCAGCGAATACTCCGACACGACGTTATCCTTGCACGACAACCCGCTCGATTGTGACGGCGAAAGCCTCCGCCTCCTCCAGGAGCGCAATCTGTACACGCTCACCGATTGTCCTTGAGCGAGTCTGCCCTTGGCGTTAGCCAGCTTTGCCTGGCGTGCCTAAAGCTCACAGCCACGCTCGAGTTAGCGATGCTCGGCTAACGGCAGTGTCCGCGCCAAACGGAAGCCCACGACCGAACTACCGCGGGATGGGGTTGTGTAGTAGCTCCGGTAGTTCACTTTTGCCGAGGTCGCTGTCAGGAGGTAGGCGCCTCCGCGGCAAATCATCGTGTCCTGAACCTCCGTTTCGCCACCGTACTCCGCGACAGGCATCAGATTACGATCGACCTTTCCGGCAACGTCCCACCAGTAACCCTTGGGATCGATCTGAGGCCCTTCGCCATAACCCAGCCAGTAGATGGCATCGGCCGTCCACTCCCGCACGTTGCCTAGTACGTCGTGGAGGCCCCACGGGTTCGGGGGCAACTCCCCCACCGGATGTTGGTGTCTGCCGCTGTTGTGGCAGTACCACGCAACACCCTCCAAGTTGCCTTCGCACGGACAATCTTCATTGGAAGGATAGTGGCGCACGTCACCCTTCCAGAACCCGGTTCGGGTTCCTCCGCGCGCCGCGTACTCCCACTCCGCTTCCGTCGGCAGGCGATAGCCCTCACACGCGTACACGTCTTCTGCAGTCACGTACAAGCCACCGCAGATGTATTCGTCGTCCACCGCCGGCACGTCGCAATCGAGAACGCCCGGTTCACTCGACTCTCGATTGCAGATCGGACCGCTGCCCAAGGTTCCAGTGCAATCGCGCAGCTCATAACAAGGCGGTAAGCCTTGCATCTCCGAGTAGCGGTTGGCGAACGTGACCGCTTCGAAGAGGTTCACGTTGCTGATGGGGCAGCGGTCGTCCCGACACCTCCCCACGTCACGTTCGCGCGTCGGCAGCTCGAACCCCGCGGCCAACCACTGCGCGTTCGTCACCTCATAGCGGCCTAGCTCGAAGCCACGCGTCAGGGTAACTTGGACCTGCACGTTGTCGTCCCTTCCGGCGTCGAATTCGTCCCGCGGCGCGCCCATGATGAAGCAGCCCGCCGGAATCGTGCAGAACTCTCCTTCGCAGTTGGGCGTCACCTCCGGGTGGATGCAATCTTCGGTGGGTTGCAGATTGATGACGTACCCCTCGGGTGTTACCGGTGGGCTCGGGTCTGGATTCACCCAAGGCGCACACTCGTCCTCCGTCGTTGACATTCCCGAGGCCCCGGCTTCGCTTCGCAGCGGCAAAGTGCTGCCAGCCGCAGAGCTGCTTGCGTCGGAACCGGCTCCTGCAGTCGTGATCGCGTTCGAGCCCTCCCCCGCCGTCGACGCGGTATTCTGCGTCGAGCGGCGCCCGCAACCCGACGCAAGCGTGATTGCCGTCAACATCCAGGGAAGGGACTTCATGGTTCAGTGGTTTACTCCGTAGGTATTCCCGTTAATGACAAAGTGATCCAACTTATCCTCAGAGAATACACTCGCAGCCCCGTCAGCAAGATCGTTCCAGGTGACCTTGTCGTCGGTCGTGCAAGTACCAGCACACACGTCACTCGTGAACATCACGCTCCAGAAGTTGCTCAGCGAATAGGCGTGCGACGTCTGACTCCCAACGACGTAGAAGAAGCTGAGCCAATCCATCTCCGTGCCCTTGTTGCTCATGTCGTCGGCGCACTTATTGTCCATCCACTCGTAAGGCGTGCTAGGTTGTGCGTTGTGTGAGACGGGCGACTGGAGTTCGTTTAGGTTGATATTCAGAGAGTCCTTGTAGTACGGAAATGTCGCACCACTCTGCGTAGGGTCGTTGAGAACTCTCGTGGCGACGTAATGGCTCCAGCCCTCGTCGAACGCGGCGTGGATGTATTCTCGTGAATTGAGGCAATGAAGACGATCCCAGTCCTCGTTCTGACAGTACGTGCTGGCCGAGGTTGGATCAACTTGGTCGCAACGACACGCGTCGAACCCTGCGTTGTTCGTCACCGGCGCACAGTATCGGTTGCTCTCGCTCACTCCCTGAACACCGAACCCACCAAACGACGAGTTCGCGATTAGGTGACCAAACTCATGAATAATCGTGGCCTTGCTGGTGTTGCTCCACACGCCGGATCCATCCTGGCCAAGAAACATCTGACTGCCGACGACGCACGCCACACACCCCTCCCCGGCGCCTCCCCCGGAAGCAGCTGTCGCTTCCGCGAAGACGCTGTACAGAGTGTTTGCGACAGCGAAGCGGAAGAGACCCCAAGAGAGGGCGAGACTCACGCGAAACAAGGGGTCGTAGACAGTCCCATTTGCGCTGTAGAACTTCATCACCACGGCGGCGCCTGTATCGGCGGGCAAATTGCCCCAGCCGTTTATGATGGCCGGGATCCCACCACCGCTCGATGCCTGGTATACCCTGGCCTCGGCGGTGCCAACCTTGACCTGTGTCACCAGTTGCATCGTGTAGGTGCCGGCGGCAGTCTGGGTATCCGGATAACACCCATCAACCCCCGCGAATTTGTCCCCAACCTGGACACCGTTCCGGAACAGAATCATCCGATGATAACCCAAACTGTGAGCCGCTGACTTCAGGAAGTCTTCGCCTGCCGTCGTGTCAGTGTATGAAGGGGTATACGACGCGCAAAATTTGTACTTGGCCCAAGCGTCTTCCGGCGCGACCGTCAGGACTGCAACGACGAGGGCAGCAAACAACGAGGCGCGTGCGATGGCTTTCGCCAGCGCGGTGCTGCTGCGCGTTGAACTGGATGTCGTCATGGCGTCACCTCGACGGGTACAAGTCCGACGCTCACTTCCGGGAGGTTTGCCAGTTCGAAGCTCTCCTTCGCCCGCATCACCCCCGTCATTTCGTCGTAGCGTCGCAGTTGAGTCGGCCGTCGCCCTGATTTTCCGCCCTGTTGAGCCGCGAACTCTTGCCCCCGCGTCAGCACGGTGGCTTGGTCGGGCTTGCCTGTGACGTGCGTTACGAAGACAGCGCCAGTAGTTGATGCTGGCGACACCATATCTTCTTGAAATGGCCGCCTCCACTTGACGCCAAGTTCGACTGCCGTAGCGGTGCCCTCGCTCTGCACGGGCAGGGTACCCACCGGGACGGACAGGCGACGCTCCTCCCGAGGTGCCAACTCCAGTGGCTCCAGAGGTCGCCGCGCGGGGGGCGCGTGAGGGTTCGCTCCTAGAACCTCTGGTTCTACGGTGACGACCGCGTCCGTGTTGTTGCGTACCACGGCCTCGACGTGCGTAATCGTGCCTTGCGGAATCTCTGCCCACTGTACGGTTACGGCGCGCACGCCGAACGCCTCGTTACACGCCAGGCGCCGTTCGTTGGTCGCCGCCGAGTCATTCCTTACACCCTCCGGCGGCATGGCGGCGGGTTCGGGTTGGTCCGATGATATGCGCTCAGGTGGCGGAGCTAACTCCAGCCCCGCACCTTTCTCGACGATGTCCAACGTGGGGCTCTCGTCCGCGCCCCGGGGCCCAGAGCAAGCGATGACAACACACGTACTTCCGATGGTCGCTCGCCGCCGCAAATCACTCTTGAAACTCGACCAATTGAAGACCCTCACTCCGCACCTCCTTTGTGCGCCGCGCATGCCATGGCAGGGCGCCAACGTCCAAACGGCTAGACCCGAGCTGTCGCGTTGTCAACGGTCCGTTTCGGGCGATGATGCCTGTCAACAGGCTAAAGTCCGCAACGGTTTGAATTCTATGGGAGCAACGGTTGCAGCGGCGTAAGGCTGCTTGTCCCCCGGATTTCGGACCGGCTGAAGAGCGCGAGCGAGTTGCCGCCACCCTTGTTCGAGCGGCAATACGTCAGCGGTGAGACATTTTTACTTGGGCCGTCAATACCAGCTGCGCGCGCGTGATGTCACGGGGGGTGCACCTGGAGCGTGGTGTGGCCGAGCTCCATCACCCGACCACGGTCGGCGGCGCGCTCGTCAAGTGATGCGGTACCCCGGCGAAGGACAACCTCCCGGAAATGGTCGCACAGTGGGCACCAATTGTGGGCGTTCAGGTGCCCAGCGTCCTCATCCGGGAACCCCGCAAGCGCTGGGGTTCGTGTAATGAACGCGGCGTATTGCGGTTCAATTGGCGAATCGTGCAGGCGCCGCGGAAACTCGTGGAATACGTCGTCGTTCACGAGCTCGTACACCCTTGTGCACAGAGAGCATTCGCGCGAGTATTGGGCGGAGCTGGGCCGCGCCGTTCCAGACTACGAACTTCGGCGCGGCCAGCTGCGCGGCTTAGGGGGAGGCTTGGTTTGGTAGGGTCAACAGTCCTGAAGATTGTCGAGGTTGTTCTTGCTCGTGCCATCGGCGTCAGTACGCAGGTACTTCAGTCCGTTACGCTGAAACACTTTCACCGTGCTTCGATAGCCAGCCTCCTCGACGTAGTAGGTATGACTACCCGATTCGATGTCACTGATCGCCTCCGACTTCGGTCTCGGCGACCAATGTTCGCCTGCGTTACAGAGGGCGGTGATGTTCCCGTTGCCGTCTTTTCGGCTCTTCTTAACTCTTCGATCTGCCATAAATTCTCCAGTTGGTGGCCGCCAAATCGCGGCTACACAACGGTCCTGGCCACAAGTTTTGCTTTGGGACCGCGATGACTCAAAAAAACTCGCCCGGCTCTAGCGAAGAGACAATTGGGGCGGTTCTCCTAGCGCTGGAGGACAAGGACACTTGCCGCAAAGCACTACAGTTTGCGAAGACTCGATGTGCTACCCTCCGACAGATGGGAATCGGCGCAGACCCCAGCGACTTGGTCCAGGGAGTCATTGCGGACACGCTATCAGGTGACTTGTCCTGGCGGCCCGAGGCCTGCGCCCTTGCCAGTCATCTCATCGGCGCGATTCGGAGCAGGACTCACAAACTTCGAACGCGCTCTCGGGAGTTCCTCAACCGAAACGAGCAGCCCGACGGACCCACTCGACACCCAGAACCGCAACTGCTGGCAAGCGATGTATGGGCTCGAATTCGGGAGACGCTGCTCTCACGCGCGACGGAGGCTTACGACGATGACGTGTCTTATGTGCTCATGGCTTTCGATGACGGCGTTCACAAGACGGAAGCCATATGTCAGCTGACTCAATTGTCGGCTGACGCGGTCAAGAACGCAAAGCGTAGGATTCGGAGGATGATTGCGGACCTTCCGAAGGACTTGGTCGAAGCCGCGAACTGTATTGGGGCAGAAACATGACAACACCCAACACTGGCAGTGACTTTGGTAGCGCCCTTCTCGATGGGCTCGACGCGGTCGCCGACGAGACGGTGAGTGTTTCCGACGCGGAGTGCAGCGCTCTGCTGGCTTTCGCGAGACAAGCGGCTGCGAATCTCAGGAGATCGCGCCTCGACCTGGCCCGAGTTGAGCGGGAGCGCGCACAAACTCTGGGTCGACACGACCTATCGTTCTTCTCGCTAGACGCGCTTCGAGAACGCATAACGAACCTGCTCGCCTTGAACCCGGCCTTGGCGGTACAACACCGCCACCTCGAAGACTTGGACCGCGAGGACTTGGAAAGCTTGGTTTCTGACCTCGAGTCGCTAAATGCGGGGCCCCAGGGGGTTAAGGATGACTAGTTCCGTAGAGCTTCGGCTACGAAGAGCAAGAAAGGCTGCCGCCGCCCTGACGGAACGCTACGGGGTCATGTCGGCAGCCGACGTTCGCCTAGAGGATATCGCGTGGGACCTTGGCGTTCAGATCGCTTACGGTGGCTTGTCCGGAGCCTCGGCAAGACTCGTGCGTGCAGGGAATCGTGCCATCATCAGAGTAAACGACGCTGTCGGGTACGAGCCGCGGCAACGATTCAGCATCGCTCATGAACTGGGCCATCATCAGCTCGAACATGTTGGGACCGAGTGGAAGGGCTGCCTCGAGCGCGATCTGGATGACTACGTGAACAAGCCGGTCGAAGCTGAAGCCAACGCTTTCGCTAGCGAGCTTCTCATGCCGAAACAGCTCATCAGGCGTGCGTGCGAAGCTTGTCCCGTAAACCTTTCCCCCATCAGGGACCTTGCGGAGCGGTTCCGTACTTCATTGACAGCGGCGGCAATTCGCTTTGTGCAGCTGTCGCCCGAGATGTGCGCGGTGGTGCTGTCGCGCGGCAACAAGGTTGAGTGGTCGTTTAAGAGCGAGAGCATGTGGCCGTATCTGCGCGGGCGCGGCACCCAGCTGAGCACGGAGTCGCTGGCGTTCGACTTCTTCACGTCCGGAAAGGAATGGCCCGCCGCGCAGCATGTGAGCGGGGACGCATGGTTCGAGGGGAAAGCCGCCGAAACGTGCGAGGAAGTGGTCGAGCACACCCTCGGTATGCGGTCGCTCGGTCAAGCACTTACCATCCTGTGGCTCGAAAGCTAGAGACGGCTCATGTGGCGCAAAACGCAGATTGGCCGAAGCGGAAATGCAGCACTTAGTCCAAGACCTGTTAAGGACTGTTCAAGCCAAATGTTGGTACGCAGCGACCTCGCTCGCGTTAGCATTGCCCGATATCTGCTCGGCGGTTGACGCCCCGGAAAGTCCGACCGGGGTGCGGTACCGTGACTGGGCCAAACGCTACTTCGAACCGCTGGTGAGTGCAGCCGATCGCGCGTTTTTTACCGCCGACGAGCTCTACAAGTTGCGCTGCCGCTTCCTGCATGAGGGGGAGTTTTCGCTCTTCGAACCCCCGGCGGCTGACACGTTCGGACGGGCGAGTCGTATCTGTTTGTACGCCTGTCCAGTAAGCATCGTGCCGGCGCGAGGTTTCGATGGCGGTGCTGCTTCGTACGGAATCGCAGTCGACGAATTCTGCGAGACCATCGCCAGCGCTGCCCAAGCTTGGTTCGATGAGGCCTCGACTGACGCGGCTAGGGCTCAGCGCCTCGGCCGTCTCCCCCGTGTAATACAACTGGACCAAAACGGTTTGGAGCGACAGCAGTGAATCGTCGAGACCGGGCGCGGTTTGCACACAAGCAACGGTTTGAGGGCTCCCACTCTCCATCGGCGTTCAGACCGCCCACGTGAGTGACACTTCAGACCGAGCACATCGGTGACATGTCCGGCATCGAATTCCCCACACCCTACCTTGGGTTTCCGATCGCAGCCGGCTGCCTGGTTCCACCCGATTCAGGGTTTTTTGTAGCTCCCGGCTGCCTGGTTCCACCCGATTCTGGGTTTTCTGTGGCTCCCGGCTGCCGCGTTCCACCCGGTTTAGGGTTGTTTGAAGCAGCCAGCTGCGCCGCTCAACCCGTTTTCGGGTTCTTGGCGGCAGCCGGGAGGGCTGACGAACCCTCTTCCGGGTTGGAGAAAGCAGCCCGCCGCCTGCAAAACCCTACGCCGGGTTTTTGATGCGCCGGGGTGCCCAACCAACCCAGTTTCGGGTTTTCCGAGCAGCCGGCTGCTGCCAAAATCCAGTTTCGGGTTTTTCGAGCAGCTGGCTGCTGCCAAAACCCGATTTAGGGTTTCTTGCCGAGGGGCGCGGCGCCGACGACGTTTCTCTGCAACGCGACGCGTCGCCCAGGACCGGCTTCTGACGCACCGCATTGCAAGACGGAGTTTAGTCACGTTGCAACGCAATGCGCACTCGGCCGAACTCGAGCAACGGCTTCGCCGAAGCGCATGCGACATATAAACACGCGAAACCACACGCGCAGCGAACGCTGTGAACGGCAACGTCCGTGTCCCCGACGAGCGGGCGGCACGTTCATTTTCACCGCTGCACGGGGAAAACGAAGTCGCCTGAGCACTTCGAGGGAAACTCCGAATCGGTCAGAACGAATGAATGGGGAGACATCCGAGAATAGGGGTAGGGGCCCAGTCGTTGAGCCACAGTGAAGAGAGTCTCACCAAGAGCCGCCTCTCCACTGTCACCACCGACCAGCCTTCACCAACCCTTCATGTCTCACGAACACCACCGCAAAAGCGGTGGTGAGCATCAATAACCAAGAACCCATCATTTCCGAAAGAACAGACCCATGACCGACATCGATTACACCATCGACTACTCCCTGTTTGGCGACGACACCCTGGCGACGGCGTACGCCTCCGTCGAGGAGGAATTGCTGGCGCTGACGCGCGACGACCTCGAGGTGATCAACATCGACCTCATGCCTGCCATCAACACGGCGGCTGGCGTCATCCCAGAAGTCGAAACTTACCGATCTCAGATCGTCGAGCAGCTACCGAAGTTCAACCTCGCGCGCTTCGACAAGATGAAGCGCTACGCGATGGCGGCCGCGTACGCGCACACGGTGCACCTGGCCGCCACCGAGCCGCAAGACCGGCTAAACCCGCTCTTCCAAGAGGCGGTCGCGATGTGCGACTTGCTCCAGAGCGATCTGCGTACGCTTGCCAACCGCAAGCTCATCAACCCGGAGGCTTTGAAGGGCCTGAAGGGGACCAACGGCTACAAGCTCACGCAGGCCGATCTGCAGATCATGGTCAACATCTTCCGCAGCAACTGGGCTAACGTGGTCGGTAAGTGCGCCACCACGGAAGCGGAGTTGGCCCGCGCCGAAAAGCTCGTGAGCTGGCTCATCCAAGCCGTCGGCTTGAAGGAGCAAGGGCCGGTCGAACGCGCGCGCACCGCGGACCTGCGGTTGCGCGCCTTCACGCTCTTCGTGCGCGCCTATGATGACGCGCGCCGTGCCCTCGCCTACTTGCTCTGGCACGACGGTGACGTCGACAGCGTGATGCCAAGCCTGTATGCGGGCCGCACGCGCAAGAAGGAGACCACGAAGTCGGACATCCAGCCAGCGGCGGCGCCAGGCACCGCCTCGGCCAACGGCGCTGCACCGGCCAATGGCGAGCAGTCGAACGTGACGCAAGCCAACGGAGCGCAGCCCAACGGCGCGGCCACGAACGACACCGACGGCGGCCCCTTCGCTCGCTGAATGACGGCGCCCACGGGTCAGGACAGGTGAACAGCGCTCTTAGGCGCTCGTTCACCTGTCTTGTCCACGCCTCGAACCAAAGGTCGAACGCGCATGAATACGTCTAAACTCAACCTGGGTCGTTACCGCAAGATCACCGGCGCCGATGGCGGCCCACAGCTGCTGCTGCCAACTGCACACCTCGTCACTCACGGCGTGGTGGTCGGGATGACGGGTTCTGGGAAAACGGGCCTCGTGACCGTCCTCGCCGAGGAGGCGCTGCGCGCCAAAGTCCCCACCATCATGATCGACGTCAAGGGTGACTTGCCCAACCTACTGCTCACCTTCCCGACCTTCGAACACGGCCGCTGGGCGCCTTGGCTCAGCCGGTCGGATGCCGTGCTCTCGCCGGAGGCGGTGCAGCAAGAGGTGCAGCGACGCGCCGAGGCCCTCGGCAGCGCGCGCATCGGTGAGACGGAGCTGTCCGAGTTCTTTCGCAGCACCCACATTCGCGTCATCACACCTGGCTCGACCGCGGGTGAACCTCTGCACGTCCTTTCTTCGCTCGAGCGGCGCTCATCGCGCTGGGATACCGATCCGGAATCGGCACGCGACGGTCTGAGCGCCGCCATCAGCCTCGTGTTG
>CBINDO010000112.1:0-21816 GCA_966249405.1 uncultured bacterium | reverse complement strand
GGTGACTTGGGAAATGCACGGCGGTGTGAGCTGGGTTACCGTGCAGCTCGCCGCACACGCACGCGGCACGCAACTCACCCTCGAGCACGTCGCACACGTGCCGGAGGCGTTGTTCGACCAATATGGTCCAGGTGCGGTCGGCGTCGGTTGGGACCTCGGAATGATGGGAATGGGTAAACACTTCGAAACCAGAGCCACGGTGGATCCCGAAGCGGCGCAACGCTGGGTGTTGTCCCCGGCCGGACGCACTTTCATCGAAGGGTGCGCGCGCGGTTGGGCAGACGCATCGATCGCCGCCGGGATAGAGCCGACGCAGGCTCGGGCCGCGGCCGCGCGTGTGGCCGACTTCTACTCACCGCCGCCTGCGGGGGCCTGATGCACGCGTTCGAGGTGTTGGCAGACCCGGTGAGACGACGGATCCTGGAGTTACTGGCCGACGGCGAGTTGGCCTCCGGCGACGTCGTCCAGGTGATCGCCGTCGAGTTCGGGATCTCGCAACCCGCCGTGTCGCAACACCTCAAAGTCCTCCGCGACAACGGGTTTGCCAACGTGCGTGCCGAAGGTGCGCGGCGCTTGTATTCGGTGCAAGCCGTCGCGATGCGCGAGGCTGACGCTTGGCTCGAACGTTTTCGCCTGATGTGGGATCAACCGCTCGCGGCCCTAGACACCGAGATCGCGCGCGGCAAACGCGCGCGCCGCAAAGAGCAATCCAAGAAGTGAGCGGATGTCGCGCGCGGGCGTTTCCTCGACCCGGCCTGCGTCACTGTCTCACCTGCCGGGGTTCGTGGAGGCGCGTCGCGGTCGCGCTCTCCGCCTATCAGTGCGAGACGCGTGCGTCTTGGCCGCCAACCGTGCGACGACCGAACTCTTCGCGGATCTCTTCGTCTTGTTTCACGAGCTCATCGACGGGAGTGTCCGCTGCTGGGAGCTCGGCAGGCGCGACGGCGAACACGCCTCCGTCCGCAGCCGCGCCCGGCTGAGAGCCGCCGAAAGTGCCATCGAACGTGTCGTTGCCGAAGGTCTCGTCGACGAAGGTCTCCTCGACGAAGGTGACGACACCGCCATCGAAGGCGGGGGGTGGATCTTCCCCACACGACGGTGGCATGGACACGTCCGCGAAACGACCGAGCACGTCGATACGATGCGGCAGGAACGTCGACTTGAGCGCGCTCGAGGTGGCAAAACAACTGGAGACGTTGTCCGCGCACGTCTCGGTGAACTCGCCGACATGCACGAAGTCGAGGGAAGACGGCGCGTTCACGCCGCGACCGAGATCGCGACCGTTGGTCTCGCTGTGGCAGCCAATGCAGGAACCGGCGAACGACGCGCGGTTGGCGATGTCGAAGGCGCTGAGCCCCGTGCCAGCCACGATTTGATCGATCTGGTCGATCAATTGACCACTACCTCCGGACATCTGCGAAGCGTAGTCCTGTTCGAAGGTGTTGCGGCTCTCGGCGTCTTTGCACTCTTGAGGCACCACGAACGCCATCGCCGACGGCTCGTCGATCAAAACACCTTGCAGTGACGTCAGGAACGCTTCCCGGCACAGTTCACCGTTCGACAGTGAGACGTTGTCGTTCCAGAGTGCGCCGTGGGGGGCTTCTGCAGTCGGGAACGGGATGGCCTTCACGTCTCCGGAGTCGGTCGCCAACTTGAACTCACGGAGTGTCCACAAACCCGTGTCGAAGTTGTTGGTCCGGATTTGGCCGGTGCCGACGGTGTAGTTGCTCGCTTTCACGAAGGGACCGAAGCCTTGCGCGAGTAGTTCCTCGTCACCGCTCAGGAAGGCGTTGGTGAGACGCAAGCCGCGTGAAACTGGATCTTCAATCTGGGTCTGCTCGGCCCAGAAATTGGCGAGCGGGGCGCAACCCTCCAATCCGAGGTCGGGTCTGGGGTTCGGGATCTGGGCTTCGACAATGAAGAACATGCGGTTCTGTGCGTTGGAAGCGAACACCATGCGCTGCTGACCGCAGTGCGCCCCGCTTTCGGGGGCGAGGTCGAAGCGGTTCACGAACGCCGTGGGGTTCCACAGATCCAAGTTGTCGAATTGGAAGCGCTCCTGGCGATTGCAGTCGATGGGATATCCGTTCAACGAAGGCTGGCCATTGGTCGTCTCGTCGCCACAGTGGATGGCGTCGGCCATCTGCCCTTGGTCGGCGGTCGCGTAGCTGTCGATAATCTGCTTGTAGATCGTCTCGCCGTCGGTTTCGAAGCCGTCGTTGAGCGCCATCGCGTCGAACACGCTGCGCAAGC
The DNA here is from genome assembly GCA_966249405.1 of uncultured bacterium. Taxonomy (GTDB): domain Bacteria; phylum Myxococcota_A; class Polyangia; order Polyangiales; family Polyangiaceae; genus SZUA-265. The sequence goes on along the minus strand of CBINDO010000112.1, from coordinate 19,563 downwards.
TCAGGAACGACATCGCGTCGACGTTGCTCTCAATCACGCTCGGGCGTTTCATGCCCGCGACGTCGTCACACGGATCGGGCGGGTTTTGGACGCCATCTTCGATCACCTCGAACACGACGTTGATCGTGCCGGGCTCGAAGCTGATCACGTTGTCGCCCACTCTGAACGTGTAGAACACGAAGCTCGAGTTGTTCGGGAAGATGGAGAAGTCTTGGATCGCGTTGCTCTCGAGCGCCGCGTTGATGACGCGCCCGAAACCGCCGCCGCCAGTGGAGCCGGTGGAGCCCGTCGAGCCAGAGGGGCCCGTCGAGCCCGTCGGCCCCGTCGGCCCCGTTGGACCCATGTCTACGAACGTGACGTCGACGTCGTTGGTCGTGCTCGGGGCTACCGTCTCGTCGTCGAAGATCTCTTCGAACTCGATCACCGGCGTTCGCGGTGGTGACGTGGAGAACACCGGTGGAGTCGTGACGGGAGTCGCTGGCGCCGTGCCCGGCGCAACAGGCACCGTGATCACGCCCGGTGGGGTGACCGTCCCGATTGGTCCGGGAAAGCTACCGCCGTCGCTGATCTGCTCGATGAACCAGCCCGGTTGGAGCATCACCTGATACTCTCCGGCGTCGAGCTCGGCGCTGATGATCGACGAAAAGGGTTGGTCGTCACTGTTCAATACGGCGCGCACGCGCGCCGTTCGCTTGTCGCGCACCTCGAATATCGCGTTGTGCAAGCGGTACCTCATGCCGGATTGTCCAAACGTTTCCAGAGGAAAGGACACGGTGCCCGTTTCCGTGACGGCCACTCCGGGCTCCGGTGTTCCACCATCCGAACAGCCAAATCCCGCGAAACTCGCGAGCCCAAGACAAACCGCGGTCAAACCGATGCGTCGCATTTTCATACCCCACTTCTCCCAACGATGTAGTGGCTGAACGAAGTGTCCAGTCCGAGGAGCAAGCTTACTAGGTCGTGTGGGTCGCGCCAATGAAGTGAACAGTTGCAGATTAACGACGCTCGCGTTGGGTATTTGAATTCCGCAGCTCAACTACTGTGATGTGCACGGTGTACTTTCACCAAGTTCACGACGCAGCGTTTCACCGAAGGTGACAATTCAGTTCCAAACCTCAGGCCTCGCGACACTCAGCAGATTTGGGGCGGAGAATGAACCTCGGTGGCTCGACGTCGATTCACTTGGCGCGTGATTTCCAAGCGCAGCCGTCGTCGCGGCCGCTGCGTGTGGACCTTCAACGGCCCGTGATGTCTACGTTCGGCGACGCGCTCAACTCGGTAATCAACTTCGTCGCCGAGCGCTGATGTAGGGGACCGTAGGCCCCCGCGGCAAACGGTTGAAGCGCGGCAATGGCCTGTTCGCGTCGGCCCAACTGGACCAACGAAAGCGCGCGGTGATAGCGGACCTCTGGCGTAAACCGACCGCCTGGAACATGTCGCAAGTAGTCGTCCCAAGCGGCGAGTGCTGCAGCGTAATCGCGGCGTTCGTATTGCGCTGTAAACCCTGTGCGATACCGTTCGAGATCGGTGGGTTCAGCGACTGCGATGCTGTTCGACGCAGCGATGCTGTTCGACGCTGCGTTGCTGTTCGACCCTGCGGTGCTGTTCGACGCAGGGGTGCTGTTCGACGCAGCGGTGCCCAAGGCGCGATGCACTTCGGAACCGATCTGGACCTGCCCCTGCCTCGAACCCGCCCGAGCAGAGGGGGGCAAGCTCGCTGGCGACCCCGTCTTGGACTCCATCGGGGTTGAGTTCGTCTCCTCGCTGGCGGCAGTAGCTGCCGGCGCTTCGGCGGGCGTCGCCGTGATCGCCAAAGGTGTCCGGGCCGACACGTCGGCCTTGGGAAGGACGGAAGGGGGGCTCGCTGTGATGGTTTCGGGTTCACTCCGCGGCGATACCGCGTTGACTAGCTCTTGCACCTGGTCGACGGTCCACGCCACGGCCAACTGCACTTCTTCGGCCCACGCAAGCGAGCCCGACCCAATCAACGTCAAGGGCACGAGCCAGAGCGCGGAGGGTTTGCGTTTGCGGCGCGTGACGGCTTCGATGACGCGTCGCTCGGTCGTCGCGGCGTGCTCCGAAGCGCCGGTGAACTGAGCTTTGGTGCGCGCCGCCGCAAGCTCGAACCACGGTGTCGACTTTTCCCGGCGGTTCATGGAAGTTGCTCCTCGGGCAGCCACGTCTCTTGCGACTGCAGCCGCTCACGTGCAGCTCGCAACCGCGCTCTTACCGTGGATGAAGGGATACCGAGAATCGCACCTACTTCCGTGGCATCGCGCTCCTCGATTTGACACAAGACGAACACGATGCGCAGCTTGTCGGGCAGCTCGTCGATGGCGCGCATCAATCGCGCTACTAGTCGCGCCGCATGCGCTTCTTCGTCGGGTGACACGGGCGCAGTCGACGGCAGTCGCGCGAGGCGTTCACTGGCCGCGCGCCGTCGTTTGGCGGCGCGGATGTGTTTGCTGGCGCTGTGGGCGGCGACCCCCAAAAGGTAACTCGAGGGAGTGGTCTCGAAGCGGAAGTTGCGCGCTGCCTTGGGGAGCGCGATGAACACCTCTTGCACGAGATCTTCGGCCGCCGCCGCGTCACCCAAGAGCCGCTGCGCGAAGGCGCGCACCTGGGTGTGATGGGCGCGATACACGTCGCGCAACGCGAGCACGTCGCCGGCGGCCAAGTTCAGCCACAACGCGCGCTCTGGGTCATCCAGGTTTGCCGCGCTGACGGGCGCGACGGCAGGCGTGGACCGGGAGCGGAACATGAACGGCAGGGCGGCGTCAAATCGATACACCGAGCAACACCTCCGGGCCAAGCGTAATGGTGCGATCCACTTCCAAGAAGTTGGAATAGACGGCAAACGGGATGCGAACCGCGAGGCCTCCACCCGCGAAGATGGAGAAGTGAGGACTCGGTTGCCAGGTGGTCATCACGCGCAGGCGGAAGTGGCTGCGGTCTTTGAGGTGCGCGCGCCGCTCTTGCTGCGTGGACTCGAAGCAACACAAGCGCGTGCCCAACAGGTAGTCGCCGCCCACATCCATATCCACCGCGAACTTGGGAGTAACCGGCGCACGTACTCCGATGATGAAGCCGGGCCCGACCAAGTCGGCGCCGTCTTCCCGGTCGTAACCCAAGGTGAACATCGAATAGGTGTGGCGCGTGCCCAAACGCAACCCGACGTTGCCCAAGTTGGTGTTGCTCGCCCACGCGTTCAAGTGCACGCCGCCGGTCTTGGACACGCTGACGAGTCCGATCGGCATCCCCTCGACCTCCTTGGCGATGTTGACGAGACCAATCTGCGTACCACGCACGCGGCCGCCGATGTTCACGAGCCCAACCTGCAACCCGGTGACGTTCTCTGCGTAGTTGCCGAGCATGGAGAACTGCCCGCCGCGCAGGTGTTTGGCGATGTTCGTGACGAAGCTCACCTGCAGCCCTTTGGACTCGCCGCCGCTCACGTTCATCAAGCCGGCGAACTGGGCGCCGCGCAGCGAACCGCGTGTCAGGTTGCCGAGGAAGGACGCCTGAATGCCGTCGGTGGTTCCGGCGGACATGGTGAGCAGGCCAGCCGCCTGTAGACCCGCGTTCACGCGGCCCACGCTCGACATGGCCCCCGCAATCGACGCCCCGCGCAGTGACTCCGCGGCTCCGTTCAGGAACAAACCCAATTGCAGTCCCTGCACCGGGCCCCGCACGTCGTTGAACATCCCCAGCTGCAAACCCTGCACCTCACCCACGACGCCGTAGATCAAGTTGAAGTCGAGGGAGGTGTGGACGTCGGGCTGGTCATAGTTGGTGGCCAGTGGGTAAACGAACGCCGCGGTCGCGAAGCGGCGTGGGCGCGGCTGTGGGGGCTGCTCACGTGCCGCGGCTACGGGAGCCGACGCAATGGGGGCGGCAGGTGGTGCGACGGTTGTTGGTGTGACGGTTGTTGGTGTGAAGGGGGGCGGAGCCGCAGGTGCTGCGTGGGATGACGTGGGCGCCTCGGGCGCGTCCCGATGGCTCAATTCGAGCGCTACCAATGCCGCCGCATCGGGCGCCTCTGACGGGTTGTCCGGCGCTTGGAGCACCCGCGTGACCGCGCCGCCGCGAGTGACGTCGTTGAAGGTGATCGTGAGCTCACGGTTCGCCGGCGAATACACGATGGAGACGCGGCGCTGCGGCGACGTATTGGGATCGCAGGTCGGTGCCGCCCCGCCGCCGAAGCGGTCGCCAATGGCGCTCAGGAACGCGGCGTTTGGCACGTCCGGCGACTGGTTGTCCAAGATCACACAGGGCTTCGATGGTGCGTTCACCGCGGCGAGCTCTGGCGGCGCGACGCTCGCGGCTGCGACGCTTTCGACTGGGGCACCTTCGTTCGACGCAGGCGACCCGGGTTGGGCGCGTAGCTCCGGGGCCGCGCACAGGTGGGTGGTCGCCACCATCAGCGCGGCGCCGACCCTCCAGTGTTCGAAGTTGAACGGCCCGGCTCGGAAAAGGCGCGCTAAGTAAGTCATGCCCAGTGGTACCCGGTCGCGGGCGAAGTGTTGATCGACACGCGACGTTTCTTTCGGCTCACGGGTCGAAGACGGGAGGGGCGTCCTGGGCGCAAGTTTTGTTTGCGTCCGCTCAGGGTGTTCTAGGGGTGCCACTAGTCTTCGGAGGCTAACAGGGTGGGGCGATGAATCACCCACGCGATCCACACGACGCTCACCGGCGCGCAAGCATTCGTGTTGCGTCGTCCAACGGTCCAAAATTCAGTCGATGGCCATAGGTTGACCCGCGAGGGCCAATCAAGCGGTGGTTTTCCGAAGGTCAGACGCTCGGCCAAGGCGTTGGCTTTCATCGACTACAGGTCGTTATTCTGCGACATCTTCTTGGCAGCCTTCGTGCCAACGCGCGCAAGTGCTTTGCTCGAGGTGTTGTCGAGATAAAAGGAAGGTGAGTCGTGAAGATCAATCGATTGAATGTGAATCCGGCATTGGTAGGCGTGTTCTTGGTCCAGGGCGCAGCGGGAGGGCTCGTGTCTTGCTCGGCTGGAGCACAAGACGTTGGGGAAGTCGAAGAAACGGCGGAGCTCGACGCAGTCGCGTCGGAGCTCACGCCCGCGGAGACAGAGGCGGTAGCGAAGACGCGCGCACCGATCCGTTCGCTCCAAACGCCTGGCGGCGTCTACATGACGTCCGTCGAGCAAACGAGCTCTTCCACCGGGTCGTTCACCCACATCGTTCACGTCTATCAACCCGACTCGAACGGCGAGGGCATTCGTTTCGAGGTCGCGGCGCGCACGAGCGCTGGCGTCGCAGACACGGCCCACACCTTCCAGACCGTGCGCCTCGTCTCGCGGCCCGGCGAGGCGGACCAAACCACGACCTCATTGGCCAATGCCAGCGGACAACGAGTGTATTCGATCAACTCTTCCCGCCAGGGTTGGTACCGCTTCTCCTTTACTCACGGCGCGCCCAGCGGCGGTCGTACGTTGTCTATCAAGGCCTACGACGCGGGCGGTAACGCGCTCAAGATGGCCTGGAGCGACCCGCCGGGGACGAACGCCCAAGTCCGCGTTCGTTTCGCGGTGAGCCAAGCCACGGACGTGTTCCTCAAGGGAGGAGCCTACCGAAACGCTAGCTCCAGCAGTTCGGCGTACGCCGATTCCGTGCGCGTGAACGGCACGTTGCTTTATCGTCGGAGCTTCGACCAAGGTCGATACAACTTTCCGTTGGGTCGTCTGAACGCGGGCCAACACACCCTCGAGTTCACGCACGCTTCCACCGGTGGGACACCCAAATACTGGTTCGGCGTCAACGAACAGAGCTTCGACCCGCTGACGGCCAAGACGGCATGGGACCCAGTTCAATTCTTGTATCAAGGCGCGATGCGCACTGGCGACTACGACGCGTGGAGCGACGGCGTCGCGTTTCGACAGGGGCAAACCGTGGACGGCTCGCGCCCGCCGCCCGTGCGGCGCGGAACCACGTTCGCGGTCGCGCTCGAACATTCGAGCCTCAACGTTGGGAATGCGACGTTGCACATCTCTTCCGTGTTCACTCCGCAAACGGAGGTCGGCTGGGCCAAGAGCCAACCCGCCAACTCTGACTACGCGGGTGGTGTGTTCGTCGCGGGTTCAGCCTCGACGCGTAACCGCGAACACTGGCAGGTCACCGTGCCCAGTGACGCTCCCGTGGGGCGCTATACCCTCAGCGCCATCGCCCCGGGCGGAGCCGAAATCGGTAACGTCGTGTTCTACGTGATCCACAACCCCTATACGTCGCTGGCCAGCGGCGCCATCTCGAAGGCCGAACTCGAGGCGTACGGTTACGACGAGGACGAAGACGGCGTATTACTCCAAGGAGACTACGGCGCAGACCGCGACAATCTCCGAGATCACTTCACGGCGTTTTACGACGGCAATGCCGAGTGGGGGTATACGCCCACGACGATGATCAGCGGCGCGTTCCGCCGCACGCAGGACGAAAACAGTCCCTCGATGTTGGACATCGCCGTCGCCTCCATGGACGGCACGACGAACGAGTTCGATTCGATGGTGCGCCTCTACCGCATCGTCAGTCAACGCATCAAATACAACCGCCCTGCCATTCCCGATGATTCGTCGGACTCCCTCGTCAACGGACTCGACCCCTCGTTTGCGTTTTGGTTCAGCTTGCAGAGTGCCGAGTTCCCAGGCCCTTTGACGACCGGTCAGTGCTTCGAATACGGGACCATCTTGGCTGGCGTGGCGCGCAGCGCCGGGATCATCGCCCGGCCTGTGTCCAGCGCGAACGTGCTGGCTGGCTGGGGCAACCACGTGTTCACCGAAGCGTACGTCCCCGGGTTGCCGAAACACGGAGGCAAACAGACGAGCAGCAACGGCAGCGCGGACAGCGACGTGGACCCGTGGTACGTCTTCGACGCGACGGACCCCAACGGAACTGGCGTCAACCCGCGCACGTTCACCGTGTACTCGGAGGCGATCGCACCACGCTCTCAGTTCGGGCGCGCCGCATTGGTCTTGCAGGGGCCGTTGAATCAGCCCCTCGACGCCGTCACCAACCCCACCAACTGGGATCCGTTGGCAACCGACACCGTGCCCGCCAGCGGTGTCCTCGCCGTCACGCCAGCGTACAGCTCGGGGCCGGAGTTCTGGCTCACGAGCAGCGGAGTCACGGGCTGGGTCGGATACGGTGAAAAAGACGTCTATCGCATCAACAAGGAGACGACGGGCGCCAGGGCCGTGCGCGTCACCACCGCCCCCGGTGGCAGTTACGGGCTCGACCTGAAGCTGTGCGTCGGCTCCGTCTCCAACACCCCGGTGATGCCCAGCCGTTGCGCCGACGCGGCCACGTCTCAGGTGTTACCCGCAGGCGATTCCTACGTCGTGGTGTTCAACGACGCCGAAGACATGCCCGCGCGTTACCTCCGCGGCGACGTCGCCAAGTACGTGTTGGATCTCGAATACTGAGCGAACGCACCCCGACGGCAACGGCGGAGGTTCGTCCTCCGCCGTTCTTGTGACCGTAGCAGGCCAATTGGTCCGTCGCGTGCGCTGGAGGGGGTAGGCGCCAAGCGGCGCTTGGATGCGTGGTACCGCCAGATCCGGCGCCAGGCACGGAACGCCGGGAAGTAAGCCGATCTGTCGCGAGAAATTGCCTATTGCGATCTTCTGCGATCTCCCGATCGTGACCGGGAGCAAATGAACGACCCGAAGATCAATCGATATGGCGCGGCGGGGTGTTGGGCGCTGGTGCCGCTGTTCTTGGTGTTGGCCGCGAGCGGTGACGTGCAGGCGCAAGCGACGCCTGCGGTCAAAACCTCGACGGGCGGAGAACTCGCGAAAGATTCGCTTTCGGTAGCGACGCGAAAGACCGCGCTTCAGGTAAGTGACAAGGTATTGCGCGTCCAACTGAACGACGCCGTGCGGCCCGCGAACAGCGCTAGCGCCGAGCCGAGCCCGCGATTGGCGAGCACGGTGGACACGACGCCTACAGCCAACACCCCTTCCGCAAAGCCGCCGGTCGCGGCGGCGCAAGGTTCCAGCGGCAATGTGGCCGTGACCAAGCTGAATCGCGCCCCGCTCGAAGGAATAGTGCTCCACTCCGACAGCAGCCAAACCCAGATCGACGCCGACGCGTCTTCCGTTACGCTGCGCCAGGGCGACCTGTTGATCTCGCGAAGCCAGAGTGAGCCCGAGCCCGTTGCCAAGTCGCGGCTCGCCGGCGCCACATCGGTGAAACTCCCTTACGAGGTGCTGTTTCTCGATGAACAAGGCACCCCTCGCCACTGTCAGGTTGTCGCCGAGACGGCCGGGGGAGGAATGCGGTTGGTCGGTGACAGTCTCGAATTCACGACCCAAATTTACGTGGGCCTTCGCGACCAGGAGCGCTGGGATCGGGTGTATGCGTTGCCGCGTCCGCTGCGCTTGTTGGTGACCGGAAACGTCGACAAGGTGGCGCCGGACTTGTTGAGTCTCGAGCGAACCGATGAGTTCAAACCGGTCGAACTGCGCGCGGCAGATCCGCCTACCGAAGTCAAAGTGCAGGTGCGCGCCGCTGACCGAGGTTTGGAGTTGAACGTCCCGGTGCATCGACCACGCGCCACGGTTGACGTCAATCCACGAACCATTCAGGGCTTCGGTTTGGAATCAGCGCAGGTGAACATTCGCACCGAGGGCCTGCCGAACCCCAACGGCCGCAGCGTGCGCCTGCGAACGAGCTCGGGCCGCCTCGAACCAGCGACGTTGACCCTGAACGAGAACGGCGTCGCCCATGCCGAGCTACGATCGGCGGGCTTTGGTCCCGTCTCCGTCGAGGTGAGCGTGTTTCAGTTGACCCCCGATCGGTCCGAAATCGAATTCGTCTGGCCTTGGCGATTCTTGGGTTTCGCGCTTCTCGGCGGTGTATTGGGCAGCGCGATCCAATGGCTCCGCGCGCCCAGCGGGCGCCGACGTGTAAACTGGAAACCGGCCCTAGCCGGAGTGCTGACCGGGCTGCTCGCCGCCGCGGCGGCTGCGGTGGGGATAAACCTGCTGTCCATCGATCTGCCGAGTCTGGGCGGTGAGAGCCTTGCGCTCGTCATCGCAGCACTCGGCGCCTGGCGTTTGAAGGCCGATCCCGCGCCGACTCCAAACAACGGGTGACTTGTGGTTTACCCAAGGCGCGCACTGGTATCGACTCGTCGATGCTGCCGATAAAACCGGTTCGCTGCGCGAAGGGCCGCGCTGCCTACGGTGAGGCCTGTCGTGCGAGAGCGCGTTTGATGTCGCCTAAGGTCATGGGGCCGCGCATGTAAGAGAGTGCCCAACGCGGTTGCACGAGGGTGATGGACGGCGACTGGTGCACGTTACGGGTGAGAAACCAACGTTGGGCCAGTTTGCGGATGGTGGCGTCGAGCTCCTTGGGCGTACAGCCGGCTTCGTGCACGTTGGTGAGACTCTCCACGATGCGTGCGCGATCGGCGTCGGTTTGCAGGCGCCCCACGGCCCAGAACCCGGCGTTGGAGAGCGCCCGGTAGTCGAGATCCATCGGGTTTTGCGTGGCCACGAGCAAGCCGATGCCAAAGGCGCGCCCCTGCTTCATCAGGTTGACGAGGGGGCGTTTGGTGGGCGGATTGCCCGGGTGGGGCGGTAACATGCCCACACACTCGTCCACCATGAACAAAGCGCGCAAACGGTTGGTGCCGGACATACTGCGCGTGTAGGAGAGGATTTCTTCGAAGATCACGCCGAGCACGAGTGTGCGTTCCTCGTCGTCCAAGTGCGCGACGCTGATCACCACCGCCGGCGTGCGACCGTCCTTCTTCGCGATCCAGTCCCCCGGGTCGAGCGACGCGCCGGTGCGCCAATTGGCGAACGACGGCGCGGCAAGCAAGGTGTTGAGCGCTGCCGCGAGTGAACGACGGTCTCCGACGTCCATGAAGTCGTCCAGCAGCTGCGCTCCCACGCGTTCGATGGGAGGGGTCGCGAGATCTTCCAGCAGCAGACCCAACTCCGCCGATAACCCCTGTTGATGACGCCGTCGCGCCAGGATACTGAGCAACACGTGCTCGCGGCTCTTGGCCGGGTCGGGATTACGTCCCACCAAACGCAACACGAGTGAGACAGCCGCCGACAAACTCGCGGAGGCCGCATCGGGATCGGTGTCCCACAGCGGGTTGCGGCGCTCGAGCGAAGACAAGATGTGGAGCGGCTCACCCAGAGTAGAACCCGGGGTGATGACGCGCATGTGAGTGGAGCTTGCGTAACGCGCCAGATCGTCCAAACCGAAGCCCCACTTCTTCAGGTTCTCTTCGCGCAGCGCCGCCGTCTTGGTGGCGAGCTCGCCCACGGCATCGGCATGCAAGCCCTCGCTGTCGAGCCAGGGGGCGAGCACCGTGGGTGAGAAGCTGGGGAAGTTGAGCAGCAGGTTCGGCAGATCCCCTTTGACGTCAATCATCACGGTGGGGATCCCCGCTAGCAACGCCGCCTCGGCCAACACGAACAAGTACCCGCTTTTCCCCGAGCCGGTCATCCCGACCACGCACCCGTGGGTGCACAGGTGCTCGGCGTCGATACGATAGGTGGAGCCCGCGTTGCGATTGAGCGGCAACCCGGCTCCCAAAACGAGTTGCCGCTTGACCATGGGTTAGGCGCTCTCCTTCTTGGCGCCGTCCTCTTCGATGAACGGCGAAGTGATCGGCAGATTCTCGGGGTTGTTGATCACGAAGCCCGAGGGGCGCTGGACCGAGGCGCCCGACGGCGCCGTGGCGGTCGGGCTGGACGCATCGTCCTGCGCGTCCGAGCCTTCGTCCCCTGCGCCGCTCTGGTCCCCTCTGCCACGGCTGCCTTTGGGCGAGTTGGAGAAGGTGGGGAAGATGCTGTCCACCGCATCTTCGCCGTAGAGGGCAATCGCTAGCCGCCGAAGGTCTGCCTCCGCCAACCGGAACAGCGTCAAGACGCGCCGACGCAGCACGTTGGCCTCCTTGGGCAGGGTTGGATTCTGCTCCTTGGCGCCGATGGCCACGTTGAGCGCCGTTGCGTCCCGGCTCAACTGCGCCAGCTCTTGCTGAGTAAACGGTAACCCGCTGCCAATCTTGGGCCACGCTTGCCGGAAGGCGGCTACCAAGATCTCGAGGTCTCGCGCCAGCGCCTTGTAACCGCCCTCTTTGCCCACGACCTCGAGCTGACTCATGTCGATGGTCCGAAACTTGGCGAAGCCGTAGGCGAGGCTCGCGTATTCATCGCGTTTAGCAAACAACGGCTCTGCCCTGAGGGCGAGCTCCTTCTTGTCCTCCGCCGTCATCTGCAGCGCGGTGTCCGCCTGCAGCATGGCCAAGAGGATGTCCTCCAGACTATCGAGGTAGAGCAAGCTATGATGGGGAGCATGTCGCACCGCATCTGGCCGCATCGCGAGGATGCGCGGCAGCACGCCCAGGGCCGCGATGGCCGTGTTGCGCACGCTGACGTTGACGCGTGGAATGACGTCTTCCTCGTCGATGGCTTCCAACAAAGGTTCGATGCGATCGAGCGCCGCTTCGCCGTCCGTGCGCTCCACGTCCACACCCGCGCTCAGTGCGCGCAGTGCGGCAAAGGCGGGACCCGCCGTGCCTTCGCTCAGCGGTTTGGGGATGGGCAACGCCTTGGGCAGAACTATGCGCGGGCGTGTTGTGACGTTGGCGGCGCTGGCGGCCGTGGCGTTGACGTTGGACTGCTGCTCTTGGTTTGTGGACATGAAAGTGAACTCCTCCCGGTGATGGTGGGGGTAGGGAACGAAAGGTCGTTGGGTAACGACCATCCCCGTGTCCCACCGTGTCGTACGCAAGCCTGTGAGCGTTGCTTCCTCGGTGCAACGAAATTGCGACTCGAGAGTGGTGAAACATGCTCTGCAAGCGCGCTCGGGGTGAATCGCTATTCCTTCTGATTACTTACGACAGGCAGTGGTCGTTGCCCCGGAACCAACTCCCCGTTTCGTCCGCACGACCGGTACAAACGGTGGGAACGGGGCGCCCGGTGGTAATCAAACGAGCAGTGAGATGGGTGCCGAGGTGCCACCGTTACAGTCGTGGCGAAGACGCCGTTCGAACGCGGGCTCGTCGAGGCGGGCGACCGGTCCAGCGGCGCGGGGGGGCGACCGGTGAACACTCGACCGGTCCCGGTGCGCGGCGCCGCGCCGAGAGCACGAAATCCACCAGTCGACTGGTGAGACGGCAATCGCATCGTCCGGATTTCGACCAGTCTACTGGTCGCTCTCCCCGGGTGAGGGCGCCACGTGACCAGTGGACTGGTCGAATTTGGGGGGGAGGGGTGTAGTCGACCAGTCGACTGGTGACGGGAGCTGCACTCCTTTGCACTGTGAGCGGCAAAACCGGAGAAATTTCCTATCCGCCGTGAACTTGGGCTCAGTTCACCGGTGGAGACGCGACCGAGGAGGTCGGAGCGCGACCAGTAGACTGGTGGATTCAGGGGGTGGCGCCCTGATGTTCACCAGTACACTGGTGGAGTGAACGGGGGGCGGTCGAATTCGACCAGTCGACTGGTGAGAGCGACGGGTTGGCGTGAGCGACCAGTGGACTGGTGAGATCGGCGCGGCTGCGAGAGCGACCAGTGGACTGGTGAGACCGGCGCGGCGGCGAGCGCGACCAGTGGACTGGTGAGATCGGCGCGGCTGCGAGAGCGACCAGTGGACTGGTGAGGGGCGCCTGAGACGGGGAACGGTCGTAAACCCAGGTGACTCGCTGCGTCATGGACGAAAGCAACCGCGTGTAGTGTGGGCGTGAGCTTGAATGATTCTGCGGAGCGGTCCGCCGGTGGGGAGCGAAGGGAAAGCGCATAGGCTCGGAGGTTAACCCCAGAGTTTCGGTTAACCGAACTCTGCAACGTAGCAGTCCCACCGGCTGATAGTTTGCCCTACAAGTAGCGATTCGAACGCCCTCACACCTGGGGCGGCGGCAATCGCGGTAAGGTCAACACAGCCGAACCGTGGGTTTAGTCCGCATCGAACGTGCCGAGTGCATCGAGGGGACTCTGAACGCCAAACGGGCCGCGGTCGACGACGTGGGTGTAGATCATCGTGGTGCGCACGTCGCTGTGACCGAGGAGCTTCTGGATCGTCCGGATGTCGTAGCCGGCGGTGAGCAGTTCCGTCGCAAATGAATGCCGAAAGGTGTGGCAACTCACGCGCTTGTCGACGCCCGCGCGCAGGGTCGCGGCCTGCACTGCTTTCTGCAACACGGTTTCGTGGAGATAGTGTCGCCGCCACTGGTCTGTCTCCGGGTGTTTGTATTTGCGGGTCGCCGGAAAGACCCACTGCCAAGACCAAGACTTCGATGCGTTCGGATACTTGCGCGCTAGGGCTTCGGGCAGCTCGACGTACCCGGCGCCCATCTGCAAGTCGGCGTGGTGCTGCTGCGCCACGGAGCGGAGGTGTTCCTGCAGCGGGCTTACGAGGTTCGCCGGGAGCAGCGTCATTCGATCTTTCCGCCCTTTGCCGCGGCGGACGCACAGCTGCTTGCGGTCGAAGTCGATGTCTTTCACCCGCAGGCTGCAGCACTCAGAAAGCCGTAGTCCACTGCCGTAAAGCAACGCCACCATGAGTCGCGTCGTGCCGGTCATGGCTCCCAAGATCCGTTGCGCCTCGCTGCGACTCAACACCACCGGCAGATTCTGTGGGCGGCGAGCACGCACCAGCTCCGGCATGTATTCCAAAGGTGCGCCGATGACGTGTTTGTACAAGAACAACAGGGCACACAGCGCTTGATTCTGCGAAGAAGCGCTCACATTGTGCTGCGTGGCCAGCCTCGACAAGAACGCTTCCACTTCACCTCGGCCCATCAGTTCGGGGTTCTTGCGACCCGAATCGGCGACGAAGCGCCGAATCCACAACAAATAGGCTTCAATGGTGCGCGCGCTGCGATGCATCACCTTCAGGCGAGTTTCACACTCGACGAGCAACGCCGAGAGCGAGGCAAAACGAGGGGTACCCGCAGGTGGAGCGGCCACAGCCTGGGCCGATGGACTCGGTACCCGTTGCCCCGACGGCACTGGCGGCACGGCGCCTGCACGCGGCTTGTTCATGGGCCGGCCTCCCTTCACGACTCGTGCCAGGCGCAGCCGCGGCATTCCCGCGCTCGCACCCCGGCATTACGCAGGCAACCCCACGCACGGGCCCGCGCCAAAACCGCCGGCCACCGATTGGCCGCCACCCAACCGTCAACCCATAACCCAACGACCAAATCCCCGCGAGCATGACTTCATTCGGCGCTACGGCGGGGATCGAGCGCCCACCTCTACGGCATAACTCCGCCTAGACGCGCACTACGCAGACCTGCTTCTTCGCGACGGTCGACGCGACGAATCGCGGTGGGCGGTTGGCGCTTTTTTGGATGTGTTACGTTCAAGCCTGTGCGACACATTGGGGAGTTGGGTGGACTTTAGTCTCGTTTCGAGAACAGCGCGCTACGTTCTTATGCTGCCCAACCCTGGTGCGAATCCCTCAACGGGTCCACAGCCTACCTGCCTCATCAAGCCGTTCGGATGTCTTCCCAAACCAACGAGCATGGTTTACACTTTCCCTCGATGGAAAAGTACCTTGCGCCGTTAATTTCGGCGCTTTTCGTTGGGGCCGTCACTTGGGTGGTCAACATCGCCTCTCAGGCGCTGTCGGGCTCAGACGCGACCATCACGTTCGGACCGAATATCACCGTTGACGAGAGGACCTACTCCGTTCTCGAGATATCGAACTTTAAGAGCACCCCTCTGAGCTCCTTGGTTGTCGAGATTCCAGTCGATGTCAACGTCCAAGACGCAGTTCTGTCATCCCCTGCGAAGCTCTCAGCGTTCACGGCCCCAGGTACAAGTTCTCAGCTGGTGACCATCGACGGAGTAGCGGGCCACACCACGCTTCACGTACTTCTTCCTGCCGTCGATCCTCGGACTCCGAACGGCGTGGGCGTGCGTGATACCGCTGGGCTTAGCATCGAACATGTTCGATACGACGCACTGCCTCCCAAAGGTGCAGATCGAGCCCGGGACGCCATTCCCGGCGCCTTGCTCAGCGCATTCCTGATCTTTCTCGTATACCTGTGGTTTGAGATGCAAGAATCGAAACGTCACAGGCAGCTTGAGGCTCGTCTCGCCGACTCCAAGGAGGAGCGCTCGGCGATGGTGAAGCAGCAAGACAAGCTCAATGCCGACTTGGACCGCATTCGCCAAGAAGTTTTAAGCGTTCGCAAGTCACACTTTCGCGAAAGGGCGACAGTTCTGAGGCGGCTCCGCGACTATAGTATCGAGCTGGAATTCTGGCGAGGCACCGTACGCAGAGCAATAGGAGCCAACAGTAGCCAATCGCGTGCACTCTTTGAGGCCATCACGAGCACTCTGAAGACGTTCGGAACTCAAGACGGCGCGGCCCGAGACTTTGAAACAATCACGGCGCTTGCTGAGTCCATTGTGGAGTCTGAGTCGAAAGGCTCTCACGCTTGAGAGAGTGTGGTCATGCGCCACCTAACTCACGCTTGCAGACCGACGTGGCCCCGGTGAACATTTCGCCTTGCCCTGGAACTCTGGAGGTGCCAGGCTACGCCTGGCGCTGGTTTCTTTGGCCGAGAATCTCTTGCTGAGGGCCACGCGGCTGAAGCGCAAAGCCGTTAGGCGCACCGTCTATCGCATTCGCACTTGTCCTTCCAGGCACACGCCCGAACTCCCGCATCACCTGCAATCCTCGCGGCTGGCGCCAGATAACAAACGATGATTTCTCCGCTTGACGAAGCGTCAAAGCCCTGTTGAGCTTCGTCCGACGGAGGACGGATTGTCAATTCACCAGCTAGGCCAAGTCGTTCGGGTGTTTCGAGAAGAAAAGGGGCTCACACAAGGGGGACTCGCTGAGCAGCTTACGCCTCCTACGAACCGAACAGCGATTGCCCATCTTGAACAGGGACGGCGTATCCCAGAACCAGACGTTCTCACGCGAATTTGCCAGTTTCTCGCGATTCCGCGAACATATTGGGCTGGTTACCTAGACCGCGACGCAATTCGGGTCGGGGAGTTCGAGGGAGTGCTGAGTGAACTGGTAGGACTTCCGTTAACTATAGACGAGCTCGATTCGGCCACGCGTGCGACTGCGCAAGGTGAAATCATAGGCTTATTGGATCATGATTTCACAACTGACCAGACCTATGACGCATTTCGGTCGCTCCTAGTCTACTACGGGATTCCACCTATCGGTCGCGCCCTTTTTGCTCGATACTTCGATGCGGACACCTTCCGGTCCATGGAAGCGTTTCGGCGTGCTGTTGCGAGTTACCAGAAGGATTGCATCCGCCTATTCAGCACGTTCGAAGACGCCTACTCAAAGCTCGCCGCGGCGCCGGACCTTGCAGTGCATTTGGACGCCCTTGCTCGAAAAAGCGATGAGTCATATCGTGCACGCGCCGAGTGGCACCGAATCACAGACATCCCGGAAGAACGCTTACCTGATCTAGGGTACATCGCTGCCGCCAGGGTTCGGCAAGAAAGCGTTGAGCGAAGCGCAGTTAGCAAGTTCCTCAAGGATCTCGCTGTTAGCATTAGGTCAGAGGGTCCGGTGGCTCTTGACAACGTCGGCGAGAAGAAGCGCCGGAAGATGGATTCTCTGTTGAGAAAGTTTGACCCGGCGTCGCGCCACAGTCTGTTCTCCAAACTCTTCCTTCCTGACCCTGACCAGCTCGAACGAAAAGCAGATCAGATCGGTCCCAAGGATGAAGGCGACTTAGATCGAATGGCCTCCACCCAGGAGCAAGCCCAGCGAAACCTATCAAACTATCTCTCAGCGGATTACCTTGACGTCTATGTCGCAACTTCAATGCGATCAGACGCAGACTTTGTCTCTGTTAATCGCTTTGTACGCAGCCTTTTTGCCCACGACGCCGTGCGCCCACTCAAGCTGCGTTACTTCAATCCGACCCAATCCTGGATTGACGATCGTGTCGCGAAAGGCCTGGTCGAAGCGCTAATGCTCAAGCGAGCATCGATCACCATCTACATGGCCCAAAAGGACGATACTTTCGGAAAGGACTCCGAGGCGTCCGTTGCTCTGGGCCAAGGCAAACCGGTAATCGTTTACGTACCGAAACTGGAAGTTCCAGAGCTCGATATCGACACTGAACGGTTGTGGCGTAGCCCCCGTAGTCAACTCGAACAAGCAATTACCACCGAAGGACACGACGAAGAGCAGGACTTTGACGAAACCGTAGACCAGGAAGCCCTGCTCGGTCGTCTTCTGTCCATTCGCTTGTCTAGAGCATCCCCCACCCAGCTTGCTGACGTTGTGGCGAAGCATTGGGCCGATTTCGATCTCTATGGTGAAGACAGCCGCATCGAGAAGCCCGAGCAGAAGGCTGCTTACCGTGCTTGGCTCGATCAGGTAACCAAGAAGGGTGATCACGCAGCTCTTTCCGACGAGCTGAAGGAGCCGCTGCTGAGTATTCTGGTTGCAACGGCCCTTCGATTCGAGCGACGAGCAAAGATCTTTCGCGAAGTTCATCCTCTTGCGCTGCAAGTGATTCTTAGCTCTGGCGTCCTCAATGGCATCCTGGTGGCTCGCTCAGTTCAGTCCTGCGCCGAACTTCTTCGAGCCCTCGTCCGCAATGATTTGCAACTTGAACTTCGGGTTGACGAGTTGAACTACAGGTTGGTTGAAACCACAACGGATTCAACTGTGCGAGTAATCTCAAAACATCGCCTTCTGCGAAATGCGTTCGCCGCCTTCTACTCACTCAACCCGAAGGGCGCCTAACTCACGCTTGCAGACCGACGTGGCCCCGGTGAACATTTGGCCTTGCCTTAGCACCCTGGAGGAGCCAGGCTGCGCCTGGCGCTTCCTTGTTGGCCGGGAATGTCTCGATGGGGCCACGCGGCTGAAGCGCAGGCCGTTAGACCGACAGACAAGGCCCAACTGATGGTTGAAGTTGTTGCAGACGTCACTTCACTCGAACGTTCGAAGACGGGAAGCATCACGGGGAGCGTGTTTCTGCGAGGCCCCGCCGGCGAGTTTCCGGAGCCCGGCTGGTCAGACTTCCCTGTCGTCATTCTCGGGTGGTGGATTGAAGGTCTCACTATCCTCATCGCCGGGAAGAGTCCCTCCTTCGAGGGATTGTTCATGGACGGTCCATACGCCTTTGTCGTCGAACGCGGCGTCGGTACGAGTGGTCGGCTTGCGTGGGGTCGGAGGGGACACCAGGCCACCGTTGGGACCCTCGAAATCGCGGCGTTCCTTGGATCGGCATTGACTGCGGGCGAGCAAGTGGCCGATGCGTGTCGCGCCCGCCGCTGGAAGAGTCGCGACTTGGACGCTCTTGAGCGTGCTGTGTGGTCTAACAAGCAACGACAAAGGCCCTAACGTCTTTGGACTCTGCAAAGATCTCCGGGCGGCGGCTGGTCGCCGCCACGTATCCTTGGTCGCCGTTCTTGGAAGCTTGTTCCAATAGCCGTTTGCTGCTCCCACGGTCCAACGTGCCCTCTCTCCGGATACGGTGGCTCGACCAGTGCCCCACTGTCGGTCCGTACCGACCACGATGCAAAGTCCGATGATCTGATCTAGTCTTGTGGCCCAAACTGAGTGAAACTCTGAATCATGGGCTGGGCCACTGGACACATCGCGAAGCTGAAGGAGGGTGTAACTGTTTCCTTCAGACCTCGAGGCAACTCGATGCTCCCAAAGATCCGTTCAGGCGACCTTTGCACCGTAGCCCCAGTTGATCCCAGCACCTTGGCGGTCGACGACATCGTGCTGTGCAAGGTCAACGGTAATGAATACCTCCACCTCGTCAAGGCAGTTCAAGAAAACCGCTTTCAGATTGGAAACAATCGAGGACTGATCAACGGCTGGATCGGCCCCACCTCGATTTTTGGCAAGCTCATTAGCGTCGAACGCTAGTCAAGAGCATGGCGACTGCTGACGATGGGCGCTCTAACTCAGCGATGAACCCGGCAAAGGGCTTGATATCTTTGGGCCTCTGAAAGGTCTCCGGGAGGCGGCTGGTCGCCGCCACTTTTCTTTGGTATCGTTTTTCGCTCTAGACTAGTTTCTGTAGCCCTTTGCGGGTTATCGCCAAGCCGTTGGGCAGGCGGTCAGTGGTATGTTAGTTTGAGGGAATGGGTTGTTGCACCGCATGAACTTGCGACGAGTTCGATCGCGTCGTCGCCACCTGACAGCTCCTTTGTCGCTGCGCATCAGGCGGCGGCCTCGTCGCCTTACACTTTGTGGCCGCGCTCGCTTCTTTGCTCCGCATCAGCTGCTGGTGCTCCGCTGGTGAACAAGCTCCCTGCTTCGCTCCGCCCAGCGTGCTACCTGAGATGTCTCGCCACGCGCCTTGTCTCGCCGGCCAGGTCGTCGTGACGGGCCAGGTGGTGCCCCTGTGAGCCTGGCGCAGGAGGTATAGCCGTGGCCTTGGCGGTGGCAGCTAAAGCACAACACTCTGGGCCGTCGATGTCGGCACCTGCTTGGAGCTGGCGCTGGACCTGACGGCGCCTGCCTCCGCACCAGGGTTGGTCTCGAGTCGAGCCTGGAGGGGTGGTGTCATCCAGGTAGGCTGGCGCGCTGACAGGGTAGGGGCCGCCCTACCTTCGCTGCGCACCAAGCG
>CBINDO010000111.1:0-21904 GCA_966249405.1 uncultured bacterium | reverse complement strand
GCATACGTCATCGGGGTATCCGTTGCCGAGCACGTAAACCGAGTCCCCAATGACTCGCGCAGTTGGCGCAGCCGCGGCGGGAAGCGTGGCCACCTCCGCCCAAGTTCCAGACTCCGGGGTGAAGCGCTTGACGGCCAACTCCGACTTGCCGTCGCTCGCTGCACCTCCGAACACGTAGACGTCGTCGTCGAGAGCAACACACGACTGCTCGAAGATGATCGCTGCTTGGCCCGGGGCCGTGCTCCAGACATCCGAGTTTGCGGTGTAGATCAGGGAAACGGGTTCCGGCGGGCTGTCGTTCCACTCGGAGCCCGGTAATCCGAAGGTGAAGAGCCGATTCCCCGAGACGCAGGACGCCGGGTTGTTGACCGAGTTCGGCGCGTCAGCGACCGTATTCCAGCTGCCGGAAGTCGGTGAGTAGACGTAAGTGGTACGGTTTTGCTCGCCGAGAGCGTTCGTCGATTCGCCTTGGGGCACCGACTTGTTGCCGCCAAAAACGAACACCGAGCTTCCAACGACCCCCGCCCCCGGTCCATCGAGCCGCTCGGGCGGGGTCGGGCCTTCGGACCACGCGTCTGATTCAATGTCATAGATAAACATACGCTCCGTCTGAACGACGTACACCTTCCCGTCGATCACGCCCGCAACGACGCCCCACAGGTTAGCTGGTGGCGGCTCCAACTCCGACCACTGATTGGAGGTGACGTCATAGACGAAGTTGCCAAACCTTTGCTCCGTTTGAGGACCGCTGCTGCTCGATACCGGGCCAGCGTCGACGACCGTGACGTCGTAGTTGGCGTTGAATGCGTAGAACTTGGACTCGTGGGCAATCGTCATGCGCGAATACTCGAAGGGTGCACGCTCGAGCGAGGTCCAGGGGCAACCGGCTGAATCCAAACACGAGCTGACCGACGGACTCGCGTCGAGGTCGACGGGAACCGACGTGACTGGCGTCGCGGAGCTCGTGGTCGGGGGCTCGTCACCCTCCGTCGTGGTTCGTTCGAAGTGAGCGGAAGCGGTCCAAGGCTCGACGACACCGGCGTCTCTGGCGTCGCCTCCCGCGCCGTTGGAGACGCTCGCGTCGGCTTCGCCGCCGCTGGTCTCGGGCAGCACATCGTTCGGCACGCAGACCAGCTCGTCGCGGGTGCACGCGAGCACGTTTGCGACCGCGACGCAAGTGGTACCGCCGGTCGAACATTGGTCGCTCGCGGTGCATTCGATGGTACACCTCCCGCAGATACACTCGCTGTTGCTCCCGCACTCGGCGTCTTCGGCGCAGGTGTCCCAGAAGTGGGTACTCCCGTCAGTGCCACCGCGGATCCTCGAGCCACACGCCAGGCTGGCGACGATGCCAAGGATAGCCGTCAATTCGATCGATCGTTTCATGATGTTCCCCGTGATGTGCGTTGTGCCAACCTATGGACACGAATGAGGCAAAAAACCGACCCGATTGGCCACGTTTTTGCCGAACATCGGACAGTAAACCATAGCCCGGCGGGGTTGGGGTGATGCCGTCCAGGACGTCAGGGTACACGTCCCGCGGCTCTTTCGAACAGGAGCGGTGGGCTTACGAGCGGTGGTTATGCCGACGCGGGGCGTCGTGGGACGGCGTACCGCGTTGGGTTGCGGCGCTCGAAGGCCAGCGCCAGCGCCCGCTTGGCTGAGTTGCACGAATGGGTTCGATCGACGCGGAGCTCGATGCTGACGGGGATTTGGCGCGGCGCGGAGCACGTTGGCCGCGGGCACGCGCGCCAAGACGCTGGAACGCGCGGAGCGCCTGGCCAACGTCGCAGGTGAACGCGTCGTACGTTGGGCGGAAAGGACGGCTTACAACCCGCGTTGGGACGAGCTCGAAATGGGGGTTTCCACCGCGACTACTCGCCGCACACTTGGATGCTGTGTTGGCCTTACCGCGATTGCCGCCGCCCCAGGCGTGAGGGTATTCGAATCGCCACTTGTACGGCAAACTATCAGCCGGTGGGACTGCTACATTGCAGAGTTCGGTTCTACTGAACCGAACTCTGGGGTTAGCGCGTGCATTTTACGGTGGCTACGGTGGCGGCGGAACGACATCACGTCGCGATTGGGCTATTGGCGGCGTCTCACGGCTTGTCCATCGTCGACTGGAGCCTCAGCGTCGGCAACTCGGAGTACGCGCGGTTCGGCGTCGAGTTTCTGGAGTGGTGCGCCGAGAACGACGATTGAATGAGGTGACGGCAGCGCGCCGCGTGCTCGTCGGTGCGCGTGACGCGTTGGCCTGTTGCTTCGGCTTGCGGGCACGCGCGAGGATGAGTAAAGTTGCCCCGATGACTCGCCGTCTGGAGGAAGCGGGGCAAACACAGCGAGATTCCGCGACACACCTGGCTCTACCAGCGGTGCGTGTGGGTTTCGAGACTGCACGCCTGAAGCTAGCCCAAATCCGTCAGGAGGGCGCCGAGGCGCGGGTTTCGGCGTATCGCATCGCGTGTCGGCAGAGCGCTCAGACGTTGGGCGTCGCGCGCGTATCCATTTGGATGCTCTCGGACGACACCGCTGCTCTGGCGCGGGAACTGCGTTGTGTGTTGCTCTACGACGTGCGAACCGATGCTTATTCGTCCGGTGGCTGCTTGGTGCGTGAGCAATGCCCAGCTTACTTCGACGCCGTCCAGAACCGCCGTGTATTGGTGGTGGAGGATGCACACCGTGCGCCGGAGACGGCCGGGCTCGCGCAATACCTGCGCGAGGCCAACATTGGCGCACTCCTCGACGCACCGGTGTACCGCGATGGCAGGGTCGTGGGCGTCGTCTGCCACGAACACGTGGGCGGCGCTCGTCATTGGTCGGAAAAAGAGGCGGGCTTCGCCACCGCCGTCGCCGACATGTTGACCATTTTGAGCCACCAGGCAGAACAGGCCGAACTCCGCGCGGCGATCGACGCGCAGAAGCAGATCGAAGCTCAACACCACAAGATGCAAGCGCTGATGAAGTTGGGTCGCGTCGTGATCCACGATCTCGGCAACGTGCTGACGGTCGCCACGCTGCGAGCCGGGATGCTGGCGAGTGAAAAGGACTTGCCCACCGCCTCGGACGAGATCGGGCGGGTGTTGGGTTACGGCAGCACGTTGCTGAGCCAACTGCGCGACTTCTGTGAAGACCGGCCGCCAAACTCGGTGATTGACGCCGCCGCCGTGTTGGCGCCCATGCAATCGGTCCTATCGGCGTTGCTCGGCGGAACCAACATATCGCTGGAGTTCAGCTGCAAGACGGAACCCTTGGAGTTGAACATGTCCAAGGTGGAGCTCGAGCAGCTCGTGCTCAACCTATGCATGAATGCCAAAGACGCGATCTCCGGTTCCGGCCACATCCGCGTCGTTGCGGCACAAGCGGGCGGACACCTGGAGCTCACGGTGGAAGACTCCGGTCGCGGCATGGATGAGTCGACCCAAGGTCGCTTGTTCGAGCCGTTCTTCACCACCAAACAAGGTCATTCCGGGATCGGGTTGGCCGCGGTGTACGGCATCGTGGAGCGGGCTCGTGGCAAGATCGACGTCTCCAGTACCGTTGGGGCCGGCACCACGTTTCGAGTGCAGCTGCCGCTTCGGCCCGGTCCGCCCGACACGTCGTTCGATCAGCCTTGGGCGTTTTGATTCCAACCGTGCACGATGGCGGGCGTGTTCAACTTTCGATGGATTTGCCAGGACTGTTGGATGCTCCGGTCGAGCGCTGCTTGAGGATGAACGTCAGCGGTCCGGACTGCGCGCTCTCGGAGTACGAAGGCGGAGGATTGGTGGCCCACCAGCTCTCCGCGTCTACCGGGCTCCACTTGCCGCAGTCGACGGCAACACGCTTGAGAGACTCACCGAGTTGCCTCATCGACGACGGGCGTTCCTCGGGCTGTTTCGAGAGGCAGTCCATCACCAACCTCGCCAACGACGCGGGCACGGTAGCCGGCAGCGGCGGCGGGTCGAAGGTAAGCACTCGCGTGAGCGCCTCGGAGGTCGTGCTCCCCGTGAACGGCACGTTTCCGGTCAACAGGTAATACGCGACGCACCCGAAGGAGAACATGTCCGAAAGCGGGCTGGCGGGCGCTCCCGCCACCACCTCTGGCGCGACGTAGCCGGGCGTGCCGGCAAAGGCTGCCGACAGCATGCTCGCTCCTGGAGCGTGTTCGGCGGAGTGGGCCTTGGCGAGCCCGAAGTCGAGCACCTTCACGAAGTCGGAGACGCCGCCACGTTGTGTGAGCATGACGTTACTCGGTTTGACGTCGCGGTGCACCAACCCGCGTTGGTGCGCCTCCTCCAAGGAGCCGGCGATTTGCAGAAGGATCCGGACTGCACGCGCGGGGGGCAGCGGGCCCGCGCGTTGCACGAGCTCTTGCAGATTGTAACCTTCGATGTACTCCATCGCGTAATAGAACGCGCCGTCTTCACCCTTCCCGAAGTCGTAGACTTGGACCGTGTTGGGGTGGCTGAGCGCGCTCGTGAGCAATACTTCTTTTTCGAAGTGAACGCTCGTCTGCCCGTCGCGAGCGATCTTGATGGCGGTCGGACGTTTCAGCAACGCATGCCGCGCCTTGTAGACAGTGCCCATCCCTCCCGAAGCGATCACGCCTTCCAGTTGGTAGACGCCGAGTCGCTCTACCGTGCGTTCGAGCTGTCGCGCTCTCCTCCTGATGTCCAAGTATGCCGTCCAGGAGCCGCCGAGGAGCAGTACGAGAGCCGCAGCGACCCACGGTAACACGAAGGGCCCCCCGGCAGGGCTGCTCACGGTGAGACGATACTGCTTGTCGACGAACGGTACCTCCACGGCCGTCTGCAGCGCGTGTTGAATCCCATTGTCGTAGAGCAACCGCAACTCTTCGGGGGCCGAGAGGTCTTCCAAACGCAGCCCCAATCCATCGCGCTCGCGTGCCTGCAAGGCACTCTCGACGAGGTTACGAAGGCGGAACAAGGCCACCACCACACCTTGTGAATAGGCACCACCTGCTGCCTGCGGGTCGGTGACCCACGCGGCGTGCCGCACCGGAGCGTACGCGACGACGCTGTACACCCCCTCGGGATCTTCGACCAACTGGTAACGATCGGAGAGCGTGGGGTGGCCGAGCTCGAGGGCGCGCCAAACCGGGTTGACGCGGGGCGCGTCGAAGGCGATGTCCAAGCCCTGAACCTGGGGAACCAAAGGTTCCGAAAGCGTCAACGGAACGTGTTCGGCCCGCGCCAAGGCCGGCACCATCGCGCCGGAGCGCATGGGCTCCCGGATCGTGAAACCCGCCTGCTCACCCGAAACCCACCGCTCGAAGGCCACACGCTGAGGGCCGGACACGACCGGGAACCATTCGAGCGCTACGATCGCGGGCTGCCGCTCGAGCATGGGACGGCAGAATGCGCGAAACTGCGCCAGCGACAGGCCCGGCTTCGGCGTCTCCATCAGGGCGCGCACGGCGTGAAGCGACTCGATCGGGGTCGAAAGCCCGGTGCGCAACGTCGCGGCGACGTCGCGAGCGCGGAGCTCTGCCGCGCGCCCGTGGCGGCCATCTTGCCACCAATGAACCGCACCGAACGCCGCCCCCGCGAACAGCAACGTCGAAATCAACGCGACCAGTGGCCGGCGTCGCCCGCGGCCTTGCCGTGGGCGCATGACCTAGCTGAGCCTCCTGCTCACGACACACGGAAACCGTTGGTTCGCACTCCCGTTCACTTGGAGGACGATGATGGCCGAGTGCGGGACGGGTGTCCAGCGGTGATGCACGGTGACGGCGCGAGTTCGTGATCTCGGTTGGCCATCCGTCGTGCAAGCCGAAAGCGGGTGGCCCCCGTCGCCAAACCAATAGCGTCGAGAGCCACCTCTAGTTTTTCTGCTCGTTTGCGGCAGTTAATCGGCCGCGTCTTTTGAAGCGCCGTCAGCCGGCGTCGGTTACCGCCGCGTCCAGCACCTTCACCGGCCCCGCGTCACCCACGTCGGAAGTTGCGGCAGCGGCGTCGGGCTCGTGAGTCGCACCACCGTCGCCCGTCGTTTCTGAAACCGCCGCGTCGACGCCCGGCGCGACCGAATCGATGCTCGTCTCAGCGTCGGTGGCAGCGTCGTTCTCCACAGTGGGTACATCCGTTGCAGCGTCGGTATGCGTAGCTGCTCCACCGTCTCCGCGACTCGTCGCGTCGGTGGCTGCGTCGACGACATCGGACGTCGCCGCGTCGGCGCTCGATGCGGCCGCATCGCTGACTTCATTCTCGGGATCCGACGCCTCGCTGCAAGCGATGAACAGCGGCGCCAATACCAAACTCGCGGCAACAGTAGTGACTCTACGGAACTGCATCAGATTGTCTTCCTTCTTCGTGCGTCGTGCTCGAGCCAATCCGAACACGGGTGAAATAGACGCGCCGCCGCAAGCAACGATCTCGCGTTGGCTGCATTTGTTCGCGCCGCTCGTTTGGGCCGCATCCACGCGCTCCGCGCCGCGCAAAAAACCGACACCAGCATGACAGCGGAGTCCTGGTCGAGTCGTCGACTTCCGGTGTAGCCTCAGCGCCATGGCTAGTCCTCTTCTCGTGGCTCGATGCGAAACCAAAGACCTCGCCCTGCTCCCTGCATTGGCCAACCGGCACGGCTGCATCACCGGCGCCACGGGTACGGGCAAAACGGTTACCTTACAGCGTCTAGCCGAAGGTTTCTCGAGCCTCGGGGTACCGGTGTTCCTCGCCGACGTCAAAGGCGACTTGAGCGGCCTCGCGGCGGCGGGCTCGATCACTCCGAAACTGAGCGAACGCCTGGCACGACTCGGCGTCACCTCGCCCACGTTCCGCGCGAGCCCAGTGACGTTCTGGGACGTGTGGGGAGAACAAGGCCATCCGGTGCGCGCCACGATCTCGGATCTCGGGCCGCTGCTCCTGTCGCGACTGCTCAACCTGAACGAGACGCAAGAAGGGGTGCTGACCATCACCTTCAAGGTCGCGGACGACAACGGTCTGCTCTTGCTCGATTTGAAAGACCTACGCGCCATGCTCGGCTTCGTCGCGGACCGCGCCGCCGAAATCAAAACTCGCTACGGCAACGTCTCACCGGCGTCCGTCGGCGCCATTCAGCGCGCCCTCACGCAATTGGAACAGCAGGGCGGCGAATCGTTCTTCGGCGAGCCGATGCTCGACGTGCAAGACCTGCTACAAACCGACACCTCGGGGCGCGGCGTCATCAACGTCCTCGCGGCAGACAAGTTGCTCCAGACGCCGCGGGTGTACGCGACGTTCTTGCTCTGGTTGCTAGCCGAGTTGTTCGAGCAGCTGCCCGAAGAGGGAGATGCGGAGAAGCCGAAGTGCGTGTTCTTCTTCGACGAAGCGCACCTGCTCTTCGACGAGGCACCGAAAGCGTTGCTCGAAAAGATCGAACAAGTGGTGCGGCTCATCCGGTCCAAGGGCGTTGGCGTGTACTTCGTGACCCAAAGCCCACTCGACATTCCCGAGACGGTGTTGGGACAGCTCGGGAACCGCGTCCAACACGCGTTGCGCGCGTTCACGCCGCGAGATCAAAAGGCGGTCAAGGCAGTGGCCCAAACCATGCGTCCCAACCCGAAGCTGGACGTCACTACCGCGATCGCCGAGCTGGCCGTGGGCGAAGCCTTGGTGTCGTTGTTGGATGAACACGGCACGCCCGGCGTGACGGAGCGGTGTTGGATCTTGCCACCCGAGAGCCGCATCGGCCCCATCTCCGCCGACGAACGCGCCGCGGTGAGACACACCTCCTTGGTGGCCGGGGTCTACG
Source organism: uncultured bacterium (assembly GCA_966249405.1). Lineage (GTDB taxonomy): Bacteria > Myxococcota_A > Polyangia > Polyangiales > Polyangiaceae > SZUA-265. Next base: position 14,173 of record CBINDO010000111.1, on the reverse strand, counting down.
AAAAAACGATCGACCGAGAATCGGCATACGAAACGCTCGTAGAGCGCGCGCGAGTCGGCGAAGCCTCGCCTGGCTCGCAGCCCAAGACGTCACCATCGCCGCGCGAGCAGCCCGAGGTCGAGACCTCGAATGACTCGACGTGGGGAGGCGTGGGCGAGATCTTGTTCGGCCGCACAGGCCCCCGTGGCGGGCGTCACCCGGGGATCGTCGATACCTTCGCCAAGAGCGCGGCGCGCTCCGTGGGGTCGACGTTGGCGCGCGAGCTGACACGGGGCCTGTTCGGTTCGCTGCTCGGCGGTAATCGACGCCGCTGAGCGAGACTCGCGGCACCCCGCCTTGGATCAGGGCCGCTGGTCTTGTACGTCGGCGCGCAACGTCTCGTTGTCCCAACCGGCGTCCACCGCCTGCTGACGGCGCTCACCGTCCAAACGTGTGAGCCGCTCCGCTTCCTCTCGCATGCGACGCGCGGCTGCGAAATATGCGTTTTCACCTTCGCCCCACACCTTCTCCAGTTCGTCGAGCTCCGCCTGCTCACGACGCCGCCAGCGCGCCGCCAATCGAAACGCCGTGTGACCCCGGAACCCGAGTTGCCGCAACGCTTCGATGCCTGCGTCGTAGGAGCTTCCGAACAGCTCTCGATATACCTCGGTGAGCCCCAATCGACGCAGCTCGAAGTAATGGGCGCGGTCGCGAGCGCGGGCCAGGACCCTCAACGCAGGGAAGTGTTTGCGCACGGTCTCGGCGATCTGCGTCGCTTGCTCCTTGTCATCGATGGCGAGGATGAACAGCTTGGCACGCTCGCAGCCCGCGGCGTGCAGCAGCTCGGGACGTGACGCATCGCCGTAGTAACACTTGATCCCCATCTTGCGCAGCACGTCGACCATCTCCGGATCGAGATCGAGGATCGTTACGGCAATGCCATTGGCGCGTAGGATGCGGCCCACGATCTGGCCGAACCGGCCGTAACCCGCGATAACTACCGGATTGTCCTCGTGTTCGATGTGGTCTTGCTCGGGAGCTGTCGTGCGCGTGAGACGTGGCAACACCGCGCGCTCCAGGACGAGGAACGCTAGCGGGCTGATCGCCATGGTGAGAGCAACTACGGCAACCAGCGGCGTCGCGAGCTCCGCGTCGAACACCCGCGATTGCGTGCCGAACGAGATGAGCACGAACGCGAACTCGCCGACTTGGCTCAAGGCAAAGGCGAACAGCCAGCGCGCCGCGCGGTCGAGCCCGAACAACCGTGAGACGGTGTAGAGTACCCCGACCTTCACGAGCGTTACGCCCACGACCAACGCCACCACCAAGCCGACGTGGCCCAAGATGTACTCGAAGTCGATCTGAGCGCCCACGGAGATGAAGAACACGCCGAGCAGGAGCCCCTTGAACGGCTCGATATCACTCTCGAGCTCGTGCCGATATTCGCTATCGGCAAGCACCACGCCCGCCAAGAACGTGCCCAGCGCCGGCGATAACCCGACAGCCTCCATGAGCAACGTGATGGCGATCACGAGCAGCAGCGCCGCGGCCGTGAAGATTTCGCGCAGCCGCGTCTGACCCAGCCACGAAAACGCCGGTCTGACGAGATGACGCCCAGCCAACACCACGAGCACCACCGCTCCCAAGATCAGGAGCGCCGATAGCCAGCCGGGCCGCGAGCTGGCGCTCTCGACCGAAACCGGCTGCGACGCGAGTAACGGAAAGATCGCCAAGATCGGGATTACGGCAATGTCCTGGAACAACAACACCGAGAACGAAGCTTGGCCACCGGGTGTCCGAAGCAGCGACTTCTCACTCAGGCTCTGGAGCACGATCGCCGTCGACGACATCGCGACGATCATCCCGACGGCGAGCGCCGGTTTCCACGTCACCCCCAACGCGAACGCGGCCCCCGCGAACACCAACGTCGTCCCGAGCACCTGCAAGCCACCGAGCCCCAAGATCGGCCGCCGCAGCCCCCACAGAAGACTCGGTCGCAGCTCGAGCCCAACCAAAAACAGCATCATGACCACGCCGAACTCGGCAAAGTGCATGATCTCGCCGCCCTCTGGCACCAGCCCCAAACGCCCGATCACGACGCCAGCGAGCAGGTAACCCAGAACCGAACCGAGCCCCACTCGCTTGGCAATCGGCACGAACACGACAGCCGCGACCAAGAAGACGAACGCCAACCACAACGCACCGTGCATCATCGTCCCACCTCGTCGAGCAGTGTGTTCAAGGTCTCGGCGCGACCGGCGCGCTCTAGATCCAGTTTGCCGTCGCGCAGTCGTTCGAGGGCACTACGGTAGAGTTTTCCGTATGGTGCGACATCCGCGTCGGTGGCCATGCGCAACGCGCCGTGCACCACCAGCGGCGCCAGGAAACGCATGCCGCACAGATGGGCGGTCTGGTCGAACGGTGTGAGCAGCTCGCGGAGCGTGAAGCGGTTGTAGCCATCGCTACGGTAGGCGCTCTCGGGGCCACCGGTAGTGATGACGTTGAGCGTCGTTTTTCCAACCAATGCGCGACCTTCGCGCCCGTACGCCCAACCGTGTTCCAGGACGAGGTCTTGCCACTCCTTCAGGATGGCCGGCGCCGAGTACCAATAAAACGGGTGCTGGAGCACGATCACGTCGTGCGCGAGCAACAGCTCCTGCTCACGTTCCACGTCGATGTCCAAGGTCGGGTAAACCTCGTACAGGTCGTGCACGGTGACCCCCTCCAAGTCACTCACGGCGTCGCGCAAACGACGGTTGACTCGGGAACGCTCGAGGACGGGGTGGGCAAACAAGATCAGCAGTTTGTTCGGCATGGCAGCTCGGGGACGCGCGTCCGCGGGATGCGACCTTACCATGCTCCGCGGCGCTCGTGTACTCGCCGTTGCCCGAAGCTCCGTGTCGTGTCGTCTACCAAGCCAATTGAACGCCGGCATCTCCGCTGTCCGTGTTTCCGGTTTGGGGTTGGGCCCAGCACCTCGGCGTCGCCTAACGGCTCACGCCCACCCCTGCACGCGTTTCACCGGATTCGGCAGCGCGCGCCGTACCCCCGGGGGAACCGGTTCCTGCCGCCCGCGGGCGTGCAACGAGCGTGGGGCCTCGTGCGCTCCCGGGCGCCCTGCTCGACCCCAACTCGCCGGGCCCAGACCCTTGCGGCGCGGCCACGACGTGACCGCGCTCCCGCGCTGGAGGACGACTTCCCGAATGACACCCAGCGGTTGCGCCGCTTGGCGCCCGGCCTCGCACCAAGCGACCCATTTTGTCGTGGCGCCCCGCCGCCGCCGATGTGTTAGAAGGCTCGTCCAACCTTTTCGTAGGAGAACGACGTGGCCCAATCCCCCGCAACAGACGGCTTGTACATCGGTTTAGATGTTGGAACGCAGAGCACCAAAGGCATTTTGCTCGACGTGAGTCGTTGCGGTCCGGACGCCGTGGTGCGCCGGGCGGCGAAACACTACGGCCTGATTGAAGGCTTGCCAGCTGGCGCCGCCGAACAACATCCGCACACCTGGCGCGACGCGGTAGCGAGTGTCGTCAACGAGCTGACGAGCGGCCTCGACAAGAGCAAGATCCGGGGCATCGGTGTCTCGGGCCAACAGCACGGCTGCGTCGTGCTCGACGGCGACAAGCAAGTGATCCGTGCCGCCAAGTTGTGGTGCGACACAGCCACCGCAGACGAAGCTGCCGAGCTCAGCGCGCGCGCTGGCGTCGCGATCCCGTCGGGCTTCACCTTGCCCAAGTTGTTGTGGATGAAACGCAAGGAGCCCGCCACCTTCGCGCGCGTCAAACACGTGTTACTCCCACACGACTACATCAACTTCTTGATGAGCGGGAAGTTGTTCATGGAGGCAGGCGACGCCTCCGGCTTTGGTGGGTTCCGTCCCAAGGAGCGCGCGTTCGACGTGCCGCTGCTCGAGTGGGTAGACCCACAGCTGCCGAGCTGGTTGCCGAGCTTCGTTCAAGCGGACGCTCCGGCAGCCACGGTGAGCAAGGCCGGCGCCGAGTGGCTCGGTATCCCCGAGGGAACACCGATCGCACCGGGTGGCGGTGACAACATGTTGAGCGCCATCGGCAGCGGCGCCACGAAGTCGGGCGTTGCGGTAGTGAGCCTCGGCACCTCGGGCACCGCGTTCGCCTACTCGGCAACCCCGATCGTCGACCCCAAGGGTCAAATCGCGGCGTTCTGCGATTCGACGGGCGCGTGGATGCCGCTGCTCTGCACGATGAACGTGACCGGCGTCACCGAAGAAGTGCGCAACGCGTTCGGCCTGGACCACGCAGCCATCACCAAACTGGCCGCCGCCGTCCCGGCGGGTTGTGGTGGCGTCACCTTCCTACCGTATCTCGTAGGTGAACGCGTGCCCAACTTGCCGCACGCCACCGGCGCGCTGCTCGGACTCCGCCCTGGGATGTTGACCGCTGGACACCTGTTCCGCGCCGCCATCGAGGGTACGACGCTGGGTTTGGCGTCCGGCATCCGACGCATGCAACAACTCGGGCTCCAGGTCGACGACGTGCGCGTCGTCGGAGGCGGCTCCAAGAACCCATTGTGGCGTCAAATCTTGAGCGACGTGTTGGGTGCCAAGGTGCGCGCGCTGGTCGAGCCGGAGTCGGCCGCACTGGGTGGCGCGCTGCAAGCGTTGTGGACGGTGAGCAAAGCGGCTGGGCTGCCCGTAACGGCGAGTGAAGTCAGCGAGCCGTTCGTGGAGTTGTCGTCGGAGGTGACCACGCCGAACGCCGCCAACACCGCCGTTTACCAGAAGCAGCTCGCCGAGTTCGAGACCGCCACGCGTACCCTGTACGGCGAAGGCTGAGCGCGACGGAGCGCGGCCTGCCGCGCATCCGTTAGGCGTTGACGCCGATCGTGCGAATGAAGAAGGGAGGCGCCCCCACCCATGGCACCTCCCTTCTTCGTTTTCGACGCGGTTCGTCGACGTCGCGCGCAAGCCGACACAACAAGCGGTGTTGGACGACGGAGCGACAGGCGCGCGGTGGCACGCTTGTCGTGGCGTCCAATCGGCTACCGTACGCGCGCCATCGTGTCACCATTCCGCCTCATTGCCGCAGACCCATTGCGGCAGCAAAACGCTCGCGATCCGCGCAGTCGTCGTTCGGCTGGTTTGCGTTCGAACCCTCACCCATCACGTTGGACACGGCCTTGGGTCCGAGGACGTGCTCTTATTCCTACTGCCAAGGTCGAGCGGATGTGTCTCAATATGCGTCTCGCACCTCATGTCTTTGCTTCGGTCAGGTCACGCCCGGTGTTGGCGCGAGCGCGCTGCGCGATGGCTCGTCGCGACCAGCACGCTGATTGCGCTGACCGGGGCCAACGACGTTGCCCACGCACAGGACGCCGTTCACGTCGACGTCCCGCCCGAATGCGGCTCTGAACAAGAGTTCCTGTCCGAAGTTGCGCGCCTCCAAGGTCCTGCCAGCGCTCCGTTAGCGGTTTCTCGAGTCACCATCTCGCGTCGTGACCCGCAAAACTACGAGCTGACGCTCACGTCGAACGATGAGCGCCGCGTCGTCGTCGATAGCGATTGCGCGACCCTGTTCCGAACGGCGGTCGTGATTGCGGCCACGTTGGGCCAGCTGGAAGGCACAGCACCAACACCGGCTGCCGACGCACTCACCGCCGAGGCATCCAAGCAACCGCTGACGCCACCGCTCCAGACCGACGCCACGACGGCCGAGTTGGGCGCGACGTCACCCACGCCGAGCCAGCCGACACAAGCAGATCGCGCTGCCGCACCGGAGCCAGCTGGTTCACAGCCAACGCCGCTCACCTCGCGAACATCGGACGCCCCGCTCAGCCGCACAAACGCGAGTGAGGTCGCGCGCGAACAGGACGGCGATGGGAGTCGGCCCGTTGCGGCAGACGTGCCGCTAGCGCTCCAACTCGGCGTGGGCGGCGCCGCATTCCTTGGCCTCTCGCCGAGTCCTCACGTGGGGTTCGAAGCGCTCGCTGGTGTGACGCGCAACCGTTGGGGCGGTCACCTGGCTTTACGGCTCCTGCCGCCTCGTAGCATGTTGGTTCGGGAGCGGCTCGGCCTGAGAGAAACGGTGTGGGGCGTGCGGGCGAGCGCGTCACATCTCCCCGTCCCATGGCTCGCGGTCTCTCTTGGTCTATCCGGCTATTGGATCTCGGCCGAGGGCCTAGGCATTTCGGATCCCGTCAGCGACGGGGTCGGCCTACTCGCGCCGGAACTAGAGCTGGCGGCGTTGGTGCTCTCGCAGTCGGCCGTTCGCGCCGAGATTGGCCTCCAGGGTCGCCTGGGGCTGACGCGCCCCCGGTTCGAGGTGGATTCTCGGCAAGTCGTGTACCAGCTGCCACGCCTAGGTGCGGCCGCGGTTTTGCGGATATTGTGGACCGACCGGTGACGGATTCGGGGCCCACCGGCGATTCATGCCGAATGCCCAGCGACACCTTGGATCGAGCGATGCTCCTCGCGTCGCGGGAACGAGAGCCCTCGTTCCCGGCGGTCCCCGCTTTCGCGGTGGTCTATCAAGACCATTTCAAATACGTGTGGCGGTGCATGCGCAGCCTGGGCGTCGATTCGAACACGATTGACGACGCGGTCCAAGAGGTCTTCCTAGTGGTTTCGCGCAAGCTCCACGAATTCGACGGCCGCAGCAAACTCAGCACGTGGATATACGCGATCGCGTTGCACGTCGCGCGTCGTCATCGCACCGCGGCGGCAACCCGCGCGCGACGCATCATCTCCGACTCCGCCGAGACGTTCGCCCAGGGTGCAGATCGCGCCCATGGCGACCTGCGAACGGAGGTGGAGAAACACGAACAACTGGCGCTTGCGCAGCGAGCGCTTTCGACGTTGGACGATACCAAACGTGAGGTGTTCGTCCTCGCATGTGTGGAGGGAATGTCCGCTCCCGAAATTGCCGAAGTGACCGGCGCGCCGTTGAATACGGTGTACTCGCGCCTGCGCCTCGCCAAACAGCAATTCGAGCAGACCGTGGAGGAGCTCACCCAACCTCAGCCCACCGCTGTCAGGAGTAAGCCATGACCGAGCCGCAGAAGCGCCACGAAGCACTGCTCGACGCGCTCAAAGAAGATCTACCCACCGAGCGCGACGAGGCTCGCGTCCGGCGCAAACTCGCGACCATGGGGCTAGCGGTCGCGACCACGATCGCCGCCGCCGACCTTGCCAAAGCCGCAACAGCGGCTGGCGTCAAATCAGCGTCGTCGAGCGCGCCGGCTGCCGCCGGTCTGGGCGCAGCAGCCACCGCCACGACGACCACCAAAGGCAGCACATTGGTGGCGGCGTGGGCGGCGTCCACGACCGGCGCCAAACTCGCCGTCGTGAGTGTTGCGTTGGCGGCAGGGGCGTACCCGATCGTAAACCAATGGGCCGCAACCCCGACGTCGATACAGGTTTCTCCGAACACCGGTTTGGCGAGCTCACCGTCGTCGGCGCGGGCCCAACGCCCGGCGTCGACGGGCTCGGGCGCCTCCGACCTCAACGTCGCACCGCCAATCGCAACTGGAGCGGCGGTCGAACCGAGTTCGGCATCGAAGGCCCTATCACTTGGTGGGACAACCGAATATCGGCGGTCCGCCACCTCTTCACCGCAAGCGACAGAGCCGGTGAGCAAGGCCCCAAGCCCCAAGCAACCATCTGGTCGAGCGAGCGGCACCAAGGCGGTGGGACATGAATCGACGACTTCGACTCCCAGCACCAACGAGTTGCAGCTGAGTCACGAGACGTCGATCGAACGCGCTTTGCTAGCATCGCGCGGCAACGACAAGGACGCCGCGGCGCGCTGGCTCAACGAACACGAACGCCGCTTTCCACGTGGCGTTCTCGTCAAGGAACGCGAACGACTGAGAGCTTCTCTCGAATAGTTATGACGGGTTCATGATGGTGCGCGGATTCATTCGAGTCCACACCACTGAAGCTGAGGGACCTGGAAGCACGCCCATGGGCGCGGCTTTCACTGGCATGAACATATCAAAGGAGAGCACATGACCTACGAAAACCAATCTCACGACGATGGCCCGAACCTGCGCTCACAAAGACCCAGAAGCAGTTGGAGTCTCTGGATAACAGGCGCCCTGTTTACGGTGGTGCCGAGCTTGTTGGGTGCCAAAGGCTGCGAGATCGCGACCATCGGTCACGACTCCAAGGTTTGCGGCGGTTTGACGGGCCACGCGTGTGCGTCCGACGAGTTCTGCGACTTCCCTGAAGATGCGATGTGCGGCGCGGCCGACGCGACCGGCGTATGCAAGCCATTGCCAGAGGAGTGCAGGACCATCTTTGCCCCGGTTTGCGGCTGCGATGACGAGACCTACGGCAACGCGTGCGAAGCCAATGCCAACGGTGTTTCGGTCGCGTCGTTCGACGCGTGTGAAGGCTCGACGTTGGGTCAAGACTGCGGCGGCCAATTGGGTATGGGCTGCGGCGAAGGAGAATACTGCAGTTATCCTCTGGAGGCCACGTGTGGTGCCGCGGACATGACCGGCACCTGTGAACTCATCCCCGAAGTTTGCACCGAAGAGTACGACCCGGTGTGTGGCTGCGACGACAAAACCTACGGCAACGCGTGCTTCGCCTCGGCAGCAGGCGTATCTGTGGCCAGTGAAGGCGAATGTGACGTCGTCAACCCGCCTCCAGACGGCGGAGGCGAGCCTCGAGTGTGCGGCACGCGCGGCGCGCAAGAGTGTGCGCGAGGTGAATACTGCGAGTTCCCGAGTGACTCCTCGTGCGGGGCCGACGACCGTGGAGGTACGTGCGTCGCCAAACCGGAAGCGTGCACTCGTGAATACGATCCGGTGTGCGGCTGCGATGGCGAGACGTACGGGAACGCGTGTTCGGCGCACCAGGCCGGCGTGTCCGTTGCGAGCGAGGGCGAATGCGAACCCGAACCGGACAATGCGTGCGGCGGCCTCACCGGCCTCGCTTGCGCCGACGGCGAGTTCTGCAACTTCCCGATAGATGCCATTTGCGGCGCAGCAGACGGCACGGGCGTGTGTCAGGTGATCCCGGAGGCGTGCACCAAGGAGTACCGGCCCGTTTGCGGCTGTGACGACAACACCTACGGCAACGAATGCATGGCCAACGCGGCGGGTGTTTCGGTTGCCAGCGTGGGCGAATGCAATCCGACGGAGCCAACTCGAGACTGTGGCGGCATCGCAGCTCTCCAATGCGACGAAGGTGAGTACTGCAACTATCCGCTCGACGCTACGTGCGGTGCGGCGGATCGGACCGGAATCTGTGAGACGATTCCCGAAGTCTGCACGGAAGAATACGCGCCGGTTTGCGGCTGCGATGACAAGACCTACAGCAACGCTTGCTTCGCCGCGGCGGCAGGCGTCTCGGTCGCTTCGGAAGGTGAGTGTGGTGAGCCCTCCGGCACCGCGTGTGGAGCGCGGCTCGGTGACACCTGCTCCGAAGGTGAGTTCTGCAACTTTACGTTGGAAGCGATCTGCGGTTTCGCGGACGCGACGGGGACGTGTGCTCCAATCCCAGAGGCATGTACCGAGGAATACATTCCGGTTTGCGGCTGTGACGGCAACACCTACGGCAACGCCTGCTCGGCGAACGCTGCGGGCGTCGCGGTGGCGAGCGAAGGTCCGTGCGAGACGGAGCCCACCGAAGAGGCCTGTGGCGGGTTACTGGGCTTGACGTGCCCCGAGGATCAGTTCTGCGCCTACGCGCCGGACGCAATCTGCGGCTTCGCCGACGCGACCGGAACGTGTTCCCCACGTCCGGAAGCTTGCCCCGCCGTGTACATGCCGGTCTGCGGCTGCGATGGAAAGACGTACGGTAGCTCGTGTGACGCGGCGTCGGCTGGCGTGTCGGTGGCTGCCGACGGCGAGTGCGGCGACGCGGGTGCCCCCGTGACCTGCGGTGGCCTCTTGGGCGGCGGATGCGCGGAAGGCGAGTTCTGCAACTACCCAATCGACGCCATGTGCGGCGCAGCAGACCAAACTGGCGTGTGCGAAGTGATCCCCGAAGCGTGCACCGAGGAGTACGACCCCGTCTGCGGTTGTGACGACCAAACGTACGGCAACGCGTGTGCGGCAAACTCGGCTGGCGTATCGGTAGCCGCGACCGGTGAATGCGACTGAAGGCTGACGGCCCCACCGTTCGCCACGGTTGAAACGGGGTGGACACGAGGTTCGAGCCTCGTGTCCACCCCGTCGTCGTTGGGGTCCTCGTTTTCTTCGGTTCGGGCGATTGAAAGGCGTTCTACCGAGCGCGCGTCAGGAGTATACGGGCGCCATGAATTCAATGGGGCTGGGCGGGAAGTCCAACGGCGGCCGGGTGACTTTCGGAGCTACCCTCGCAAAGCTGGTTCTAGCCGCTTTCGGAGTTCTGGGTTGGCCGCAGACGACCGTCGCCCAACCGACTTCTACGACTGCCAGCTCGTTCCCCGGTTATCCCGCGGCAGTCGCCGACCCAACGTCGTCGGCCCCCACCGCACCATCGGGCACAGCGCTCGAGGCTTCGGTGCCCATACCCGCAGTACCGCCGACAGCGCCTGCCGCGGGGCAACAGCCGCCTCAAACGCAGCCTAGCTATCTGGAACCCACAGCGCCTGCGTTTGGCGCGCCGCCCAACTACAATGCTCAACCGGCGTACCTGCCGCCCCCAACCCCGCCGCAACCCAGGCCGGCCCAGCCAGCCGCGGCGGCGAGCGGCGAGGCGGAAGCCGCGGTCCTACCGGATCACCTCACGGTCGGGTCGGTTGCGTTCGGGCTAGGATCGATCAGGAAGCCGCGCGTACGGGTCGATTCTGTCCTTGACTTAGGACAAGGGACGGCGGACCAGACAAGCGCGTCTGAAAATGAAACCGTGCCAGCTCTGGAGGGACGCTGGTGGCTTGGCCCGCAGCGGCGGATAGGCATCGACCTTGGCCTTTCGTACTTCAACGTCACCGTGCACGGCGAGTCCAACCAATTGGCGAAGTTGCGCGCCTTCTACGTCAAGACGGGCTTGCCGATTGCGTTGACGTCCACCAAACACACGACCATCGAGCTAATCCCCCAGATTAGCTACATGGGTGCGGGCGCAACAGTCACGAGCTTGGGCCTGTCGCTCTTTCGGTGGGACGCTGCGCTGAGGTTGAGTGCCGAGATTCAGTTTGGTTTCATCGGGATCCCGGAGCTGAGCCTCCAGTCAGGGATCGGCATGAGCTTCACACGCGAGGTGTCGCGACAGCGACGTACTGGCACGCTGCTTGGCGAAACCGACAGCGCCCGCGTCGTGATCACTGAGGTCGGCCCCTACGGCGGCAAAGGTCCATGGGAGATCTTCCTCGGTAACTTAGCAGCGTTGTACTATTTTTGACGGCGAGGAACGTCGCCGCTCGCGGCTCGAGGCCGTGAGCCGTTGGCGGGACTCGCCGCACCGGAGGCATCGCCGCGCAGCGCGACGAAAAACGCGGTGCCGATGAAGCCCGTCAACATCACCAACCCCTCGGGTCGAGCCGCAAACACGAGCGGGTTCGAAATGTGGACGACGTTGGCGTCGAGCAGCGGAAACGCCAGGGCATTGGCCACGCCATGGCCCAAAACCGCGGGCCATACACTGCCGGTTCGCGCGCGAAGAAAGCCCCACAGGAACGCCATGGCGATGACAGCGACGTGAAACAGCGGGAGCTGAACGTGCAGGGGCAACGGCGTGTACGAGGGCCCCAACGCGAGGATGTAGGGGACGTGCCATACCGCCCACAACACCCCCACCCCGAGATGCCGGAGATTGGGAGACAACCCAAGTGCGGACAGGCGGGGCTCGAGATAACCTCGCCATCCCCATTCTTCGCCCATCGCGAACAACGTGCACGGCAGAAGCAAGCTCACAAACTTGGACAAGAAATTCGACGCCGCTTGGTCGTGGAACTGAACTGCCCCCGCGACCCGGCCCAACGTCAACGCACACGCGCCCAGGACAGGAAAAACGAGCACGGCTGCGGCGTACCAATACCACGAGCCGGACAGCCGCAGGCCAGCGTCCGCCCAGCCGTCACGTGTCAGTCGAAGTATGATCGACACGAGGAGCGGGCTCATCACGAACAACAAGGCCCACGGTGAGTCGTTCGTATCTATGTAGAGCCCGGCAAACGTCGAGACGCACAGTACGCTTACGCCGAACAGGAGCACCCCGAGTTTGGGGCTTTTGGCGAGGTCAGCTTTCGACACGTCCGCTCCTCAATGCAGTCGATAGGTCCGTTGCCCAGTCGAGCTCAGCGCGCGCGTGGCGCAGGCCGTTGTCCAACGTCGCCAATCTCAGCTGCTGCGCCAGGTCGATGTGCTTGGGCAGCTCTCGTGAGACCTCGTCGCGCAACGCCGCGAGCTCGCGGACTACGTTGCTCGCCTCCGCGGCCCGTGCGTCGAGGATCGACAGGGTAGCGTCGAGGCCCAACCTGCCGATGAAAAACAACCGAACGAGGAACGCCTCTCGCGCTGGCGCGTATCCGATGGGTGAAGCGAGCCATGCGTCCAGTTCGCGTAAACCGGCGGCCGTGATCGAATGCTCGCGGCGGTCGGGTTTGCCGGACTGCGGAATGTCGCGCACGTCGACGCAACCATCAGTCACCAGCTGCGCGAGTGTGCGGTAGATTTGAGCTTGATCGGCGGACCAGAAGTGGCCCGTCGACTCGTCCATGTGCTTTCGAAGCTCGTAGCCGCTGAGCGGACACAAGGACAAGAAGCCCAAAATGGCGTGCCTTAGGGACATGAGGGAGATTATGAGACTTGTCTCATATATGTCAAGTCACCTATTCCGATTGGTCAGTCTTAGGAGGACACCGAGAGCTCCGACGTCGCAGGCGCGACGCGGCGCGCCGTCTCATTTCCCGACGAACCAGCCCGTCTGCCGACGTTCGAACACTCCGGGAGCGACGCGCACCAGCATCAGCGTCGAGAGTTGGTGGCGTTCGGCAAAGGCGCGACCGCGGTCGGGCCCCAACACGTTGAGCACAGTCGCGAGAGCGTCGGCTTCGGCACCAGTTGCGGCTAACAGGGTAACGCTGGCGAGGTGGTGTTCGATCGGGCGACGCGTACGCGGGTCGATGGTGTGGGACAGCCGTTTGCCGTCGCGTTCGTAGTAGTTCCGGTAATCGCCGGAGGTGGCCAACGCCGTGTCTCGAAGTTCGAAGACGCTGTCGGCGGTTGGTGTCGCGGAATCGGGGGCCTCGATGGCGACCTGCCACGCGCCAGACGGCTTCTTCCCCGCGGCCCGCAGCTCACCGCCGACGTCGATCAAGTAGTCGCGGATGTCGTTGGCCGTGAGCAACGCCGCGATCCGGTCGACGGCGTACCCCGGCACGATACCGTTCAGATCGAGCTCGAGCGTGGGCACCAGCTTGCGCAACGCGGGCGGCGATTGTCTCACCTCTAGCCGTCGAAATCCGACGCGAGCGGCCGCCGCCTCGAGCACCTGTTCCGTCGGCGGCGTCTGGGCCGCGCCGGGTCCGAAGCCCCACGCCGCGACCAACGGCTTGACGGTCACGTCGAAGGCCCCGTCGCTGAGCTCACTCATCCGTTGCGCGATCGCGACGACTTCGACGACGTCCGGGGCTACGGCGAACCAGTCCGTCGTCTCGGCGCGGTTGAAGGCCGATACCTGGGAGTTGGCGTCGTAGGTCGACGTGAGGGCGCTCAGGTCTTCGAGCAACCCGTTCACTTGTTGCGGCAGAGCCGGGTGCGCGGTGGTCTCGACCCAGCTGACGGAAAACGTGGAGCCCATGGTCTTGCCGTGGTGAACGCGGACCACGGAGGCGTCGCGGGCGAAGTACCAAACGTTGACGGCAACGAGCATGAGCAGCAGCGCCGCAAGCGACGTTTTGGTGAGCGTGTTCATCGCCGCAACCGTTCGAAGTAACTCCGCGCCGTGGGGCGTCAGTCGCCGTTGGCGGGCGGCTTCGGCGTCGTGCCTGACCACATCTCGAGCAGTGCGGCTACCGCCATCCAGCCGAAGGTGAGCAGCAGCAGCGCCCCCGAGGCCGCGTAGAAGGTTTTGGCCAGACCGCCGCCGTGCCGAGCAACCCAGGGCGCCGCGAGGTGGGAGGCCATGGCCAGAGCGCTGGTCGTGATGAAGATCGCCTGAAAGGACGTCGCGGATGGAAACGATCTACGGGCTGGACGCCTTCTCGCCGCGGGAGGTCGCGCAGCGCGTGAGCGACCTCGGCGCGGCCAAGACGCGGCTGCCGCTGCTCTCCGTCGTGATGCT
>CBINDO010000110.1:0-22082 GCA_966249405.1 uncultured bacterium | reverse complement strand
AGCGGGAGCCATCAAACGTTCGATCCTGTCTGCTCGCGGGCCTCACGGGAAGAAGCCGTATCGATGTCCGTTCGTCCGTTCCGCGGAACGAGGCCCTGAGGCGGCCGCCTAACGCAAACGCCGTGGCCGGTCGTTGGGTCGTCGTTAGCGACTCGTCGTCCCTGCGTGAGGCGTCGTCGTCAACCTCAGCGACCCTTCTTCGGGCTCATTGACGGCGGTCGCAGAGTGACCATGACTTTGGCTTCCGCTCGCGCCTTATCCACCAACCGGGCGAGTAGAAACGCTCGATCGTCGCTCGGAACCGAGGCGCCTTCGTAGTCGCCGACGCTAGCTTCGAAGCGCGACTTGAGCATGTCCAAGTCCGACCCTGGCGCTTCGCGGAACATGCGTGTGCACAGTGCGCGTAAGCCGTCTTGACCAAGTAACGTGCCTTTGGGCGAACGCGCTTCTGTGAGACCATCTGTGTACATGAACAACAGCTCTTGTGGAGTCATCGTGAAAGACTCCACTTCGGGCTCGAACTCCATCACTCCGAGCGGTACGTTCTTGGCGACCTGAAGTTCCCGCAACGTTCCATCGACGTTGAGCAGCAAGGCAGGCGGGTGTCCCGCGTTTATGGACTCGATTTGTCCTGTTTCTTCGTCGACTGCGAGCACGATCATTGTGACGAACGAATGATCTGGCAAGTAGCGTGTTAGATGTTGGTTTACACTACGGACGATGTAGCTCAGGTCCGGTGAGACGTCTACGAGGACATGGATGAGTGTGTGGAGGCTGATGCTTATCAACGCTGCCTGTAAACCTTTTCCGCAAACATCGGCAATGGCCAGTAGAATGCGACCATCTTTCAGACGCACCACATCGACATAGTCTCCACCGACCGAGCGCGATGGCTGGAAGCTGAACGAGACTTCCAGGCCCTTGAATCGCGTGGTGTTAGGGACCAAACTCTGCTGGATTTGGTTCGCAAGGCTGAACTCGTACTGAAGCTTAGACGTGCGCTGGAAGTCGTCCCGCAACCGCCACAACTCGTCGCTACGCTGCATTCCGTCGACGACGAATGCGATTGGATCGAGCCAGAAATCTGGGTTCTGGGAAGGGCCCAGGCGGACACACAACAGCTCTGCGCGGTCGTCGGACTTGGAGAGTGGGCAGACCACCACTCGATCGTGCGGATTCTCGCGCGAGCGCACCGCAAGCGGGCCACGCGCTAGAAGTAGAGTTGGGGCGTGGCGTTTGCACCAATCCTGGATCGAACGCGCCTCTGACGGAAAATCGAGAAGGTTGACCGATTGAGATTGCTGAGTGATTAAGCGTTGCGGCACCCGACCGACCGTTAGCTTCACGTCCGAAGGGTTGGCGACCTCAACGATCCAGCTGAAGTTCGAGGCGAATTCATTGCTGGACGCGTATTCACACAGCAATTGACGCCGCCGCTCGAATTGTGCTATGTGCTGTAAACTTGATACAAACCCACTTGCCGCAACCGATTGCTCGAACCCCAATTGAACGGGGCGCGAGGGCTCGGGGGCTGGGGGAACAACGGACGCTGGCTGAACGGATGAAGGCTGGTGCCCGCCATGCTTCAGGAACTCCGTCTCAATCCCTAGTACGAGGTAGTAGTCTCCTACACCCACCGCGTCTCCATAGCTGAGCACTTGGGACTTGACGGGCTGCCCATTGACGAACGTGCCGTTGGTGCTGCCCAGGTCTTGCACCCACCACAACCCATGGCTGTCGAATAGTAGCTCAGCGTGGGCGCGCGACACTGTTCCACCAGCCAAGGGCAGGTCGGCTTCGGGACCTCGCCCGATGAGCAACCGCTTTTGATTGGCCAGTGAGCGGCGCATCACGTCCCCGCCATTTCGATTCCGTATCTCGACGTAGTCGGCGGTGTTGCTGGTGCCCCCAAGTCTGGACTCCAATTGGGCCAGGAACCGAGGGTAGGAATCTGAACTCATGGGAAAATCATCCTACCGGGCCCCTATTTAGCGGCGTCGCTCTTTCAATTGAAACGGAAACCGCCCTTCGCGAACAGTTTTGAGGGCCTCGATTCAGGTTTCGCGTAGTATAAGGATTCGCATTACGCTAAAACAACCCCGCAATCTTTCGCGAGTGGGATGATGGAGTTCCTGGTCACAAACGGCGGCGACGAAACACGGGTCACGATTAGAGGCGCACTCGACGTCAACACGACGCCCGAGATTCGCCCGAGGCTCGACGAGATAGTGAGCGCGCGTCCGCTGCGCGTAGTCGTGGATTTCGCCGCCGTCGACCAGATTGACAGCACCGGCGTCGGTGGGCTGGTCTCGCTTTTCAAGCGCGTTCGCGAGTACGGTGGTGCGTTCTCTGTGGAGAACGTGAACGGGCAGCCGCGCGGAGTGTTCGAGGTTCTGCGGCTGGACCGTGTGTTCGGACTTCGGACCTAAGTGACCACGTGGTGAGCCAATCGTCGTCAGAGCTTCACGAGCCTGGGTTGGTCACAGAGGCACGGCTTGCGGCCCTCGAGCGACGTGTGGAAGTGCTGACCGGATTGCTCGAAGCCTCTGTTTGGACGGTGATTGGTCTGGCGCTGGCCGTCGTGCTCATGACCGTCAACCGCGCGGGGGGTCAGGTTTGGGCGAACATTTTCAACTTGCTACACGTAGTGCTCAGCGGGGCGGCGGCGCTGGTCAGCTTGCGTCTGTCGCGACGCCTGCTGACCCGGTGGCTTCCGCGACCCTGGTATCATTATGCTTGGGCGGCCGGTGCCGTGTTTGCGTTGGGCGGAGGTTTGGAGTTTGCGCAGCGCTACGGGCCGGGTTCCCCGTCCCTCACAGACGTCGCGATTGACATGGCTGGGGGGATCGGCGCTTTGGCAATCGAGCTTGGCGTTCGATTCGCCCGCCGCTCCCGACTCGCGAGAATTGCAGCGTTGGGGGGGGCGTTGTTGCTCTTGGTCGCACTGTTGCCATCCGTTGCCGCACTTGGGGTCGTGCTGCAGCGAGCCAAGCGGTTCCCGGTGTTGTCCGACTTCAGCTCGTCCGAGGCGCCGTTCATCTCTCTCAACGAAGGCGCAACGCTGCGTCTCCTCCAACCTCGTCCAGGCGAAGAATGGCAAGCAGAAGTAACGTGGCCTGGCAAGGGTTATCCGGGGCTCGAAGTGCAGCCCCCTTCCGGCAACTGGGCTCTTTACGAGACCCTGGTAGTGACACTGAGTTCGGATGAAACCCTGCCGTTCGCCTTGGAGATTCGAGTGCATGATGAGGGCCACTCCGACGACTACGACGATCGGTTCAACCGGGAGTTGACGGTGGTACCGGGTCGCAACGAATTCCGCATTCCCGTCGCCGAAATCGCGCGTGGCCCGCGCCGTCGGGTCATGAACCTGTCCAATATCGAGGCCATTGTGTTGTTTGCCGAGGGGGCCGGTGAAGTGCACCGCGCGCGGATGTCGAGCTGGCGACTGGAGGGGCCAGTTGGCCACTGAAGTTGCCCAGACGCCTCGCCCGAAAGAGCCCACGTTCGCCGACGCGTGGGACGAATTGCAGTGCCTCGTACGGTGGGGGCGTCGGCGTTGGAAACTTGCCGTGTTCCTGAGCATACTTGCGGCAGTGGCGGCTGGTTTCGTCGTCTATAGGCGGGTGCCGCTCTACACGTCGACGGTCGTAATCGACGTGGAGGAAAGCAACGCTTTCAACGTGGGGCCGCCGCCTTCCACTCGCGAGCTGACTCGGTACATCATGGGGGTTGCTTTGGCGGACACTTACCTCGTAGAGCTAGCTGACAAAGTAGGGGTCAGGCTGGGGCTCACACAAGGGGGAAAACCCATGGGGTTGGACCTTTTCCGTGATTCAATCAGGATCTCGGTGTACTACGAAACCTCTCCGAATTCCCTCTACACGCACACGCGGATTGGCCTCATGTTCGCCGCCAAGGAACCAGAAAAGGCCCTACACGGCGCCAGGATTCTCGCCGAGCACGTTGTCAGCTTCCAGAATCGGAACAGAACGGCAGGTCTCGAAATGGAGCGTGAATTGGCGCTCGAGACGCAAGCTGGAATCTCGCAACGCCTTAAGGAACGCGAAGCCGAGCTGGCAAGGATTCGGCTCGAATCGCCCGCGCCCGGACCCGGTGCTGCTGACTACTCGGCACGTCTCCACTACTTGGAGAACGAGGTAGCCCAGTTGTCGGCACTGCAGGAGGCGGCGAATAGGAACGCTTCGCAAAGCGTGCTGCGTCGAGACTTTGAGCGCGACGCGAGCAGCCTCGGTTACGAGATCGTCGACCGCGGACATCTCGCGCCGCCACGGCGCTTCAGCCAACTTGACCTGGCAACGCTCGTTGCCCTCACCACACTGTTCGGAGTTCTCCCAGTCGTCGGCCTGGCCCTTGGTGGGCTTAGTTTCAGGGCCTACGATGGAGACTCGCTGCGTCGATTGGGGTTAGGGTGCTTTGGCCAAGGATATGTTGCCAACCCAGGGTTCCAAAGCATGCTAGAACGGCGCAGCGTGAAACGGAGAAGCACAGGTGGCTGAGTCGTCAATGTCACAGGCGTATCAAGAGACCAGCGAAGTCGTCACTGCTCTCGTTGATGTTGCAAAGCGGGTCCTTCACCGCTGGCCCATCCTGCTGGTTTCCGTCGTGCTTGGTATTGGCGCGGGTGTGGCCTTGCCTCGCGTGCAGCGGCCCATTTACCGGGCCCAAACAACGCTGATGTACCGTAACACCGTCACGCCTGAATCGGTGATAGTCGATCGGCAGCGGGTTGAAACGTGGAAGGACAAGAGCGCACGATATCGTGAGCTGGTCATCACGCGCACGAACTTGGAACGTATCGTTCAGGATCTAGACCTCTACCCCGATGTCGTTCGGGTGCAAGGGCTGGCGGTTGCAGCGGAACGATTGCGCTCGGAGCTTTCGATCTCGCTACCACCCGGCGGAGCGCTGATTAGCATCGCGTACTCTGGGACCGACAAGTCCAAGCTACTGCCGGTGCTCGACCGCATTGAAAAGGCATTCAAGGAACAACCTGTGGTCGACTCGGTCGAAGAAGCGAAAGCGACCAAGGCTTTCTTGGACAAGCAGTACACGGCAGCCAGTACCGAACTCGCCGAAAAAGAGTCCCAGCTGGCATCGTTCATCGCTGCACATCCCGAATTTGCGCAAGCGGACCGCGGACCAGGGGGAGGAATTGGCGCGCGACTCCAAGCGAGCGACGCGGTGCCCGGCGAATCGCGGGCGGTTGCGCTGCGTCGTCAGGTTGCCCGCATCGAGACACGCCTTTCGACCATGAACGCATCAGGTTCCGGTGCGCCACCGCCCGTCGAGACGCGGATTGTTCCCGCGGATCAGCAGCGGATCGACGCCGCCCAACGCGTCGTGAGTACTGCGCGAGAACGGCTCGCTCAGCTGCGTGCGCAGTTTACGGAGGCACACCCGGACGTGCAGACGGGGAAGACCGAGTTGGCCAAAGCGCAGGCGGAGCTGACCTCGGCGCAACAGTCTGCGCGCAGGGAGCAACTGCCGGATCTCAGTGGAGTCGGTTCCACCAATACACCGGAAGCCAAGGCCGCGCTCGATGAGCAACTGAGGCGACTCAAGGCGGAGTTGGCATTTGTCGAGGCCAACGGATCTCTGACCAGCGCAGCATCCAAACCCAAGGGTGGCTTTGTCGATTCCGTGGTCGCCTTGGAAACCGAATGGACAAGCCGACAACGCGACGTCGCCAACGCTCGAGAGCGTCACGCAAGCATCGGGCAGCGCTTGTTTCAAGCCGACACCATCGTACGGCTAGTTTCGCTCGCCGGTAGCGGCCAAATAGTAACGCTCGACGCAGCGTACGAACCCCAGTTGCCTTCGGCCCGGGGCCGACTGGGTACTGCCGTCAAAGGGTTTGCTGGAACGATCGTCGTCGGGGTGCTCGTGGCTCTGACCCTGACTCTAATAGACAGTCGCATCTTTCGCATCCAGACTTTGCGTAGCGTTGGTAACGAAGGAGCCATCCTCGGAACCATTCCTCGTGCTCCCGGAGTATCCAAGTGAGTCGTTCAGGTGAACCTAAGACGCACAACCAGCAACTGGCACTGGTAGGCTCCGTTCAGCCGGTCCACATTACGGCGGACGCCCAACAAGCGGCCTCCAAGCGAGTTTTTGTTGCCGCGCAAGTGCCTGTGGCGGCCCTGAAGAGTCCCCTCGAGCTGCCAGTAGCGACCGCCCCGGACTCGAACTGTGCGACGGCATTTCGGCTACTCGCGCGGCAGGTCGAGCATTTGGGTAACACACGTCGCATCGTGGTTACGAGCCCTGGGGCGAACCAAGGCAAGTCGTTTGCTGCACTCAACCTGGGGCTGGCTTTGGCTCTAGGAGGAGCTAGCTCGGTGTTGTTGGTCGAGGCTAACTTCGAGCGTCCCGTACTCGCGGAACGCATTGGGTTCACGCCACCGATGTGTATTACTGAGTGGTTGAAGAGTGCTCGGCAAGCGCCAACTCGACCGTTCCGCGCCGTAGCAGTATGCGCTCCCAACTTTCACGTCATAGCGGTCGATTCGTCGGCTCAGTACTCCCCAGGTTTGCTGGCGGTCGGCTTCGAAGTGGCAGTGCGTCAGCTGTGCTTCTCACAGTACCAATACATCATCGTGGATGGTCCACCGGTGATGGGGTCGGCGGACTGTTCCATCATCGCCGATTCGATGGATGGCGTGATTCTTTGCGCTGCCAAAGGAAAGACAAGGATCGGTGAGTACCGTGAAGCAGTCAAGCAACTCGAGCCGGTTCCCGTGTTGGGCAAGCTGTTGATGGAACGGTGAAGGCGAAGTTGCCCGTAGCGTGTCTGGTACTCCGCGTCGGTCGCTACACTAATAGGTCGTCCAACACGTTCTTGCCCAGCGTTCCGAAGCTCTCGAGGTCAGGTCGAACGACTTTGGCCAACGTGTAGAGGAAATCCTGGTCTTCGACATCGCGAAGCTGCACGTAGTGGTTGTTCTTGAAGCCAGCTTTGCTGCCACCAACCATCGTCACGTGTACGTCGGCGCGGTCGTGGTCGAAATTGCCCAAGCCGAACTCGTTTACCCACAGGAGGATGGTGTAGTCCAACAGCGTCCCGTCCCCCTCAGGAACCGCTTCTAGCGCTTGAGCCAGCTTGCTGAACTGCTGGCAATGGTACTCGTTGATCTTGAGGAGGTTTGGCCCTGGATCCGTGCCACCACCATGAGCAGTGTCGTGGTGTCCGTTGGTTACTCCCAGGACGTCGTAGTGGCCAGACTCGATGCCACCCCAACCGCCCACTCGAATCCCGACGACCCGTGTGATGCCGCATCTCAGCGCGGCGATGGCGTTGGCATTCTGCGAATCGAAGGCCTGGAGCAAGTCTGGTGAATCGACGATCTGTCCAGGGAAGTCGCACGTGACGGGTGGTGGGGGATTTTGAAGTAGCTGTTCTTGCTGTCGGATCAGGTTGAGGTGCTCGTCGAGCAGGGATCTCGATGCGCTGCCCAACTTCCCTTGTAGCGCACCGATGTCCTTGGCGACTACATCCAGAACGCTCCCTTTCAACGACCGATTGAGAGCTGCTTGAGCCGGATCGAGATTGGTGGCACCCGTGAGTTTGCTAAAGGCTCCGATCGGGGAACCAATCACAGGAACGGGCAGGCCTGACTTGGAGTAGAAGGTCTGATCTTCGGGTCGGTTCTCTGGGAACACTCCCAACTCGAGAGACGGGAGTGGAGTCGAACCAAGCCACTCGTTGGCGAAGAACTGGTCGATGCTCGGACCGCCCGTGGCTACACCAGTAGGACCGGGTCGACCCGTGAGCGTGCCGCTGATGCCACCCTCGTGACCCCCTGCGCCATGCATACCTCGGGCCAACAACAGCTTCGACTTGAGCGGCGCCATTGCCTGGAGGACCGGTGATAACGTGAAGTCGTCGGAGCTGCCGCCCGGAATCCAATGCTCTGGCAATTGACCGTTTCCGGTGAACATCACGCAGAATCGGAGCCGTGTTTCTCCTTCTTGAGCTTGGCTGACTCGTCTAAGCAGGCCGTTCAACAGCGGAAATGCAGCGGCGGTGATGCCAAGGCCCTTCAGTATGTCGCGACGAACGGGCTTCGAACTCTTAATCATGATTACTCATCCTCACTGCGGAGCAGGAACTCTTCGGAGCGGAAGGCACCTACCATCGAATCCAACATGCTGTGCTGGGTGAACGCGTCTCCGAGCTGAACGATGATATCATCGTCTGACGAGCCCTGCACCTCGAGGCGCCCCATCACGAATCGCCACCAATAAGTCGCAAAGCACGACGAAAGCTTGTTTGAGGCAGCGACCGCCTTGGCGAGCTCTGCAGCACCCTCCAATTCTCCGTCGGCGATACCAATGGCCGGTATTCCACCTCGGGCGTCAACGGGGAAACCGTGAACCTCCGTGCGAGCCGCACCAATGCCGTCGAAACCTTCCAAAGCGAATCCAACTGGATCGAGCAGGAGATGGCATGACTTGCAGCCTTCGCTCTCCGAGTGCTGGCGCCACCGTTCGCGTTCTGGCAGGTCGTTGCTGGGCGGTGGCGGTGCAACAACGACGCCGGGTGGTGGTGGCATCTCGCAAACAAACCTCTGCAAAACCAGCTTTGCTCTTTTTACGGGGTTGGATTCGTTGAATGCCGAGTGGGCGGCCAAGACGCCGGGCAAACCGAGGATACCGCGACGACCGTCAGGAAACGGCTTCGACGTCTTGCCATCCCCCGTAACGCCGTGAACAGGACTGACCGCAGACAATGGCCAGAAGTTGGGCGAACCCACGAAAGTGCTCAAGGACGCCCTATCCGTCCAAACCATTTCGTCAATGTAGCGATTGATTTCTTCGACCATGCCCTCGCGAACGTCGGGAGCAAACGAGGGGTATTCTTCCGGGCTCTTCGTGAGCGAGTGCAATCCCTGTACGCCCAACCAGTGAGTGAAGAACCTTCGAATGCTGTTCTTCGCGCACGGACTACCCATCAGGCGAAGGGCTTGGGTGTACACGGCGTCAGCTGTCTGGAGTCCGCCGTCAGCGGCAACCGTCGCCAGCTCCTCATCCGGCGGTGATTCGCAGATGGCGTACGACAGTCTGGCGGCTACCTCCCACGATGTCAGTCTACGCTTGCCTCCGGCCCCATCCACTGGAATTCCCATTTCCACGAGATAGAGGAAGTGCGGGCTCGTCAAGATTCCCTCCAACATAAGCTGGAGCGCCTTACTGTAGCCGCTGTTTTCGAGAGTGGTTTCGTAGAGTTCAAAGAGGCTCGCGCGCTCGTCACTTGTGAGCGGTCGTCGAAAGGCCTTGGGTCCGAGGTCGTCGAGCAGCGCGTTGGCGCAGGCTGTGCGAGCGCCGACGTCCGTGGACGTATCCGCGGGGCCGTGCACGACGAACGATTCGATCAAGAGCCGAGTGTTCGCGCCACCTATGAGGTTGTACCGGATGGTTGCTGGGCCCGCGGTGGGGACGGTAAGGGTGTACTCGAGCGATGTCTTGCCGTCGAATCCAGGGAGCTGAGTCACCTCGACGTCATTCATAGCTAAAGCGACGTTCCTAATCGGGTCGTCCTGAACCTCGATGTTGAGCGTCAGGTCATACTGGCCCGGTGCAGGGAACGAGTAGGAGTATTCGGCAGCTGGTTCGGCAGAGTACAGCAGTTCCGCGACCGTCGATTCTCCTTCTGTCGCTATCACCGCCCACCCAGGGAACAGTGTCATCGCAGCACCAACGACAGTCTGGGTCGTGGGTGAGACGGCTGGAGGAAGGATCTCATCCGGACACTCGCTCACCAAATCGTCGAGCCTTTGTTCGGCGATCAAGCGGTATCCCACTTCAGCTGCCGAGGCACTGAAACCATCGAGATGCGCGAGACTGATAGTTTGCGAGTTGACCACGCGATCGAAACCGTAACCAGTGCTATCTGGGGGTAGTGAAGCCAACGCTTCCGGTGCGAATCCGAAGAGCGAATGGTAGGTGTTCGATAGTTCGAACGCCGAGAGACGGCGCATGGTTGCTGACGGGGCTGTCTCCTCGCTTGGACGGATGACGATGTCCGTTGGAGGAATCGCGTCCGTCCCGCCGGAGGTTCCGTTAGGAGTGCTGTCACTAGCACCTCCAGACGAGGGCGTCGTGGCTCCAGGCGCTTCGGACCCACCGCCACCGGGGCCAGCCGGGTTCTCGGGCGAACTTCCCACGGCGCCCTGCAGTGCGCAGCCAGGAAAGGCCGCAATAGTGGCAAACAGCGGAAGCCATCTGATACGCATTCCGCCAAGGATAGCTTCGGGTCGGGTTGGCCGCCATTGGGTCATCTCCTCTCGATCGGTACGCACAGACCGATACGTAGGTGATTCTTTCGAGGGATGACGCCATACTAGAATGATCAGTGAGTGCTGGAATGTTGGCGTGTGAACTGCATCACATGTATCACCATGGGACATTTCCTCGTGAGCGACCATGTGGTTGACAACCGCGACGACGCAAGAGTTCACACCTCGCGTCGGGTGTTGGGCTGAGTCACCGGCCGGATCCGGCGTCCGCGAAGCACCCACATCGAGTTAGGGCGTGAGCATTCGCCTGGCGCGCGGGTGGTGCAGCAGCGCGAGAAAGCTTCCCCTGAGCGTTTGCTTGGCCCGGGAGCGTTGTTGACTTCCGCCATGCTGCTCAGCGAACATAGGTACGTGGAGAACGCAGCGCACCCACAGGAGCCGAGTTCAGCGCTTGAAGGCTGGCTCGCATCCCACGCACGGGCTTCACTGTGGGTCTGCTGGGCCTTCTATTTAGCCGTTGCGACTACTATTACTTTGGGCGTTAACACTCCGTTGCACGGGGATGCAAAGTACTTCGTCGACATTGCGACGAGCGTGGCCAACGGTGACGGATTCATGGAGCGTTACCTGTTCGCGTATCGACCACCGGGGTACCCAGCGTGGCTCTCCATTGCGATGGTGCTTGGGCTCGACCAGCCCGTTGGTCTGAAGCTGTTCATGGTAGTCACCATGTCGGCCACCGTGCCGATTTGCTGGCTGCTCTGCCGGGACACGTTCGGACCCAGCGCCGCTAGTGTCGGCGCAGCACTTGCGGCCGGTTCTCCCTGGTTCGTTCGTTTGCCCGACCTAATGTTCTCGGAGGGGTTATTCCTTCCACTGTTCGCCCTGCTACTTTGGTTGGTGAATCGCTGTCTGACTGGGCCGTCATTCGCCCGCTTTGCGGTAGCTGGGGCGGTGTGCGGGATAACCGCACTGGTTCGGGAGGTCGTGTACTACCTTCCTCTATTGCTGCTGTTCACTTTCGTGGTGACTCGGTTCAAGGCGAGTTGGCGTCAGCGTCTGGTGTTCCTCGCGGTGTTTGCTGCGTGCGAAGCGCTCGCAATCGCGCCATGGACCCTACGCAACTATACTGTCTTCGATAGGCCTATACCCATATCGACCAATCCATGGATCAACATCTACATTGGTAATAACCCCACGCACGACAATGTCCACGAATTCCATTGGACGATTCCCGAGGGCGTGCCGTGGAACAAACGCCCTCAACCCGACGGCCAAGACGAACTCGTTGCCATGGACACCTGCAAGCGCGACGCCGTGCGCTACATAAAGCAGGCACCTCTTGCGTTCGTTCAGCGGGCCGCGGCTAAGATGTGGAAGTTCGTGACGCCACACTTTGGGCTGGTTTCGCAGCAGACTTCTCGCATCGTGGCAATCAGTCTGCTGGCAGATCTTGTGCTGTACTGCGTGTTAGTCTGCAGCTCGCTTTGGTACGTAGTGCGCAGCATTTCAACACTGCGAACCCAACCGAACCTCGTTTTCTGTCTTGCGTATGCCGCGTATTCCGTTGTCGTCGCGGGCATTACCTATTCAAACAGCAGGTACCGGCTGCCGTTCGTGATGGTCGCCCTGGTGCTGGCCACTCCCGGCTTGGTGAGCTTACTGAGTCTGCGATGGTTGACCGCGCGTTTGGAAAGCAAAGCGCCAAGCGAACAAGGCTAAGAAGCCCAGTAGGATCGCCCACCAAAAAGTGACCAAACGAGTGAGCAACACCAACGCCGAGCTGTGAGCGAGTGTTAATTGTCCGCCGGACAACGTTAGCCCGAGACCCGTCATGGATGCTTCGGTCGCCCCGAGGCCGCCTGGGATCAACACGAGCGTTCCAGCAAGCAGTGGCAGCGAATAAGCCACGCACGAATCCAATATGCTCAACGACACCGGCACTATTGCGTCGGCCAAAGTGAACAACGAAAGACAGTGACTGAACCACGCCCCCGTGGACAAAATAGTCGCTAGGACCACGATCCCCGGAGAGCTGATGCTCAGCAACGCTTCGTAGGCCTCTTCGAGTCGTTGAGCGAAACGACCAACCACCGGCAGCTTGGCGCTCCAGCGCAGGAACCAATTGCCGACCTTTGCGTGAGAGCAAACCACCAGGACGGCTACCGTGAGCATTGACGCCACGACCAGCACGGCACTACCGCCCGGTAATCGGTGTGAACCCAGAGCCAGGAGGAATACGAGCCCTACCAGGTCTGTCACTCGTTCGGCCACGACGATGGGGGCTGTTTTTGCGACCGCGGTACCGTGAGTGTGCTTCAACAACAGGGACTTGAGCACTTCGCCCATCTTCGCTGGAGTCACGCTCATGGCGAAGCCTGCCGCAAAAACCAACATACTTTCGTGCTTGCCAACGCCCATGCCAAGCTTGTTCAAGTACAGGTGCCAACGCGCCCATCGAAGCACGTAGTTCGCCGAAGCGAACGCCAGCGAAGCGAGGAATGCACGGAGCTCCACCTGGCCTATGGCTTTCGCGATTGCGCCGACGTCAGCGACGATCAGCCAGATAGAGTACATCGCGACTGAAAGTACCACGGTGATGACCAGTTTCCGTATCAAGGCCGGAGTGAACAGCAAGCTATTCGCCGACGGGTCTGCTGAGAGCTCCGGCACCTCCGAACTGGCGGCGGGGGGAGACACGTTCCGCGAATGCGCTTTTAGCCGTTGCACCTGATTTGCGAACTTAACACAGTATGGGGCCTCCATTGTCAGAGATGATTGGCGTTGCCCGACAACTGAACCCACGCCCAAAATTCCCGAACCGACGCTGAGCTGCGACCGTCGCATGGGTCATGCCTAAACAGTGAACCCCTGATCTTCGGGTTGAGCGGCGCGTCGGAAAGTACAGCGAGAGGAGTGGACGCGCCTGGCGGCGATTCGACGGTACTCAGTGGGCCTGGTTTCGGCACATCGACAGGCGTCGCTCCGCGTGATAGGAGCGGATTCGTGAGTAAAGGTCCGGTCGTGTCTGTCGTAATTCCCGCGTACAACGCCGCACCATTCTTGGCCGCGACCCTAGATTCGGTTTTCGCGCAAACGTACGAAAACCTGGAGGTCATTGTGGTTGACGATGGCTCAAAGGACGATACGGCGGGTGTGGTTGAGCCGTACAGAGGTCGCCTAATCTACCACAGGCAGGAAAACCAGGGGTTGCCTGGCGCGCGCAATATGGGGTTCCAGTTGGCGAGCGGTGAGTTTATTGCGTGGATGGATAGCGATGATCTGTGTGTCCCGGAGCGCATCGCCGTGCAGGCGGCCTATCTCACTCACAATCCTGCCGTTGCGGCGATTGGCTCCGACTTTGCGGCGATTGACGTATCAGGAAGGCCCCTCGACCAGTCTCATTCAGCGGCCTACTATTCTGAGTTTGCTCGCTACGGGCTGAGTGAATTGTTCCCGCATCGTGAGCAATTTGATGGGAGAAATATTCCCTGGTTTCCTTCGGGTGCAACGTACGAGATCCACGTTGGCGACGTCTGGCGCCGGCTGATTTTTGGTAATTTCATGCATCCACCAACCATGATGATGCGGCGTTCCGCGGTTGCCCAGGTGGGGAAGCTGCGAGAAGGAATAACCAGTGCAGAAGACTGGGAGTACATCACGCGACTGTCACGTGTTGGCGACTTGGCTTTCGTGAATACCCCGCTACTTCGCTACCGCAGACATCCAAACCAGATGTCGCGTGTTATGTCGGCGACTTCCACCGTTAGTCGCATCACGGTGTTGGAGGAGACGCGAGTGAAGCACGCCGAGCAGCTTCGAGATTTGGAGTCCAAGATTGTCAGCCAGCTGGTCGACTTCCATCAAGACGCCGCTTACACTTACGCCGAATTGAACCGAGGCCTGGCGCTTACGCACTTGTGGAGCGCCATGCGCTTGGAACCAAAGGAGACGCGCGTGCTGTTCCATCTCGCGCGGATACTTGCTCCGAAGTCCGGCCTTGAGCTTTTGAGACGCCTGCGCGGCAACGCCGGATGACTCCCCTGAGTGATGGCTGAGCGCTGCGGCGAACTGCAGGTTGGTGGTCGTTCATCTGGTGAGCGCCTACATCGGAGCCCAATGCTCAAATTGATACGTTCCGGCACACGGACTTTGCTCCGTCTAGTGAGCGTCCCCCTTAGTGTAACCTCGGCTGGAACCGAGGGCCCCGCAGACGCGGCGGTGATCATGGGCGGTCCCATCAACTCCGATGGCTCTCTGCCGATGCGAACCGAGGAGCGAGTGCGTACCGCGATAGCCTTGTGGCGAGAGGGTCGAACGCCAGTGTTGTGCTTCGTTGGAGGCCATTGTCCACCCGGGTTCGACGATACCGAAGCGGAACAGTTCGGGCCGGCGGCGTGGGCTTTGGGTGGTGGGGTGCCGGAAGGGGCAATCCGAGTGGACCGTGAGTCACGCGACAGCTGGGAAAATGCCCTGCAGGCCAAGCGTATCCTCGGCACCGAGAACCGTCGCCGCGTATTGGTCATCACACAGCCGTTTCACTTACGGCGGTCGTGCTTCTTGCTGCGCCGACAGGGGTTTGTTCCCATTCCTGTGGTAATCGCTGACGGCGTGCAGGAGCATTCTCCTATTCCGGTGGTGTTGCGTTGGATCGTGCGTGAGTATGCTTCGTGGGTTTGGCTTGCGTTTCGGCTCGTGCGTTCCAGATTATGCTGGCGCTACTGAGACTCGGCAAGTGCGTGCGGCGTGAGACAAACTGGCTGGTTGTACCGCCGTGCCCCACATGCTATAGTTCGGTTCCAGTAACCAATTCAATTGAGGTGGAACGTGTCGACAGCCGTGCGCCGTAAAGTCCTTTTGCTCGAGTTCAACGAGATCACCTGGACGGTAGCCGAACCGATGATGAAGAAGGGCAAGCTGCCGAATCTCGCAGCTATGTGTGCGGGAGGGACGAAGGCGTCTCCGGTTGCGGACGAGCGCCCACCCTATCTCGATCCTTGGATTACGTGGATCACGCTGCACACCGGCGTGCCGCGCTCCCAACATGGGGCTTCCGTCTTGGGGCAAGACTCTCACACGATAGCCGCCAAGTGCACTTGGCAGTACGCGGCCGAAGCGGGCCGACGTGTCGGTGTTTTCGGCAGCATCGGTGCACATCCACCGGCTCCCTTGCCAGGGTTTGTGGTACCGGGCCCATTTGCTCCCGACAATCAAACCTTCCCGCCCGAGCTGCAGCCTGTGCAAGCTATCAATCGACGCTACACACAGGTCCATGCTCGCGCCGCGGAGCAGCAATCACTGTTCGAAATGCTCGCACAAGGTGCTCAGCTGGTCAAGCTAGGGCTCAAACCAAGCACGTGCGCCCGGGTGGCGCGTCAATTGGTCGAAGAGCGGCTGAATAAGCACGTTGGCTGGAAGAGGGTCGCGCTTCAACCATTCATCAACTACGACTTCTTTGCCGAAGCCTATCGTCGCTACCAGCCAGACTTCGCTACCTGGCACACGAACCACGCCGCGCACTACATGCATCATTACTGGCGTGCATACGATGACAGTGAGTTCTTGGTGCGCGCCACTCCCGAAGAGAAAGCGCGCTACGGCGCGGCCATCGAGTACGGCTATGAGGTTTGTGATGAGCTGCTGGGCAAGTTCATGAAGCTCGTGGGGGACGAGACGGTCATTGTCCTCGCCTCCAGCATGGGCCAACAGCCCTATGTAACGGAGCGTTATCCCAAAGGGCGCATTATCGTGCGCTTTAAGAACTTACAGCGTACCTTGGACATCGTGGGCGCTCGAGGCGTTACCGAAGTGGTGCCAACGATGGTGCCCCAGTACAACGTCAAGATCCCCGACAGTGCCGAGCGTGCACGCGTGCGTCAGCTGCTCGAGGCGGCCCGTCGCGGCGGGCACGAAGCAGGCCCCGCGATCAGCGTTGAGGAGACAGATCAGATACTGACCGTTACACCGAAAGGTTTGGCTGAGCCTGGACGGCCGCGCTACTACTTCGACGGGGCGCCCAACGCAGATGCCAACGGCTACGACGTCCACGAGCTGTTTGCCATGGACACGCCCACACCCAAGCAAGGTTATCACCACCCGACCGGTCTGCTGGTTTTGTGGGGTAGAGGCATTCGGCATGGTGTGGAAATCGCCGAGAGCAGCAACCTGGACGTTGCACCCACCTTACTCTCGTTGCTCGACATTCCAGTGCCTACAGTGATGAACGGTCGCGTGCTCAGCGAGGCCTGGCAAGAGCCATCGCGTCGCTGCGCTGCTGAGTGACCTGTTCGCGAGTCCTTCTCCCTGCGCGGCGAAGACTCGCGCAGGTGACCTCGTCGCGGTTGCGTGTCGTTGACTCACGTCACCGCGCGGCCGTCAATTGTTATAGCTTGGAGGTCGTGTGAATGTAGATGGCGAGGAGGAGAAGGAAGCCGCCAAGTGACATCCAGGCCACTTCGGAAACGCGAAGCTTCAAAAGCTCAAGCCTATTGCCCACCACTGCGAGCGAAAACGCAGAACACAACGCGAAAGCGATCCACAACAGCTCGTGGTAGGCAAAGGAGAGGAAGAAGATGCCCACGAACAGACCAATGAGCGCCATTCGAAGGTAAGCTCCAACGTCTCGATGCGGCGCTTCGAGCGCGTACTTCTCCGCCAACCGTGCCGACTGAAATGCTTTGAGAGCGACGAGTCCCCACAAGATCAACGCCGGAAACCCGCCTTCGGCAGCGGCCAGCACGTATGCGTTATGTGCAGTCTGGTCATGATACTGCGTGAACTGGCGGTAACCCACTCCAAAGATTG
Organism: uncultured bacterium; assembly: GCA_966249405.1. Taxonomy (GTDB): domain Bacteria; phylum Myxococcota_A; class Polyangia; order Polyangiales; family Polyangiaceae; genus SZUA-265. The sequence goes on along the minus strand of CBINDO010000110.1, from coordinate 5,022 downwards.
GCCAGTTCATCACCATGTTGACTCCAGACAGCATACAGCCCAATCGCTTGTCGCTCGACTCGTCGGCGTCCTCTCGTTCGGTCGCTGCAGCACCGATGACGCCAATGACGAGTAGCGCCGGGGGTACGAACGCCAGAGATTTGCGAACGCCGAACCTTCGCACCATGAACTGAGCGATCACAATGCCAAGTACGAGGAGTCCCCCTCGGGACTGCGTCTCGATGACAGTAATTACTCCCAACAAAACGTTCAAGGCTGCGACAGTCTTGCGCGTTCGAGTAGGCCGTAGTCGTGCCCAGGCGAACCCCAACGGAGCTGACGCCGCAACGAACATCGCCACCTCGTTTGGATCTTTTAGCCGCCCCGTGTACCGGGCGCGTCCTCCGTAGGACGTGATACCTAGCAGTCCCACGCGCGCACAGGTACTGAAGGCATCCCCACAGTCGTCGCGGCTATCACACGATACCCCGGTGAGTTCTTCGACATCCTCATCCGGTGGTGAAACCACACATTGGAATGGTTGGTGCGACTGGTGTACGCAAACAATGCTCACCCACAGCGCGCATAGTACGACTGTGCCCAACACCCGGCCGAATACTTCCACCGACTGGACGCATGCCGCTACGAGGTAAAAAACGACGAACAAGATTAGGAAGGCGACAAGGTCGGCGACGAATTCGCCAGGAACGGAAACCAGTACGCCCGCTAGCATCCAGCCCATCCACACCAGTCCTTGTCGCACGACGGGCGTTATGCGAGCGCTCAAAAGGCCGGTGCGCAAGTCTAACAGGTAGCCGAGAATGGCGAGCACGGATGCAAGGTGAAGGATCGGCAGGCCTCGCATCTCCGCGAAAACGTCGAACGGCCTAACGATGCTGAAGATCACCAGAATGATAGTGCCGACAAGTGAAAACACGGTCTGCTTCTCGGAGGAGGCGCTTGAAGTCGCGTCAGCGACTCGGTAGGGAATGGCAAAAGCACGCTACCACGCCGGCCTTGCCGTTTTGGAGCTTTTCTTCTTCCGCCGGCACATTGCCGAACAGAGCGTCTCTAGCACATCTCACATGCCGGACCCGTGACGCGGCTGAGCACCGCTACTCGCGTGGCATCAATGCTTCGAGCCAGCGGCTTCGGTTGCCAGATTGGCGCATTCGATCTCGACGCCGACGAATTGCGATGTGCGAGCTGTACTTGGGTAACGCTCGAACTGCTCTCGATAGTAGTCGTCGGGTTCGTCCGACATCACCAAGCAGACGTCGCCGCCGAGATCGCTGCTGACGTCTTTGGGAATGCCCCCGGCGTGATCGGTTCCCCAGAACACTGCGTTGCCATCCGGTGGAGGCAACAAGCGAATCGCGCCTGCTCCAGTGGGAGAATACCAACTAAACGCCGTCTCTCCGATGTCTGGATAGAACGCTAAAAGAGCGCCGCTTGCCACGCGCGAAGAGAGCCACCGGGAAGCGCCACGCCAGTCGTCCTTGAACTGTGTCGTGTACTGGATGAAGAGCGCGGCAGTGGCGGCTGCCGCGTACACTGCACCCGCTCCAATCGCCATGCGTCTACCCAAGCTAACGAGGCCCACCGCCGCAAAGAGCAGCCAAAATGGCGACGCCAGGAACACGTAGCGCACGTTGTAGAGCGGAGACAACGTGACCGACAGCAACAACGGAATGCCGATGGTGGTGGCTAAGCTGGCGAACGGCAGCGCGACGGACTCCCTTTGACTTCGCGCGCGCCAGAGTCCGACGAGCACGACACCTCCGAGCACCAGCGTGCCGGTCCCAGCCGCCACCACGCGCCAAAGAGCTCCGGCGGACTTCCAAAAGAGCACCGTCCCGACACTGAACGCCATGGGCGTGGCGGCCACATGGAGGTACCAAGAATCTGCGGAGCGAGCCAGGTTGTTTTCGGCCGACAGCTGTCTGAAGAAGGCGGGGAGCCAGGTGCAGTACACAAGCGCGCCCAACGCCACCGCGATGAGATAACCCCTGAGCGCGGCCTTGTTACGAGCAACCATCATCGTAAACCCAAACTGGCCAGCCAGAAAGAAGAAGCCGAAGTAGTGAGAGAACGGGATGAGGAAGACGAGCAGCGCGTACAAGCTCCAACGCCAGCGAACCTCCGGACTCCTTACAGCACCAAGCAAGACATGGGTCGACGCGAGCGCAAGGAACGACACCAAAGCGAAGGCTCGGGCCTCCTGTGCCATGTACACATGGAACGGTGAAATCGCCAGAGCTGCGGCTGCAACAATGCCAACCCGGTCGTCAAACAGGCGCCTGCCCACGGCGTGCATCACGGGAATGCACGCGACAGAAAGCAACGCCGACAGGCATCTGAGTGCGCTGTCGCCCGAACCGACTGCTCTTCGCCAAACGCCGAGCAGGTAGTAGTAGAAGGGCGGATTCCCAAGGTCGCCGCGCTGCCCGCTCAGGATGTCGAGCAATGGAGCTTGCGAGATTTGGGCACTTACCACCTCGTCGTACCAGAATGACTGGTTTTCGAGGCCGATCAGCCGCAGAACTGCGCCGCAGACCGTGATGCCTACCAGAAGAACAGGAAAGCTAGAGTTCGATTCCTTACTCACTGGGTTCACTCCAAACAACCGGGCTGACCGCGACAGTCGTGACGCAACGTTGGCATCTCACGAAGGACGAACAAATCGCAATAGCGGGAAACGTTGTGCTGCACACGGCAAGGGCGGGCCAGAAAGCCGGGCTGGTTTCCCTGTCTCCGCTCGTCCTTCGCGAGCATTATCTTTATGCGCGGACTTTTGCGGTCATCTATAAGGGCTGCAATGACCCGAGAAGTGCTCAACGTCATGATCACCGTCGACACGGAAATTTGGCCGCGATGCCCAGATTGGCGTCAGCGCCTACTGCAGGGGGACATTGCCCGGGACATCTTGGGTCAAACGCCTGCTGGCCGCTTCGGTGTCGGCTATCAAGCGCAGGTGCTGGCTCAGCATGGGCTCAAGGCAGTATTCTTCGTCGAGGCCCTGTTTGCTTGCGAGGTAGGGCTGGGGCCGCTGGCAGATATTGTCGGGCTGCTCCAGGGGGCCGGCCAGGAGGTTCAACTACACGTCCACACTGAGTGGTTGGAGTGGCTCCAGACGCCATTCGCCGACCTCAAGCCAGCTACGAACATTCGAGACTACTCCTTGGAGCAACAAGTCACCATTCTCGCCAAAGCCGTCGAAAATCTTCGGGCTGCGGGGGCTACCAAAGTGAGCGCGTTTCGAGCTGGCAACTACGGCGCGAACGCGGACACCTTGACGGCACTTGCGACATGTGGCTTGCGATATGACTCAAGCTACAACTTCCCTTACTTGGACGCTGCATGTGGGCTCGGCGACGTCGCGGACGGGATGCTCATCCAGCCACGTTCGATCAACGGTGTAGTGGAGGTGCCCATTGCGTGTTTCGAGGACTATCCGGGACACCGACGACACGCGCAGCTCTGTGCCGTCTCGCACCGGGAGATGCGATGGGCGCTCCGTGAAGCTCGGCGTCTCGGCTGGGGCACTTTCGTGATCGTGTCGCACGGGTTCGAATTGTTGACCAGGCGGAAGCAACCGCTGCCTTACGCGTTGCCCGATCGGACGGTAATCAAGCGCTTCGAGCGATTGTGCAGTCACTTGTCCGAACGGGCGAGCGAGTATCGGACCGTGGGTTTCGATGACCTCGAGGATGTGAAACAAACTCCCAACGCGCGGCCCTTGGGGTTTGCCGGACTTCCTAGCTTGCTTCGACTCGGTGAGCGGCTTGTCCACCAAGCACGACGGAGAATCGCCCCGTAGTTCGGGGCACACGCTTCCGAGTCGAGTCAATCCGGGCGCCGACACGTCGTCGAGCGTTCGGCCAGTCGACCCCTGAAGCGTGAAGCACAGGCAAGCGCCTTCCACTCTGGCAATGCTGCTGGACGTCCAGCTAGGTCTCGGACTAAGTCTCGCTTGCCAGCTTGTTCGTTTTAGGTGAGGCATCACATGAAGACACGGCTTCTATGCATCGCAGGGGCGAGACCCAACTTCATGAAAATCGCCCCGTTGATGCGGGCGTTTTCCAGTCGTCCGCAATTCGATGTTCAGCTAGTCCACACGGGACAACACTACGACGCGAAGTTGTCGCAAGTCTTCTTCGACGAACTCGGGATCCCTGCGCCAAACGTTTCGCTAGGCGTTGGGTCTGGAACTCACGCGCAACAGACCGCAGAGCTGATCCGTCGGTTTGAACCCATAGTCGAACAACAGCAGCCCCACGGCGTGATCGTTGTGGGCGACGTGAACTCGACCGTCGCTTGTTCGCTAGTGGCCGCAAAAACCGTGCTCAAGGAGGCGTTTAAAACCAAGTGGGGAGCCCGGCGCCGTCCGGTGCTCGTCCATGTGGAGTCAGGTTTGCGCAGCTTCGATTGGGACATGCCGGAGGAGATCAACCGTAAGCTCACGGATTCTATCTCGGACTTGCTCTACGTATCGGAGCCCGCAGGCGTCACGAACCTCGCCAACGAGGGCATCGTCGGTGATCGCGTTCAGTTCGTCGGCAACGTGATGATCGACACCTTGCTCAGCGCGCGCGCCCAGGCGTCTACCTCGAAGATCCTAGACACCCTGTCGTTGTCGCCTCGCGGTTACGCTGTACTGACTCTGCATCGGCCGAGCAACGTCGACGATCCAGCCATGTTGTCCCAGCTCATGAGCACGCTCGACACCATTGCCCGAGAGCGACCGCTCGTGTTTCCGGTGCATCCCCGAACGCGCGCGAAGCTAGACGCCTTGTCGCTCGACCTCCAGCCGGAGAACTGGCGCTTCGTCGAACCGTTGGGCTACCACGACTTCCTGATGCTGGTTTCGAGCGCAAGTGTCGTGATGACAGACTCCGGTGGCATTCAGGAGGAGACGACGGTGCTGGGCGTGCCGTGTCTCACTCTGCGCGAGAATACCGAACGCCCAGTCACGGTAGACGAAGGCACGAACCAGCTGGTAGGCAGCAGCCCGGAGCGGATCCGCGAGGCGCTCGCTCGGGT
>CBINDO010000109.1:0-22143 GCA_966249405.1 uncultured bacterium | reverse complement strand
CGAAGGTTTGGAACGAGACGCAGCTCTTGCTGGGGTCGACCTTGGAGTCGATCGCTTCACCCGGCTCAGCGCAGAACGAAGGCGGTAACATCTAGGCCACCGTTCTTGAACGTCAAGGCCTGTTGCCATTCGTTGCGGAGCTTGGGTGAGCGTTTACCTCCGCCCCAAAGTATTACGGCGGGTCGCAGGTCCCGCCTACGATGGAGCAAAGAATCGAGCTTCTGAAACAGGCGCGCCGCCTCGTCTCGACTGTTTATCCGGACGCCGTACGGCAGGTTCGTCACCAGGGCTGTGTTGGGCGGGACGGCGTGTTCAAAGTCGCCACAGTCCGAGACCGCGAATGTGCACCAGTTGCGCACACCGAGCTCCTCCGCGTTAGCCCACGACGCTTCCACGGCGCGTTCCGAAATGTCACATCCCCAGGCGATCGGTTCAGCCGTCCCCGCCTCTGACGGTTCGTGCAGAGCAACGGCTTCCGCCCGGAAACATGGCCATTCATCCATGAGGAAACGACGCGTCAACCGCTTGGGCGCACGTCGGGCCACCCACTCGAGCACGATGGTCCCGGACCCACAGCACGGGTCCCATACTCTATATATAGGCGGGTGTTGGGCGGCGTCGTTAGCCAACTCCAGTAAGAGCGCTGCCAGAGTCTCTCGGATCGGGGCGTCTTGTACGAACTTGCGATAACCGCGGCGATGCAGCGCCTCCCCCGACGCATCAATCCCCACTTCGACCTCGTCTGCCTCCAGGCGCAGGTACACTCGGTTGCAGTGGTTGTTGACCGAGACCTGCTCCGGCTGTGGCCAGCTGTGCTTGGTGCGCTGGTCGATGACGCGACGTACGCGCTCCGCCACGGCGTCCGAATGATAGAGTCGTGATTTGCTACAGGTTACCCGTACCTCGAGCGGGTACGCAGGCACCAAATACGCGTGCCAAGGCACCCGTTCCAGACCGCTGCACAATGCCTCGAAGTTCGTGGCACGGAACGACTGTACGGGGCGAACGCGCACGGATTCCACCAGCTTCGCCTCACTTAGCACGTGCCGGACGGCACCCAAGGTAGCGCGACCGGTTACCGCCCCGACGGCAGTGGCCGTGGTGAGTCCGAGCCGCTCCAATTCCCGCGCCACCCAGGGTTCTGACCCAGGTACACAGGTAGCAACGAAGCGCAGCGCCGAAGCCATCGACGTTAGGCCGTGGTGAAGACCACGTGATGCCTTTGTTCTAGCCCAAAATGACGCAGGGGAACTCCGCCACCTTCCGATGAGCGGGTCCCCCCGAGCTGCTCGACCCTATGGGTCAAGTTACTTGCCGTTGATGCTGACGCGGAAGCCGTTGCCGCACTCGCGGTTGACGGCGTCTTGGAGCGCCAGACGGACGGGCTCCTCGTGGTCGATTCCCAGCGCGTCAGCGTACCACCAAGCGGTTTCCGGCTTGATGAGCTTCTGACCGCGCTCGAGGTCAACAATGCGCGGAGCGGACACCTGGAGCGCGCGAGCGAGGGCACGCAGAGCGACCCCCTTCTCGAGGCGGAGGCGCTTGAGCTCTTCACCAGCGTTGACGTTCGGAGACTTCCGCTTCGAGACGGAAACTTCGTAGTCGATCTCGGCCATCTCCAGCCAGTGTTGAAGCACACCAGTGATGAGCGTTGCCTGTGCGACATGCAGGGTGTCTGCCAGAAGCTTCGTCTTATCGAGCGAGACGCCATCCGCACCACGTTCCCAGGCGCTAACCCGGCGATTGTGCGTTCCCAACTTTTCACAAAGTTGAAGTTGAGTGAGACCAGCGGCCTCGCGTGCTTGCTTAATCAGTGACCCAATCATGCCGCCCCCTTTAGTTCCCTCGCGGTCATAAGACAACCCCCTATTGTGCATCCGCTCCACTCCACCGCCGGCCCATGAGTAGGTAAGCCGGTACACTCATACCACTCAACGATCGCACCTTACACTCGACAGCGAAACTGTGAACCGATCATGTGTCTTCTTGGAATACGCACAAATCAGGAAGGTTTCTGAAACGTTGCGCCGCATCCAACCCGTAACCCACCACGAACAGGTCTTCGATCGTAAATCCGAGGAAGTCGATTTGCACGGGGACAACTGCACGTGCGGGCTTGTTCAGCAACGAGCACAAAGCGACCGAGGAAGCGCGGCGACTCTGCATCTGCTCGATCAAAAACGCACAGGTGAGGCCCGTATCGACGATGTCTTCGACCACGAGTACGTCTTGACCTTCGACAGAATGGCTCAGGTCTTGAGTCACCTGCACCACACCGCTCGACGTGGTGGAATCGCCGTAGCTCCGAACACCGAGGAACTCGATTCGCACCGGAATATCCAATGCGCGAACGAGGTCCGCTGCAAAAATGAAACTGCCTTTCAGAACTGCAACCACTACTAGCGGTGCGGTTGGGGAAACGCGTGATCGATAGTGGTCCGAGATCGTTTTGCCAAGTTCGATTACCCGCGATTGGATCTGCGTTCGCTCGAGCAGGACATAACCAACTTTGCCGCGTGCTTCACTCATGGTTGGGTCAGATGTTACCCCATCTCATAATTGACCGTCAGTCATAAACCTGCACCGAAGATTCTCCTGCGACTCACCGCACTCCGGAGTGCCCCAACTCATTCCGCCAACCAAACGGCGGAGCCCCACTTGTCCGTGCGCCAAACTACCACTTCGCTCGCCGTGAGCCGGTCGAGCGTCGTCTGATGAGGGTGTCCAAATCGGTTGCGAATTCCACAAGATATCACCGCCAGGTTGGGTTTCACTCGGGCCAGGAAGGGCGCGCTGGTCGAGGTCCGACTGCCATGGTGGCCAACCTTGAGAACTTCGGCCCGCAAGTGATCACCCGCCGTAGCCAGTAGCTGCTCTTCCTCTGCCCGTTCGGCGTCCCCGACGAACAATACCGACCGACCTCGATGGCTCAAACGCATCACGAGTGAGTTGTCGTTGGCTGGCCCGTTTGGCTCGAAATCGGGACACGGCGCCAGAACGTCCAGGATGGCGCCGCCGAACTCTCGTGAGCCGCATAACGTCTCAGGCCGCAGCACTCGGACCCCGCGACGTCCTGCCGCACGCAAGATCTCGGCGTAAACCGGCCCCGCTCCCTCGGCCTGCCCCTGCCCGGTGTCCCAGAACTCCCTGACCGGCACGCGGTCGATCACGGACGCGAGGCCGCCGAAGTGGTCGGGGTGGGGGTGAGAAAGTGCAACGACATCCAATGCGTCCCTGCGCCGTCGGCGCAACACTGGGAGTATCACAATCCGCCCCGGGTCAACACTCGACCCGACGAACCCCCCGCCATCCACCAACATCAAACGGCCGTCTGGAAAGTCGACCAACGCGCTGTCGCCCTGCTCCACGTCGAGAAACGTGACGCGTAGCGCGTGGGGTCGGCCGTCCCAACGCAGCCGTAGCTCGGCGATTCCCCAGCCCAACACCGCCGTGGCCAAAACGAAGACCGCCGCGCGGCGTGTTGTCCTGTTACGTGCACCCCAGAGTGAAAATGCTGCTGTAAGAGCCGCAAACGCTGCAGCGTATTGCCAAGCGTCGGGATACGGCAGGGGGATCCCAAAGCCCTCGCCGCGTGCGCTCACCAGCGCCACTTGACGAACCACGAGCAGCGCCCCAGAAGCCACGAGCGCCACTCCCTTCTCGAGCGCGGGCCACCAAGCGGTCACGCAATGGGTCAGGCACAGCGGAAGGGCGATCGCCTCGCCGAAGGGCGCTGCCAACGTGTTGGCCAAGAGCCCTACCAGAGACGTCTCCGAAGACAGCGGCGCGAGCAGCACCGAGCACGGGATGGTGGACGCGAGTGTGGCAGACATCCCTTGTAACAACTTCTCGAGACCCTTATGACCCACCGCGGCTACTCGTTGCGACCAAACCCTGCCCCAGGTCATGAGTCCACCCGTCGCGGCCACCGAAAGCAAGAACGACAGGTCCAAAGAGATTAGCGGGTCAACCGTTAGTCCGATGGCTATCGACGCGGCCACGCAGTCGGCCGCGCGGACTCGACGCCCCGTCGCCTGGACCATGAACCCCCACGCCAACATCCACGCGGCGCGCCACGCGGAACCGCTTCCACCCGCGAAATCCGCATACACGAGCGCCAGAATCGCGCCAAAAACGTAACCCCAACGTGCCCCGTCGGTGCGCGCCGTCAGCGCCGTACAGGTCCGAATTAGCACGCGCAAGCCAGTCGTGATCGAGACGACCGCAAAAACGAGGTGAGTGCCGCTCACCGCCAACATGTGCGCCAGGCCACTGACCTTGAATGAGTGGTCTTCCTCCTCGCTGAGGTCGTTCTCACCGAGCACCAGAGCCTTTGCCATGCCGGCTGCCGCCGGTGAAAAGGTCGCCATGATGCGTTCCCGCACGAAGTTGCGCGCGCGGTCGATCTTTGCGCTGAGGTGGTGAGAGCGGTCCAACACGGTGAGGCTCATGGCCGAACCACTGGCCACTACTCCGTCACTGGCCGAGAGGACGAGCGGGTCCGGCAGGTCGTGATTGCGGAACAGTCGTGTAACACCCAACTGGCCGATCACCTCGACGCGGTCGCCCCGTGCCAGGTCGCTCGGCCCACCGTAAAGGCGAACTTTCGTCCCTGGAGGCAACTGCCGCTCTTCGCAGCTCCCCTGTTCGACGACGACTCGGAGCCGGGTCGTTCCCTCGCGAACCGTCGGGCTATCGAGAATTCGAGCGTTGAACGCGCAGCGGGACGGCGGGCGCAGAACTGCTTCGCTGCGTTCTCGCTCGGCGGTGAAACGCGATACCGTGTCTTTGGCGCGCACGACGCCGAGCGTTGCCGCCAACAGCGCCACAAACGTCAGCCTGACTCCCACCTCGCGACCAAAACACAGCCACAGACAAGCCCCGCCCACACACGTGGGCAAAGGCGCCACCACACATAGCGCACCGCCCGCTGCAAAAACACTGATCCAAAGAAATGGTGAGAACCGGATCGCGACGGCGTTATCTGGGGACGTCGACACCCCCACACGGTGTGCACACGATGTGCCAGCCCCCACGTTTCACCGTTCGGCGCACGCGGGTCGAGGAGGTGAACGGTCGAGACAGTGCCGCGAGCCGCGCTCACCTGTCGCGTACCTGGCCTCGCTCGCTCGACGGGAGCGCACCTCGGCATCGAACGCGAGGTGGCCGCCACCTGGCGCGCCAACGACCGACGCGGCCTCGGTCACTCAGACGCGAGCGCTGTCTTCGAGCTCACGGTTGGCCGTCTCGGGCAAAAACCGAAGCAGCACGATCGCGAGCAGGAAGAAGACGGCAGTGGGCGCCATCGCGTTACCCCACCCCGATCTCTCCGCAACGGCGGTGATCACCAGCGGTGAGAAAACGTAGCTGCTTCGGCCTAATAGGTTGTTGCACCACCCAAACGCGTCCGATCGCAACTCCGTTGGGAAGAGCTCCGCGGTGATCATGTTCGCGACCTGGAGGAAAGCCGTGGCCGCGTACATGGCCATGATCAACGCGATGGTCAGCAAGAGCGGATGCGTCACCTGATAAACCGCCGCGATCCCCACTGCGCCGATCGTGAAGATCAACGCGCCGCCTTTGAGCCGACCCAACGCGTCGAGCATCTTCCCGGTGAGGAAGATCAGCGGCAACGACACCACGGCGGCGGTGACCACCGCTTTACCGACCTGAGCGTCGGTCCACCCAAGATCGCCGAGGGCGTATTCCTTGAAGAAGGTGATCGCGTTGTTGGCTGGTAAGTAACAGAGGAACCAGATCGAGGCGACCAACAACATCCGACCTCGATACGGCGAACGCCACAGGCGTAACCAGGGGAACGCCGCAGCCTCGTTCGTCCCGGAGCTGTTCGCAAACCGCCGCGTCTCACGCATGCTGCGCCGCGCCCATGCCAAGAGCACGAGCGGGATGACCGATACCATGTATACCGCCCGCCAGCCCAGCTCCGTCTTCAGGAGGATTGGCGTCACTCCCGCACACACAATCGCGCCCAGCGCCGAAGCGCCGGCGATCACGCCGACGAGCAAACCCCGCTTGTGAGCCGGTGATTCCTCCGCAACCATCACCAAACTGACGGCATACTCGGCGAGAAGGAACACCCGCGCCACCATCTGCAACAACGCGAACACATAGACATTGGGAGCGAGACCACTCAGGAACGTGAGGGTCGTGTAGCCGGCGATGGTGATCGTGAGGATGCGCTTACGGCCCCAACGATCGGCTTGTCGCACGAGAAAGAAGGCGAGCATCGTGCCGAGGTTGACGACCATCAGCAGCGGACCACCTTGCGACTCGGTGAGTTCGAAGGTGCGGCGCAGGTTCGGCAGACCCTGCGACAGCGCCAAGAAGTCGTAACCTTCGAAGAACGTCGCGACGCTCAGGAACAACACGAGACGCCGCTGATAAGCGGCGTCTCCGGGTTGTTCCTGGGAGGCTACAGGGTGAACGGGTGCGGCAAGGGGTTCGGACACGGCGCGACTGTAGCGGAGTCCGCCCCCCTTCCCAGCGAAATCCGCCGCTCGACGCCGCGGCATCGCAAAACGTCACGCGGGCTAACGCGGGGCGCTCCGCGTGTGCCGGTGGTGGGCGGGAGCCGTGAAGTGTCTCTCGGGGCTGGGCCCAACCCACCTGCGTGGAGTCGGACCCATGAACGCGAGGGCTCCGTCGCGGCGGGCCATCGATACGGCCCCCGGCGGCTGCACCTCAGCGGCCGAAGTAATAGAGTGCCGCGATGTTGCCGACGAAGATGTCCCACGGGTTGCCTTGGAGGCTCGTGGCGATGCGCGTCGAGGAGAAGCTGCGCACCTCGTCCCCGCCTTGATCGACGCTGCCGCTGTCGTGGGAGAAACGTAGCCCGACGCCCGCCTGGAGCGCCAGCTGGGGGATATCCAAGAACCCGAAGTGGATCTCCGCGCCTGCACGCGCGCCCAAGTCGAAGTGTGCACTGCCCACGTCGAAGTCCGCCATCGGGCCCTCGACCGTGTTGGAGGTGAACCCGAAGGTAGCTTCCGGGACGACCTCGAACACGAAGTGCCGCGTATCGAGCAAAGCAAACGGTACCCCGACGCGCAGGGCGAGCGCGAACGGGTCTGGAGTGTCCACCTCGGTGTCTCCGTCGGTGATCGTGGTACCGCCCGTCGAGAAGCCCAGGCCCAAATCGAGACCCATGCGCTGAGTGAACCAGTAGCGGCCTCCGATTATCGGAGCGTCGACGTCGACGAGCGCGGCTGCACCTGCCGTGTTCAAGGTGCGCAACTGAGCGGAGCCGAGGTAACCGACGGCGAAGGTGCGGACCATGCGCGAGTGGTCGGTGCCGCCGACGTAGGTCGCGTCCGTGGTCGCCGTGGTCGTCGTTTGGGCCACGCGAGGTGCCGACTCGGCAGCGGCGGCGGGTTCCCAGTTGGCTTCGCCTTCTTGTTTCGGCCCCGCGACGCTCACGTCCGCGGCCGGCGCGGCCGCGACGTCCGCCGTCACCTCGGCGTCGGCTTGCGGCGCTGGCTGTTGGGCAAACGCCAAACCTGGAGTGAGGAGCCCGAGCGCAAACACCGTTCCGATTCGTCGATAAGTCATAGAATTCTCCACAAAACACTCGCCAACGCGACGAGCACTGTTAAGAGACGTGACCCTAGTCCAAAGCCCTCCACCGCCTCCAGAATTTCCACCGTGGCCTCTAAACGGCGTTCCAATCAAATCAGAATCGACCAACTACTGGTCGAGCGAGGACTCTGTGAGAGCCGAACCAAGGCGCAGGCGCTCATTCTGGCTGGAGAAGTGTACGTAAGTACACACCGCATCGACAAACCGAGCACTTTCGTGGCCCCCGACTGCGAGCCCGAGGTACGGCGCGCGCAACGCTTCGTGTCGCGGGGCGGGGACAAACTGGACGGCGCGTTGACGGAGCTGGTGCTCGACGTGCAAGGGTTGGTCTGCGTGGACGTGGGCGCCTCGACCGGCGGTTTTACGGATTGCCTGCTGCAGCGGGGTGCGTCGCGAGTTTACGCAGTGGACGTTGGCCATGGCCTGCTCGCGTACAAGCTGCAGAACGACCCTCGCGTCGTGGTGCGCGATCGCACCAACGCGCGATTCCTCGCCCCAAAGGACTTCGAAGACCCGATCGACTTGGTCGTCGTGGACGCGTCGTTCATCGGGATGACGCAGTTGGCCGATGCGTTGGCCACCATCGTTCGTCCTGGTGGCCACGTGTTGACCATGATCAAGCCGCAGTTCGAGGTTGGACGGGACGCTGCACGCGCCAACCGCGGCGTGATCAAAGATCCGGAGCTGCGAGCGGACGCCATCAAGTCGGCTACCCAAGAGTTGGAGCGCGCGGGACTGGTGTCGTTACGGGGTTGCGACTCGAAGACTCACGGCCCCAAGGGCAACGTCGAGCACTTCATGTTGAGTCGCCGTTAGACCGAACCTGCACGCACGTCGCTGAGTAACGTGCAGCGACGTGCGCCGTTCATTCGTCGGCGCACAAGCTGCGGCCAGCGGCGTGTCCGCAATGAAGGAGCCGGTTGGGCTGCTGCAATACGGCTAGCTGAGCGTGGTAGACACGACACTCCAAGGTGTTGCCCGCCGGAAAGTCGTCGGTGTAAGGCACGTCCGCGCGAGGCACGTCGCGACACTCCGCCACGCAGTCGTCCATTTTCTCGAACTCCTCCGGGCAATAACGTTCGATCTGCTCGCAGTAGTTGTCGCAAGCGCCGCCGCAGGATAACCCCATGGGCCCGGCCGACACGCAGTTGTCCTCCATGCCGTCGGAGAAGTTGAGCGCGTTTTCTGCAGCGAGCATGCGACATTGCACGGTGTTATCGTTGGCCGCCCCTTCGAGGTGATACATGCCTTCGCACACCGACTGACAACCCGACGCCGTCTTGAATTGCGGGATGTCTTCACACGCGTCGATGACGAGCTCACAATATTCGGTGCACGCCGCGGCGAGCTGCTCTTCTGGACTGCCCGCATCGGGCTCTGGTTCTGGAGCCGTCGTTTGCTCGTCTTCGGTGGCGGGTTCGGGCTCGACGTCGCCGCCGCTGCAAGCCTCGTCGAAGTTGGGGTCGCATTGGGCTTCGTCCACCCCGAGAACAGCAGTGCAACCCGTGTTTACCAGCACCAGCAAACACGAACCCAGGAGCGACCCGCTGCGGCCACGCGCTGCCACTAGGCAAACACCGTCTCGCGAAATGCGGTGCTCAGGCGTCGTGCGCCGCAGTTCCGGAAGAACGCGCATCCAGTCGCGATGTTTCTCGAGCCAGCGCTTCATCACCATACTCCTTGATAACCGAGACCCAAGCCACGTGTCAGCAGCGCTTCCGTGCCGGTGGCGGCCGGCGACGCCGGCGCGGTGACGTACAGCACGACGCCGGTACCGAGCACCGCCACGCCTGCGCCGCCGATGATGGTCGCCAGATCGAGGGAGGAGCGCGCGTCGTCGCGCAGCGATTTGCCCTGCACGCCGCACACGTTTTCGTTGCTCGGGTCGCAGTCGTCGAGAGACTCCTGATAGTCGGAGTAACCGCTCACGGTAAACACCGCCGCGACGCCCAACGCCACGACGCCAACGCCGCCCAAGATCAGGCCAATCGTCTTTTGCGAGTCCCCGGGCTGTTCCAAGTCCGGAGCCGGCGGCGGCGCAGTAGGCGTCGTGGGCGCGCTCGCGGTGGGCGTCCCACTGCTCGAAGCTGGTTCGGTGGGCGTTTCACTCGGAGGCGCGGGCGTGAGTGCCGGCAACGTCACCTCGACGGGGGCGGGAGCGCGCGCCGGGACGGTGACTTGCACCTTCGCCGATTGATAACCCGGAGCCGTTACCTCGATCACGGTGGTGCCCGGATCTACGGGGACCGGGACGCCCCACACGGCCGAAGGCACGGCGCGCCCGTCGCGCGTCACGACCGCACCTGCCGGCGGCTGTACGGCGGCGCGGATCACGATGTAACTCAAGTGCGGCTTCAAGCTGGACGCGCGTCCTTGGGCGATGTCGTTGCGGTTGGTGTCGCCCCGGCTGGCGGCCACCGAAGCCGCCTCTTCGAAGGTTGCCCACGCGCTCGCGGTGCGCCCTTCTTTTTCGTAGCAGTCGGCCAGATGCAGCAAGGTTCCGAGGCCAGCGTCTAGCTCTTGGCTGGCGCGAAACTTCTCGCACGCTTCGGCGTACTGCTTCTGCTCCATCAAACTCTTGCCCTGCTGGAACAAGGCCTCGGCGGCGGCCTTGTCTCCGGCGTCCGAGGCCTGTGCCGTCGCGGCCAAGAACAGCACCACGCAAGCGCTTCCCAACTCCAGCCATCGACCACGGTTGCGCGCCACGCCCATGCTCGCATCCCTTCTCGAGTGATTCTTGTGCACTACTCGCGACCTCCGAAATCCGAACCACCGGACGCAGGTTTACTGCCGCCGGCGGTGCCTGGTGTACTGGCTTTGGCCGGCTGCGGTGACGCTTTCGGTGTCTTCGCCGCCGGAGCTGCTTTCTTGACCGGCGTCTCACCGGTTGGTGGCGTCGCCCTCACGTCGCCCCTCGGCTCGAGTGGCGCGCTCTCCGCGCCCGCCGTACCAACAGACGACGTGGACGCGACGCTAAGTGCGCTCGAGGTCGCGACGTCTGCCGAGGTCACCGCACCGATCGCGGGCGCCGGCGCGTCATTCACCGTCGCGGCACGAGCGCTGACCGAAGGAATGGCTGCCGCAGCGGGCGCGGGTTGATCCGCTGGCGCGAGCGAACCCCACGCCGACTGGGCTTCTGCGGGGGTGGTCGTGTGCATGCGTGCGTCCCCCACTTCGGCGCGAACGAACGCCCAAACGCCGGCCCCCGCAACGATCACCCCGAGCAAACCCAGGAAGATCGGCAGCCGCGCCGCCGACCGGTTGACGGCCACTTGTTGAGTCGACGCGACGGCTCCGTCCGTCGCTACCTCGGTTCGTGAGACGGCGTTCACCGGCCGTGAACCCGGGGTAATGCGCAGCTGCGGTGCGGCCGCGGGCTGCGTCTTGTCCATGGGCGTGAACGCGCGCTGCGCCCCGGGGGTGGAGAGGCGACTCTCGGAAGCCGTGACGATGCCGAGGACCGCGGCGACCCGTTGCGCCGATAGGCGCGCGCGTTCGCTGCCGAACGGCTCGATCGCGCGCGCGAACGCGGCCACGTTTTCGAAGCGGTCTTCCGTGTGTTGACGCAGGCACTGTTCGATCGCGGCCGACAACTCCAGCGGCACCTCGGGATTGAGCGAGTGCACTGGTCTCACGTTGCCGGAAAGCACCTGCACGCAAACTTGCGCCAGTGTATCACCGTCGAACGTACGGTGGCCGGTAACCATTTCGTACAGGATGGCCCCGAGCGCCCAAATGTCCGAACGCACGTCGACGTGGGTTCCCTCCATTTGCTCGGGAGACATGTACTGCGGCGAGCCCAGGGCGGTCATCGGGCTAGTGAGGACGCGTTGATTCGTCTCGGTACCGAGCTGCTTGGAAATCCCGAAGTCGAGCACTTTGACCAGGAAGCTGCCGTCTGGTTGGTTAACCAAGAACAGGTTCTCGGGTTTGAGATCGCGGTGGACGATCTGGTGGTGGTGGGCTTCGGCCAGCGCCTCACACGCTTCGAGCATCAGGTCGACCGCGGTGGAGTAGTCGAAGCGGCCATACTGCTCCAAATGGGCGGCGAGATCTTGCCCTTGGAGATACTCCATCACGATGTAGGGCTCGCCCGTCTCCAGGCGCCCGACGTCGAGTACGCGCCCCACGTGTTCGCTCTGGATCTTCGCCGCCGCGCGCGCCTCGAGCAAGAACCGTTCGGCAACCGACTCGGTCTCCATTAGCTCGCGGCGGATCAGCTTGACGGCGACCGGGCGCGCCAAGTCTACGTGCTGCCCTAGGTAAACAATCCCCATCCCCCCTTGGCCCAGCAAGCGATCGACTCGGTACTTATCCGCAATGATCTTGCCGACGAGCGCGGGATAATCGGTCATGTGGGAATCAACATCCTAACTTTCAAGCGAAAAAGCTTTGGCAGCCTAACGCCAAGGGTCGCATTCTGCCAGCCCGATCTGTGAATCGCGCCGTGCCACGGGAGTTCGAACCGAACTTTAGAAAACTAGTACCCAAATATCGTACAGCACGTGCGTCCAAACCGCGGGCGCGAAGCCCCGGAACTCGAATATCAAGCAAAAGACCAAGCCGCAAACCCATCGAAACACGAACGACCGAGGTTCGAATGGATCTCCCAAAGCCCCAACGTAGTGCCAAAGGCTGAAAGCCAACGCGCTGAACACCGCCCAGCTCACTTTGGTCAATACGCGCTTCCAATGAGCCATCGGAAACAGCAGCACGATCAGCCGATAGCCTAGGCCATAGAAACCGACGCGGAACGCCAACTCTTCGTAGAAGCCCGCACCAAACGACAGCACCAATCCCGCAAACTCGCCCCCGAACGGCACAGCGCTCGCCACGGCTCCGACGCCCGACAGCGCCGATGATCCAGCCCGTGGGGCGCCGCTCGCCTGCGACACGGAACCGAGGAAGACCTCTCCCACGACGTAGATGGCCAAGGCGCGCATCGCAATCGCGTATACCGCGGCTTCCACGATCAGCCACAGGAACGCTCCCGCGCGCAGCGCGTGTCCTCGCCCCAGGGCCAGCAATGTGCCGGCATAGGCGACCCCGACGCACACGGTCAGCAACGTGTACAACTTCGGATCGTGATCGGACAGCGCCGTGAGCTCGCGGGTCATCCAGTCCGCTGCGTTGCGGACAGGGAGCAAGACGACGCCGAGATGATAAGCGACGAACACCGGCAGAGTGAGGCCGAGATCCGTCCACGGACTGCTTGCCGTGGCCTCGATGGCGTTTTGGGCGGGGGCCGTTTTCGCCGTGGGTTGCATGGGGCTCGCAGGACGCTAGGCCGACGTCAGCTGGGCTGGAGTTTGTAAACGATCCACATGACCATGGCCACCCAGGACAGGATGACGGCCACGAATGGCCCGTCTTTGAGCATCTCTTGGGTTGGGCTCTCGGCATGTGGTCTGCTCCGTACCAAGTGTACGAACCGGAAGATGCCGAGGATCACTGGCAACACGCTGAACCAGATATTTTTCGATCCGAAGAACTCCTGCGTGTGGGCGTCGAGCGTATACGCGAGGTACACGCCGACAGTAGCCAGGGCCGTCAGGGCCAGAGACAGGTCCAAGCCTCGGGCATTGTAGGACTCGAGCACCTTGCGTTGTTTGCCGCTCTTCTTGCCCGCCGCGAGGCCGCTGAGTTCGTGGCGCCGTTTGCCAAAACCCATGAACAACGCGCCCATGGCGGTGCACACGAGCAGGTACTTGGAGACGTAGATCCCCGTGCCGTACCCGCCAGCGATAACTCGCAACACGAAGCCGGCGGCGATGATGCCGACGTCGAGGTACGGCACTTGCTTGAGCTTGAACGAATACGCGACGTTCATCGCGAAGTAGGCGGCGACCGTCACCAAGAACGGTATCGACAACCACGCTGCACCGCTGAGTCCGACCACCACCAAAAACACGGCGAAGGCCTTCGCCACGGGCAGCGGGACGACTCCCGCGGCAATCGGGCGGTGCCGCTTGCGGGGGTGCAGTCGGTCCGCCTCCGCGTCGGCGAGGTCGTTCATGGTGTAGACCGCCCCAGCCAAAAGGCAGAACACCCCGAAGCCACCGATCGCGCGCACCAGCAGCATCGGTTCGAAGATCTCCTTGGCGAACACCACGGGCGCCAACACCACCGCGTTCTTGATCCACTGATGCGGACGCGCCGTCCACACGAGGCCGGAAATGACAGCCCAGGGGGAGTGAATAGCTGGCCGGTGGGACTCGATCGGGGGCTCGGCAGGCGGCGGTTCTATGGAGGGTTCTGAATAGGTCATGCTGTGGCGAACTCCACGGGCGGAAGTCCCGGAAACCGCGTCGGGTTGTAGTGAGTTCCCCCGAAAATACAAATGAAACGACGCTCGCGCGGCTTGTGTGGGGCTAGCGCGTGTGCTCACAATGCTCGCGCCATGCCCCGCGTTGCAGCCCCCTCGAACGGCAGTAGTACGAACCCCGAACGGGAGCCGTCACATGGCGGCGGTCCCGACCAAGACTCGGCGCGTGCGCGGATCCCCGTCGCGCCCAGCAAGATCATCGGGATTGGCCGCAACTACCGCGATCACGCCAAGGAGTTGGGTAACGACGTCCCGAAGACGCCGCTGTACTTTCTGAAGGCGCCGTCCTCGCTGCTCGCCGACGGTGGGACAGTGATGTTACCACCCGAGAGTGAACGCGTGGACTACGAGGCCGAGCTCGGTATCGTGATCGGCAAGACGGCGCGCCGGGTGCGCGTCGAGGACGCACTGGAACACGTGGCGGGTTACCTGGTTACCTGCGACGTCACGGCCCGCGATCTGCAGAACAGTGACGGGCAGTGGTCGCGCGCCAAGGGCTTCGACACCTTCTGCCCGGTGTCGACGACGGTCGTGAGCGGGGTCGACCCGAGCAACCTCGAGCTGCGTTTGACGGTAAACGGCGAGCTGCGTCAGTCGAGCAACACGAGTGACATGGTGTTCGGGGTTCCGGAGATCATCGCCCACGTATCGGCCGCGATGACGTTACAGCCCGGCGATCTGATCCTGACTGGAACCCCCGCGGGGGTCGGGCCCTTGAAACCGGGCGACCACGTCGTCGTCACCATAGCCTCAGTCGGAACCCTGGAGTTTGACGTCGCTGCGGAACGCGTCTGACTCAAACGCCGATCGAGCCCGAGCGTGGTTTTGGGCTCTCGCGTTGACGGCAGGTGGCGTCGCGTCGTGTTTGGTCGCCGCCAAGTTCGCGTGGGCTCCCGAGGTGTCGGCGCCATCGTCCGCAAGCACGGGCAACACCGTGGCCAACCGCGTTCACGTCGCGGGCGGCACGTTGCGCGTTTCGCCCAACGACTGGGAGGCCCTGGGCAAGGTCGCACCCGTGGACGCGCTCGTCGGCTCGTTCACTATCGACCGCTACGAGGTGACGACGAAACAGTGGGCGGCGTGTGGAGACTGCCCGCAACGTGACCCCTCCCCCCAAAACGACACCCCGCAAACCAACGTCACCCCCGCCGAGGCCCAACACTTCTGCGAGACGGTCGGCGGGCGCTTACCAACCGCCAACGAGTGGACCTTCGCGGCCAGCTCTGCGGAAGGTTATCGTTACCCGTGGGGACACACCGGGCTCGTGTGCCGTAAGGCCGTTTACGGCATGGTGAACGGTCCGTGCGCGGAAGGGGCGACGCGCCCGAGCCAAGTCGGGGCACACGAACTCGGAGCGACGCCGAGTGGCATCTTCGACTTGTGCGGCAACGCCGCCGAATGGGTGACGGATAGCCCAGTGACGTATGCCGTCGGCGGGTCGTTTCGGTCGACGTTGGCCGGGCAACTCAAAGTGTGGGCGCGCGAACAAACCGCGACGCCGCGCGACGACATCGGCTTTCGTTGTGTGTACACGCCGTGATGGGGTGACGCGCTGGGATGGGTGGAAAGCGGTGGGAGGGAGCCGCGCCACGTCTCACGGCGCTGGGCCCACCCCCAAACGGCGCTTCACTTCGTGAGGCCGGCGCGCCTTCGCGCTGTGAGACACGCATCACCGGCCGGCTCGAGTTCGGCGCACGCGCGGGGTCGGTCTTCGTAGATTCGGCAGGCGTACCGTCCGTCCGCGAGGGTCAACGCACGGCATTTGCCGTCGGGCCGTGCGATGAACGCGACGCCGCTTTCGTCGCTGGAGACGAGCTCCGCGTGCCGCTTGCGGACGACGTCGTTGCGCCGCAACTCCACACGGTCGTAACCTTCGCGGCAACACGCGCCGCAACTGCGGCATTCACTCGCCGCGAAGCGTGGTTCGAACGACTCGCAGCCGGGCCAATCACGGGACACCGCCGCGCGAGCCTGCGGGTTCGTCGAAGAGCGACGGCACGAGAGCGCCTTACTTCCGTAAGCCCAAGCGCAATCTCCGCACGTGCCCTTTGCGTCCGCGCTCATGAGCAGACCCGTCGGGTGACGGCGTCGCACGGTCGCCCACAACGAATTTGCGTCCAAGTTTACTTGTTGCACTACCGCGGCGAGCTGGGCGGTTTGTTCGAGCGCGTCGCTGAGGATGGTGCGCGTGGGTTCGAGCTGGGAGCGTCGGTAGGCTTCGCGCGCGAGCGCAATGGCCGGGTCGTCTCCGTCGGCCAACGTGTCGTGGGGTAACGCGTCCCAATACGGCCGCCAATCGGTGGTGACCGCGAAGAAGTGACGTAAACCGTAGGGCGCGGCCAACGCGGCTTGAAGGCGATGACACGCGTGTTCGTACACGAGATCCGTGTCGTCCGTGTTCGACATACCCCAGTCGGGCAAACTTCGACCACGCGGGCCGGCGACCAAGCTGTGACAGATCTCGTGGTAGATGAGCTGGGCCAACGAGTCGTCCGGGTCGAAGTCGTCGGGCGTCGACAACGTCAATACGCTGGCCCCATCCCACGACGCGTACACCTCGGCCGAACGCTCGACGCGCATGCCGAGGCGCGCCGCGCACGCGAGCCAGACCAACTCCAGCGGGTCTCGGTAGCGGTGGTTCACGGTGCGGGCCATCGGGCGCCCTATTATCACCCGCGCAGGGGGCGTAGAGCGCAAATCGCCCATTCCGTCCGACGTCGAGCGGCACTACAACCGGGCCATGAAGTCAGCCGTTCTCTCCATCGGGACCGAACTCACGCGCGGCGAGATCACGAATACCAACGCCAGCTGGCTGTGCGAGCAATTGACGTCCCTGGGCAGCACGGTGTTGTACGTGCTGACGATCGACGACGACCCCGGGCGCATCCAGCAAGCTTTGCGCGATCTGGCCACTCACGTGGAGGTCATCATCTGCACCGGTGGCTTGGGGCCAACCACCGACGATCTGACGGCGCAGAGCGTCGCAGAGGTGCTCTCCGTGCCGCTCGTGACCGACGTGGCGAGTCTGGAGCGGATCCGCGAAATGGTCGAGCGTCGCGGCCGGCAGCTGACGCCGTCCAACGCCAAACAAGCTGACCTGCCACGGGGTTGTCGCGTCCTCACCAACGAACACGGTTCAGCCCCCGGATTCGCCGTCGCAGTGAACCCAAGCTGCGAAGCGTACTTCTTGCCCGGTGTCCCACGGGAGATGCGTGGCATCTTCCGCGACCACATCGAAGCCGAGATCCGCGGCAAGTTGGGCACGGTGCGCTCGCACCAAGAGCAATTGCGTGTGTTTGGCATGCCGGAATCGGCGGTCAACGACGCGCTCGAGGGCGTGGAGGAGACGTTCGGCGTCACCGTCGGCTACCGCGCACACTTTCCCGAAGTGCTCGTCAAGTCGCTCGCCTTTCGCAACGATGACGCCGAAGCGAAAGCCGCCAGCGTGGCCGCAGCCCAAGAAATCGAGCGTCGCCTCGGCCATCACATCTACGGCCGCGGCAACGAGAGCCTCGTGTCGGTGGTGGCCCAGCTACTCCACGCGCGCGGCTGGACGTTGGGGCTCGCCGAGTCGTGCACCGGAGGCTTGGTTGCACAGATGGTCACCAAGGAACCCGCGAGCCACTACTTCCGCGGCGGCGTCGTGTGTTACGACAACGACGTCAAGCGCCGCTTGCTCGGCGTCTCACGCGAGACGTTGGACGCGCACGGCGCGGTCAGTCGTGAGACTGCCCTCGAAATGGCAAAAGGTGTGCGCGAGGCGTTGGACGCAGACGTTGGGCTAGCCTTCTCGGGGATCGCAGGACCCACCGGCGGCACGACGACCAAGCCAGTTGGCCTCGTGTTTTTTGCGGTGAGTTCGCCGCTGTTCGAAGAGGCGCGCGAACAGGTGTTTCCGGGTGACCGCGGCCAAGTGCAGACCCGCGCTGCCTTCGCGGGGCTCGATTTGTTGCGTCGCTTGCTTCAGCAATGACCGGGGCACACGCAGGCCCTGCCCGGCTTCGGCTACCGTCGAGACGGCTGGGCTCACCACTTGAACGCGGTTTGATCCCCCACTTGGGGAGGCCGACGGAAGGTGGCCGCGGGCGGCTTGGGGAACGCGCCGTAACCGAGACGTGAAGTGGTGCTCGTGAACACCTGTTGAACGGTCTCGATGTACGTGCCGCTGCCGCGGTGGCGTGAGAAGAACTGACTGTCGTTGAGGTCACCGTTGCGCATCTCACGCACTCGGGCGATGATCTTGGCGGCGCGATCGGGGAACGCGGCCCGGATGCGTTCGATGAACACCTCCTTCACCGGGCCCGGCAAACGGACCATCGTCGACGTCGCGGTAAGTGCGCCCGCGTCTCGCGCGGCCTCGAGGATCGGGATCACGTCCGAATCCGACAAGCCGGGGATCAACGGTGAGACGAATACGGCCACCGGGATGCCCGCGCTCGACAACTTGCGCACCACCTCGATGCGCCGTTGCGGGGTTGGTGCATAAGGCTCCATCGCGCGCGCCACGTCGGGTTTCCAAAATGGGATCGACACGGCCACTACGGCGAAGGCCTTCGCATGGAGTTCGGCGAGCACGTCGACGTCGCGCTCGACCAACGCTGACTTGGTGATCAGCTGAACGGGGTTGCGGTATTCGAGGCACACCTCCAGACAACGGCGCGTGAGCTCGAATTGCCGCTCGATCGGCTGGTAACAGTCGGTGTTGCCGCTGAACACCAGCTGCTCGCCGGTCCACGACTTCTTGTCGAACACCGCGCGTAGCAGCTCCGGCGCGCGATGTTTCACCATCAACTTGCGCTCGAAGTCTGCTCCCGCGCCGAACCCCCAGTACTCGTGAGACGGCCGCGCGTAACAATAGGCGCAGCCGTGGGCGCACCCTCGATACGGGTTGACACTGACCGAAAACGGCACGTCGGGGCTGTCGTTGCGCGACAGGATGCCGGTTCCGCTGTCCTCGAACAACTCGAGCCCCAGCTCCGGCGTGAACTCGGCATCGTACTCGACGTGAGTGGCGTCGAACCGGGAGGCCGGGTTGGCGAGGGGCAATCGCCGCAGCATTTGCGTTGTATAACTGATAATCCGTTCAGTGTCAAGGCTGGGTGCCGTTTAGCTCGTTATGCCGTTACCGGGACGTGCGTCGCCAGGGTCACGTCTTCCGCGCCCCGACGCGCAAGCCCGCGGGCGCTCCGCCGAGGATTCGGAAAATTCTGCGCACTCTTGGTTGCATGTGAACATAACCATCGCCACCCTCCGGCGTTTCGGCACGGTACGGGCCTTGCAGAGAGGCACCGCGTGACCCCTAGGCAAAACCTATCGAACCTGTCTCGCGTCGCGTGGCCGCTGGCGATGGCAGTCATCGTCGCCGGACTGGGCGCCGCTTGTGAACAACGGAGCCGTCCGGCCCCTGAATCTGCGCGCTCCGAGCCCGGCAACACTCAGAACGTGGCGGCGAAGGACCCGGCCGCCGAAAGCGTCGCCACTGGAACGACCGCGTCCAACGGCGACGTCGCCTCGACGAAGGTCGCTGCCCCCACCGTCTCTCAAACGCTGACCCCGGAAGCGCGGATGGCGTATCACTCGCGCGAAGCGCACGAGCTCCGCGACGCGGTCATCGCCGGAAACCACGCCGCCGCTCTGCCGCAAGCCAGAGACCTCTCCGAGAACAACTGGACGCCGCACCTGAAGCCGGCGTGGCGTGAACATATGCAGGCCATGTACGACGCCGCCAGTCTGTACACCAAAGCCACTACCTCGACGGAGGCGGCTTCAGCCGTCGGCAAGCTGGGCCTAGCGTGTGCGCGTTGCCATCAATCGTTGGGAGGTCCGAAACTCGCCCCAACGCCGGAAGCTCCTGCGCCGGGCATGGCCGCGCACGCCTGGGCGGTAGAACGGCTGTGGACGGCCCTGATCTCACCCAACGACGCCGCGTGGCTGGCCGGAGCACAAGAGCTGGCCAAAAACCCCGTTGTCCGAAGTGACGTGACGGGCGTCGACGAACAAGCAAAACGGCTGCAGAAACTCGGGCTCGACGCCTTTACGACCACCGGCGACGCCCGCGCAGAAGTGTTCGGCAAGGTGTTGGGCACGTGCGCCAACTGTCACCGCAAGACGGGGACCAACCTTTGAGACGGCGCGAGCTACGGCGGCCGCAACCCGTCTCGGAGCGGTGAGCCTCGATGCTGCGAGTGCAATACGGCGATCGAGTCCTGCAGGTAGAATCTGGGACGTTGGTCGAAAAGATCCTCCCCGAACAAATCGGTGGTCTGGCGGTGGTCGCCGCGCTGATCGACGACACCGCAGTTTGTCTCACCACTCCGCTGCTATCCAACTGCACGGTGCGTGCGCTGACGACGGAGTCCTGGGAGGGACAACGCGTCCAACGACACAGCCTGGCCCTGTTGGCACTCGAGGTCGGCTTTGGCATCAACCCGGAGCTGCAACTGCGCGTCGGGCCTTCCGTGGGTTTTGGACAACGCATGGTCGTCAAGAGCAAGACCGCCGGCGTCGATGCGCGGCCGGAGCCGGTAGCCGGAGAGCG
This sequence comes from uncultured bacterium, assembly GCA_966249405.1. Lineage (GTDB taxonomy): Bacteria > Myxococcota_A > Polyangia > Polyangiales > Polyangiaceae > SZUA-265. The sequence goes on along the minus strand of CBINDO010000109.1, from coordinate 1,684 downwards.
TCTGCACCAGTTTGCGAACGCGCTGGAGCAATCGCTCCTCGCTCACGCCCGGCACGGGTTAACCCTGAAACGCGAACACTGGTTGCTCGACGAGGCGCGCAGCTACTTCGCAGAGCACGGCTTTACCGAGGCGGTGCAGCTGCTGCAGACGTGGCGTAGCCGCGTCGTTCCGGTCCTGAGTTACGGTCGGGTTTACGCCATCGACATGGGGCCGGTCGTGACGCGAGCCAGCGCGCTGGGGTCGTTCTACGTCATTTGCGAAGCGGACATGTTGGTCCTGGTTTACGGCAAACGTTCGCCCAGCCCGGTACGGGCGACTCGCGCCATGCCAACGCTGGCGTTTACGGAGGTCGGGGAAGACGCTCCGGCGTCCGAACGCCGCGGCACGCGGACGTTCTTGCTCGGGCAGGCTCGTTCGAGCGGCATCGATGCCCACGGCGAAAGTTACGAAGAACAAGCTTGGTTGCGCGCGATGGGCATCAGCAGCATCGGTAGCCTCAACTACAGCTGCATCGCCAGCAGCGTGCCGGAGCTGATCCGCGTCGCTGAGGGATTCCACGAGAAGCGCATCTCGACGATTGCCGACGAGATCGCGAGTCGCGGCGCCGACATCGACATCGTGAGCATCGCCGGCCCGTCTTCGTCCGGCAAAACGACGTTCATTCGCAGGCTATGTGTCCAGCTCAAGGTAAACGGCATCACCCCGGTGGGGCTCGGCCTCGACGATTATTACGTCGACCGCGAGGCAACTCCCCGCGACGAAACGGGTGACTACGACTTCGAAGCGCTCGAAGCGCTGAATCTGCCGCTGTTGCACGCCCATTTGAGCGCCTTGCTGGACGGCGAACGGGTGAAGACCCCGCGCTACGATTTCGTCAAAGGCAAAGCCGAGCCCGAGGCGGGTGCAACCGTCGCGTTGGGCGCACGCGACGTGCTCCTGGTCGAGGGCATCCACGGCTTGAACCCGGCGTTGCTCGGCTCCGTTGCAGCCAATCGCATCTACCGGATCTTGGTGTGTCCGCTGATGCAGCTGTCGTTGGATCACGCGACGCGGGTGCACGCCTCCGACGTCAGATTGATTCGGCGCATCGTACGCGACCGCCACGCGCGTGGATTGAATGCGGCCCAGACGATAACGCGCTGGCCGAAGGTCCGCGCCGGCGAACGTCGATACATTTATCCCCATCAGACCCGTGCCGACGCGGTGTTCGACTCGTCGCTCGTCTACGAAATGAGCGTATTGCGCGTCTATGCCGAGCGTTATTTGCTCGAGGTCCCGCGCGCCGACACCGCATATCCCACGGCGCTGCGGCTGATGCAGTTCCTCGATCGCTTCGTGAGCATTTATCCCGATCACGTCCCACGCACGTCGATCCTTCGAGAATTCATCGGCGGCAGTGGGTTCGACGGCTAGAGCGCCGAGCCGGTTGTGTTTGTGCGCTGGTTGCCGCACGATCCGATCGACCGTGCCCAAAGCAATCGACAGCCACCCCGAAGACCAAGAGCCAACCGTGACAGCGCCGGAGCGCGGCGCCGTGCATTGGATCGAAGTCGACGACGAGGTCACGCCGAACCATCGGCACCCTCACGTCGTCATCCAAGACGACATCTTGAACCAGTCGCGCATTCACACGACCGTCGTTTGCGCCATTACCAGTAACTTGGCGCGAGCTACCGAACCAGG
>CBINDO010000108.1:0-22201 GCA_966249405.1 uncultured bacterium | reverse complement strand
GAGCTCGGGGTTGAGGAGCGAAAAGGGACAATACTTGTAGTAGCACCCCACCGAAGAGCGAGTGCCACTACGGCAGAAGAAGATGACGCTGCTCACGCCGTCGGGTGAACTAGCGGCAAAATCGGCAACCAGCGCGTCCGTGTCCACGCCGAAATACGGATTGAGCGTCGTCTCACCGGTATTGGGGTCGAGGTACTCGACCGGCACGTTGAAGGCGATGGGCGACAGATCCGTGGTGACGACGTCGGCTGTCGATATTCGCTTGTTCTTGCCGTTCACCCGCAGGTTCAGCACGTTGGGTTGGTTGGCGCTCGGGTGGGCCGCGAGAACGGCCTTGTATTGGTCTGGAACGATGCGTTGACCGTTGGTGAGATCGATGAAGTTCACCTGAGCGGGAGCGCCCACCCAGTACACCTCCTCGGGCGTGCGGACGTCGAACATGACGACCCCTGCGTTGCCGTCCATCTCTTGGGATTGGTACGCGTCAAAGGCTTCGTCGGCGCTGATCCGAACGAGCGGGGGGCGGACCATGCAGTCCTCCGGGAATGGATAACCCGCTGGCCACCACTCGGGAGGACACGCCTCACCTTCCGGACAACACGTGGGCTGCGCGGATGCCGTGGACAGATGCGTTGTCAATACGGCCGTGAGACTGATGATGGTTGCAGATATGGTGCGTAGATTCATCGAAACCCCCTTCGTCGCGTTGCGACACAGCGCGCGTCGTGCCCGGAGAGATCTTGCCTCGACGGCGTTCGATTGCTCCCCAGGACGCCGCGCCTCATCGTAACGACAGGGCACGGCGGGAACTTAACCCCGTTCGAGACGTTGCGCGCCGGCGCAATAAACGCGCGGCGCGCAACCACCGTTGAAACGTGCGTTTGGGTTGGTTCAACAGGAGGTCAAGGTATTCACCCCGGGTCCGCCGCTGCAGCTGTCACCGCCGCCTTCCCCGTCCAACACATCGTCCCCCCCCTCGCCGTACAGCGAGTCAGCGTTCGGGCCACCAAACAGGTCGTCCGCTCCGGGCCCACCAAACAACGTGTCCTCTCCGGCGCCGGCTTCGAGGAGGTCGCTACCACCTCCCCCGTAGAGCTCGTCTGCCTGATCGCCGCCGTAGAGTTCGTCGTCGTTCGGGCCGCCATTCATGAAGTTGAAACATCCGACGCCATTGCCGCCATGAAGTACGTCTGCGCCCGCGCCGCCGCGCATGTCGTTGTGCACGAAGTCGCCGCCGTAGACTTCGTCGTCACCGTCGCCTCCGTCGAGGATGTGATTGAAGCCGACGCTGCTGCCACGGATGATGTCGTCCCCAGCGTCGCCAAACAGCCACTCTTCACCGTCCAAGCCAACCAGCGTGTCGTTCCCTTCGTCACCGTTGGCGCCGCCGCCATCTTGCTCGACGAACAAGAAGTCGTGGTCGCCTTCACCCCAAATGTTGTCGAAGTCTTCGCCGGCAAACACGATGTCGTCGCCGTCACCTGCAGTGACGACGTCCGCGCCCTCGTAGGTGCAGATGAGGTCACGGTCGGGCGTCCCGACGATCACGTCGGGGAGGCTCGTGCCCTCGATCACGTTGTCGTACTCAGGCGGGTTCAGCTGGCTGATGGCCCAGATTTGATAACGGAGCACGCAGGGGTTGACGGGAATGGGAGTTAGCTGTCCCGGGTTTGCACCTGCTGGTTGGGACGTGGCTACGCCACAGGCACCAAAAGCGGCGATGGTTACTAGTGTTCGAATGCTGCACTTGTTCATGGTAGTTTCCTCTCCTGCAGAGTCACCTCGTGCGACTCTGCAGAAGCACCATCAGCAAGGCGCGTGCCGACCATCGCCGGCTTGGTAATCGTGCCAGATATACGGGAAAAGACGGCTACTCCGCCGCGGCGGTGTCGCTGACGAGAGAATCGTGCAAACGAAGACCCTGGGACGTCCCATGGGACTCTGATTCGGTGTACGGCCAGGCGAATCGAACTCAAACCCAATACCGATAGCCGTTGCACCGGTAAGGCACGTCGAGTTCGCCGCACACTTCGGCGATCACGTCGGGGCTGAAGAAATAGTTACGGACGCGAGACACGGCTTCGTCCCCGCACTCCAACCTCATGACGGCACGGACGGCTTCACCATCCGCGTGTGGATACCACAAGAGCAACACCCATTCGTCGCGGTAAGCGCGCACTTCGGCTCGCGGCAGACCACCTTCGTAGCCCTGCAAATACTCGTCTGCAACCCCGCCGCGCTCATCGCTGGTGATCGGTGACAACATGCCAGCCAGCGAGCCCGAACGTGGATCTTTCGGCTGCTCTTTGCCGTATTCGGTGACCACCCCGACGATCTCCACGATTGCACCGTCGAGCAACAGCGCGGTGAGCGCCTCCAAATCACGCGCGGAGAACGCCTCACAAAACGCGTCGAGAGCGCCGGGCGCGGGTGAACGCACCAACTCGTGCCGTTCTTCGGCGAGCCGTGAGCGACCACCATGCAACGCGGCTTTGACGGCGCCCGTCGTCGTCCCGAGCACGGCTGCAACCTCCTCGAGGGTGAACGCGAACACGTCCTTCAGCAGCACTGCCACGCGCTCACGAGGAGACAACGCCGATATCAGCGTGGCGGCGGCCTCTCTCGATGCTCGCGGATCCTGAGCATCGAGGGCGACTTCCGAAGAACTCGTGTCACCCCGTTCGAGCGCTTGGCGTCTCACCCGATCCAACCACGCGTTCGAAGCGATTCGAAATAGCCAAGCTTTCGGGTTCTCTACCGGGTGAAATGTCGTGCCCAACGTGACGAAGGCGCGCATCAACGCGTCTTGCGTGAGATCTTCGGCGTCCCACGCGTTTCTCGTCAGGTGACGGCAATAGCGATACAGCTGGGGGCGCAGCGCTTCACATTCGTCCAAGAACTTCTGCCACGCGGCTTTGATGCCGTCGCTCAACGGGGCGGTGTCGAAATGGCTCATGACCGAACCGGTTCGTAACACAACACCGCGATACTGGGCCCTAGCTGAGTGGTGCGAACGAGCCGCAAGGGGCGCAAACCCAGGTCATCGAACAGGCGCCTGCCGCGTCCGAGCAACACCGGCTGCACGAGCAGGCGATACTCGTCCACGAGATCGAACTCGGCCAACGTGCGCACCAACCCAGCCCCCGCCCACGCCACGATCGGTTTACCCGGCTGGCGTTTGAGCGCCAGGAGTCGTTCCCGCACGTCGTCGCGGAAGATCGTCGTATTGTTCCAGGCCGCGCGCTCGAGGGTGTTCGAAAGCACCACCTTGGGCAGGCTGTTCATCTTACGGGCAAAGTCCGCCTCGTCCGGAGTGGGGGCGTTCTTCTCGGCGTCGGGCCAATAACTCAGCATCAGCTCGTACGCTTTGCGGCCGTACAGCGCGACGCCGACCGAGTCGACCATCTCGTGACAATATTTCTGGAATTGGGGGTCCCCGTCGACGAACCAATCGAGCTGCGCTTCGGGGCCCTCGATGAACCCGTCCACGGAGACCAACATCGAAACGAACAACTGCCGCATGGGCGAAACTTTGGTGCTCATGGACGGTGGACGAACGGCGCGACCCGAAGGATACCAGGCTCCCCGGTTTTTTTTCGAGCGCCGAACCAACGCCGCTGGTGCCAAAGGAAATGGCACCGCGCATGAACAAATCCGCTACATTCTCCGCGTGCCCGCCTCCGATCCGTTGGACCAAACCGCATACGGAGAGATCCTGCGCGTGGCCCGCCGCTGGACGAAATCCGAGGCAGAAGCCCAGGACTTGGTTCAAGACGCGGTGTTGGCCGCGTTGGCGCGTGGATTCACCGACTGGTCGGCTCCTGCACATCAAGGCTGGTTGAGAGGAGTGGTACAAAAACGCGCCGCCTTCGTGGTCCGGGGTGAGGTGCGGCGCCGGCGGCGCGAGGACGTCGCGGCGCTCGATGTCGAAGCAACCTCGGCAACGCGGTGGGTTTGGAAACCGGAGTTTCTCGAATCGCTCCCGCCGTCGGTGCGCGCCGTCGCCCTCCTCGTCAGCGCTGACCTGTGCGCGGCCGAGATCTGCTGGCTGCTCGGCATCAACAACGTCGCCCTACGCCAACGTCTGACCGGACTGCGACGTTCGGTGCGCGCCGAGGCAGAGCCGCCGATCGTGACCACCGCCGAGCCGCAACTTTCGTTCGGGCAGCTGAGGGGATCGCTGCTCGAGGCCCTGCACCGACAGAAAGGTCGAGCCATCGCGCTCCACGATCCGGACGGCCACGGAATTTTTCTGCGGATTGGCGCTCACAAACCCGAGCCCGACGGCAACCACTGAGCGAAGGAGTCACCGATGACCAAACCCCATCTCAAAATCACAGGTATCGCAGTCGTGTTCATGGTTCAAAGCCTGGAAAGGACGCGTCGTTTTTACGCCGAGGCACTCGGCTTGGAGCTCGCCGTCATGGAGGGCCACTTGCTCGGCACGTTGCCGAGCGGCACGGAGCTCGTGTTCTTCGAGGGTGAAGCCACTCGCGGAACCTCGCCTCAGATCGTGTTTGGGCTCGATGAAGGGGGTATCGACACGGCCGCCGAGGCACTCGCTGCCCGAGGTGTTGCGTTAGTCACGCCGGTGACCGAAGCGCCGGGAGGTTGGTCCGTCGAGTTCAAAGATCCGGACGACCACCCGCTCGCGTTCTACCAAGCCGAGAACCTACCACGCCGCAAGTAGTCCTTCGCCCCGTTGGGCGCGACTCGACTTTCGGCGCCGTGTGGTTGGCTCCACAAAAGCCGGCCCGCGCCACAATCACTGCTGCCGGCGTTCCAAAAGCCGGCCTGCGCCACGATCACTGCTGCCGGCGGTCGCTGGAACGCGTCGCGTCTCACCAGTTAGCGGCAATCTTGGTGTAGGCGGGGCCCGCGTTGGTTCGTCTCGCGGATCGCGCTTTCGCCAGTCACGGCGCAGGCCATTGGCGTGGCTCAACTAGTGGGTCGCGGGTGACGAATCCGCGACGGGGAAGCTGCTCGCGCCCGCGTCGGCTGCCCGAACGGTACAGGCAGCGGATCTCGGACCTGTCGACACGCGTGGTCTCAACCCGACACCCCCGTTGCAAGAGTTGGACGGACGGTCAGTGTCTCACACTGACCGTCACCCCAAAACGGTGCGACACCACTCTCGGCGCTACCCTTGGTTGCTTCGCAATGGGTAGGTAATCTTCCGCATCGAGCACTCCTTCGCAAAGAAGGTAGCCGCCGCCTCAAGATCCTGCGTTCTTCATTCAGCAGCTTTACCTCTCGCCGCAGTTGAGTGCTTGCTTCAGCACAACCTAGCGTTGACGAGAATGGTCACTTGTTTGACTCGCGCCATTCGCGTCTAAGGCGCGAGAGCTTGGTGCCGAAAAAACACTCATGTTCGTGCCCTAGACCGCAGTGCTAAAGTCTGATTGCGCTTGGGCTATGGTTCGGGGTGACACTCCCAGAACGTACTCAGCTTAACCAAGGGAGCGGGAAAAGTGATCATTTCAATCATCGATGGGACCAGCATCGACGACGCAGAGGTGCAGCGCATCGTCAGGGCCGTGAATCGCCAACTTGCCGAAGACTTTAAGCGTCACTGGCACCGCGATGTGCAATTGCGCCTCGAGGGCTGGACCGGTGAGAAACCAGACCCGGCGAATCCCGTCGACATGCGCGGTGACGCGGTGCTCTATCTGTGGGACGAGGCGGACGTCGGTGGGGCATTGGGCTATCACGACAACACAGCGGCAGGCGTCCCGTACGGATTTGTGTTCATCAGGCTCTCCAGAGAACTTGGTCTCGACTGGAGCGTAACGCTATCTCACGAGGCGCTCGAACTCGCCATGGACCCAGACGTTAACTTGCTCGCGCAAGGACCGCACCCCGATCCCAAAGAGAAGGGCCGAATCGTCTATCATTGGTACGAGCTCTGCGACGCGGTGCAAGACTCGACCTACGAGATTGACGACGTCAAGGTTGCGAACTTCGTCTTGCCGCCGTACTTCACGACGGGAGATCAACACAAGAATCACAACGACTTCATGGGGACGCAGATCCGTTCCTTCGGCGTTGGCCCTGGTGGATATGTTGGTTTCTTCGATCCTGAGACGCAGCAGCACGAGACTTACGTCCATCCCGGCGATGAGAAAGCGAAGCGCCGCCAAAAGATCAAACAAGCATTTCGCGAAGTAACGCGCACCGGCCGACACTTGAGTGGCTCGGACAGCGAGTGGGAAGGGCTTGCACAGTGCGACGCTATTACCTTCCAGTTGGAGCATGAACCCACCCTCGCGGCCGCGCGTGAATTGGTGGGCCGCATTCTCGGCGCTTCGTGGCGGGTTGCGCCCGTGCAGGGGAGCAAAGATGAGTTCGATGCCATCCACCCCTCGAAGGGCCGAGCCAAGTTTTCGAAAGCTTGGGAGCTAACACATCGTCTTGCTGCGGAGCCCGGGGTCCTTCGCGCCGAGCCATCGCTGTCGTTTCCAGTGCCCGGCACCAGTGACCACGCTGCGCCCACCGATACGCGCTTGTCGTCAGTTTTCTCGGGACCGCACCTACCAGGCACGGAGCGAGCGCGTTGGGGACTCGATCTGTGTCGGGTCCCAGGCGCGTGGAATCTGTTCAAGACGAGAGAGCCAGGCAAGGGCGTCATCGTTGCTCATCCAGACAGTGGGTACAGACCTCACGACGAGATGGACCAGGACCGTGTTCGTCGCGATCTAGACTTCGACTTTCTCGACGACGACCTAGATGCCTCAAGCCCCAAGGGTAATCATGGGTTGAGCACCGCGAGCGTCATTATGAGCGGGGTGAGGGCGGCAACTGATCAGCTGGCCGGCGCTGCGTTATTCGCCGAGATTGTGCCTTTGCGGGTGACTCAACCCGTGGGTTTGGTCCCTGCGCCGGTATTGTTCGTCAGCGGCATGCGCCGGTTGCGGGACGCTGTCGATTACGCAACGCGTGCGAACTGCGGAGTAATCTCGATGAGTTTGGGCTCTCCCTTCGATAGCGATTCACTGCGTGCGGCCATCAATCGGGCGCGCGACATGGGCCTCATCGTCTTGGCTGCGGCCGGCAATGAGGTTCGGTTCGTTACTTACCCTGCGCGTTGGCCCGAGGTGATCGCTGTCGGGGGCTGCAACATCGAACGCAAGCCCTGGTTTGGCTCGTGCCGGGGGGCCTCCGTCGACATAACAGCGCCGGCGGAGAGCGTTTGGCGCGCGTTTCATACTGAGGACGGAGAACCGGCTGTAGGGAGGAGCGCTGGAACCTCGTATGCAGTGGCCTTGGCCGCTGGAGTCGCCGCACTTTGGCTCGCCTACCACGGCCACGACAAGCTGAAGAAGCGCTACGGCAATCGTGGCGTCCAGGATGTTTTCTCTCAACTGATGCGAGAGACCGCTCAGTCCAACCATCAACTACCGGCAGGAAAGTTTGGTGCTGGTATTCTGGATGCCGAGGCGCTGCTGTCAGCACCATTACCCAACAAGGCACCCGAGCCTGTTCTCGCAACGAGAGCTGCACGCAATACTGATCTGGAAGAACTCGTAGGTGTGCGAGCAGCAACGATGGACTCCGGCTTCGTCAAGGAGATTGAGGCAGCGGCCGCGCTTCGAGAAACGGCAATTGCGCTGCAACCAGCGCGACCCGAGGCCTCTCCAATTCGGCCGATCGCGCTCTCGCGGAACTTGTCGCCACAGCTACGCGCCAAATGTCTCACTATCGACGCAGGAAGACGTATGGTTGGCGACGCGTCTTCTGAGGCACCTGCCAAGCGAGAATCCAAGGCCAAGGATTTACAAGGCACTCGAAAGGCGAAGAAGAAGGGGTTGAAGAGAATATCTCACAGGAAAGCGCCCAAGGGCGCGTGAGTGATATCGGATGATTGAGCTTTGCATCTGATGAGACGGGAAGCGATAACGCACTCACCCCGGGGGGCGCGGCGGATTGGCTACGGCGATTGTTGGCTTCCGTTCTCGCGCGAGTGCGAGATTTGGTCAGGTTCGCGTGAAGTTGCGTGGGGATCGCTTCCACCGGCGTTTCGATGCGAGACGTAGTTTATACTTGTAATGGACGTTGTTGGTTGCAGTTACGCCCTCGAGGGTGTCAGAACGTCAATCGAATGAGCTGGGCCTTGCTCTTCGCGCAGTTGACGATGTGGGCCGCCGCCATGAGCCTCACGGGGGCCTGTCAAGCGAGCCGCAACGGCAGCAGCGGGGCCGCGGAGGCCGGCGGCCCACTGGACGCTGGTCGAGACGGTGGCGGAACCAGCCTCACGGACGACGCGATGACCACACTCCTGGCACAGGATGGCGGACGCGAGTCACGTCCCGCCGCAGGCCTGACAGACGCGGGACGCAGCCGCCCCGATGATGGCTACTTCGATGGCCTCAGCGTGCTTGACGAATTGCCAACGTCCGACTGCCGCGTCGAGGTGAGCTCAGCAAGTGTTTCACCTGAAATCCCCACGGTCGGGGTCGTGTCGTTCTCCACCGACTTGCCCAATCTGCGCAGAGCCGAAGTCCACTTCGGGCTCGATAGGAGTTATGGTTTGGTAGCGCCCGTGGACTTGTCGGAACCGGGGTATCGTACCTTGCTGTTGGGGATGACGGAGGAGCAGACGTTTCACTATCGCATTGCGGTCTCCGACGGGACTTCGACGTGTTATGGCGAAGACGCAACTCTCAGCACGGGTGTGTTGCAAGCCAAAGGGCTCGCCGAGGCGATGACCAGCGAAGGGGCGGCCCCCGGGTTCATCGTGACGGCGCGTGATGGGGAGGCCGTGATCTACAACAAGGCCGGCGAATTGGTCTGGGCCTACCCAATGTGGAATGTGTTCTCGGCCAAGATGTCGTGGGATGGGAAGTACATGTTCGGACGCGATCCGGGTCCCTTCGACCTCGCGACTGGAGGTACGTTTTACCGTGTCACCATGGACGGTTCCGAGGTCTTGGAACTCGACGCGCCAGGTGGTGACCATCACGACTTCGCCGCCATTCCTGGCGGCATCGCGTACCTAGCCAAGCCCGCGGCAGGTGAATGTGACTGGGTATTCGAGGCCAACACCGAGCTATCGGACGGGCGTCCCAGGTTCGACACCTGGCAGATCTTTCAGCACTTTCCCGACGAAGGGATGGTCGAAGGGGCCGAGATTTGTCACGCCAACCGCATCAACTACCTGCATGACAAGGGCGTCTACACGGTCTCGGATCGGAACAAAGACGCCATAGCGGTCTTCAGTCGAGCTGGCGAACCAATCACTTCGATTGGCAAGGCGCCTAGTGGCGCTTGGACTAAGCACATTCGAGCCCAGGGAGCGGGACCGTATGGAGATTGGCACGTCCAGCATGGTCACCACTGGTACTCAGACACGCAGCTGGTCGTGTTCTCCAACGAGTCGAAGGACGGCGCGGCGGCCCTGCACTACACCATCGATGCCGACCAAGCGACGCTCGACTGGAAGTACTTGGGCGCCGGAGAGTCTCGGATCCAGGGCGATGTGCAGCGTCTACCCAACGGCAATTTCTTGGTGACGGCCAATCTCAGCAACTCGATGATCGAACTTGCGCCCGACGGGCAGACCGTGTTGGGACGCTACGTCTTGGATGGCCCGATCGGACCCTTTTATGGGTTTACGTATGCCACTCACCGTTCGTCTCTGTACGGCGCACCAGCGCCGCGGTGAGCGTGCTGCGCCCGTTGCAGCGCGACAGGCGACCAATGTAGCAGGCGAGCGATCGAAAAGCGGTTGGCAAAAGCCGGGAAAAACGACCGCCTCGTCCCCGTTGGGCGAACGTTTTTCCCGACGCGACCGGCTTTGAGATCTGCTCTTAGAGCTCGCCGCTCAAGGTCGGCGCGGACCAATCAATCTGCGCTTCTGCAGTGGGCTTGGTGCCGCCAAGGTCAGTACCAACGTTGCCAGTCTCCGCGGACTCGTCGCCAAGCAAGAACTTCTCGAGGTTGGCCACGAGCGACGGCGTGTATTGTGTGCGCCATTGGCAGTGGCCACCCGACGCACCTTGGTAACTCATGTGATCCCCAACGCCGAGAGCCTCGAAGACCATCTTGCCTACCAAGCCAGTCGCATACGCTGCGTTTCGATCCAAGCCGTTGTAGTTCGTGCTGGGATTGTCGACGATGTAGAGCCCCCGGGGGACGATGAGCGCCATGATCTCGTGCGTATCGACAGGGAGCTTGTTGGTGTTGTCGGCGCCTGCGTTGTTGCCTGTCGTGAACTGACCTAGCTTGGACGGGGAGAACCAAGGCTGGTACGAGATGGCGTGGTACGGCCACTCCGACCCGCTGTACGAGTCGAGTTGCTCGATCAAGCGCAGCGCCGGGGTCCCGCCAATGCCAGATTCGACGGGCACCGTGAGCGCGATACGGTTGTCGAACGCACCCGCGATGAAGGCGCCCTTGCCGAAGCGTGAACAGCCCGTCACGGCGATGCGCTTGGGATCGATCGTTCCGGGGTTCTTCTCGATCACGTCGATGATACGGCTCACACCCCATGCCCACGCGGTCAAGAGACCGCCTTCATGGTTGGTTCCGTACACGTCGTAGAAAGCGCCGTCGCCCTTGGTCTGCTCCGAGCCAACCGAATAGGCGTCGTAGTTGATGCTGGCGATGCCGCGAGAGCCCAACTCGCTGTTGAAACCGACGTTGCCGAAGCCAATGACTGCAGGAACCGGCCCCTGCGCGCCCTGTGGCATCGTCACCCTCGCGCTGAACGTGCCGGTCTTACCTCCGCTGGTCACGCTTACCTCGATGGTCGAAGTGCTGACACTGCCCGTTACTTCACTCTCCGCGGGAACTGGTTTTTCGCCGTAGATGAATTCGTATCCTTGTTGGAGGATCTCTTCACGACGGCACAACCACTCTTCCTTGGTGGTCATCCGCGAGCCATCCATCTTCATGAACGGATCGGGCAACTTGTCATTCGCCGTGAGTGATCCGACCGCCGGCATAGCGCCCACCGTGCAACCCGCGCTCGGGTTTTCGACGAACTCATCGAAACCGCCACCACCGGAGCTCGGCGGCTCGCTCGACATCTCACCACCAGACGAAACGTCTGACGAGGAGACGGCCGGGGCAGACGTATCCGTTCCTGATCCGGTCGGTCCGGTCGGGCCCGTGGGTCCGCTGGGCCCGCTGGGCCCCGTGGAGCCCGTAGGCCCACTGGGTCCCGTCGGCCCGCTGGGTCCGGTAAGTCCGGTCGGTCCCGTGACGGGGCTCGGAACGGTGCCAGTCGGCGTCACGACAGGAGTGGTCGGAGTTACCGCGGGGCCAGTCGAGCTCTGCGTAACGGGCGGCGTCGAGCTGCTCGAGGCACTTGCCGCCGCATTGGTGCTACCCGTCGTTTGATCACCGCCGCAGGCGGCGAGCGTGAAGCCACTCAAGAGTGACAGAGAGGTCAGAGATAGTCGGGTTTTGTTCTTCATAGGTGATTCACCATTGGTTGAGGTCCAGGCGCGCCAGCCGTCTCAGTGTCGGGAGAACCTTCGAGCACGCTCGCTCGGGTTCGTGCGCGCACCAAGACCCCATAGTGGAATGGATCGAGCACCGAGAAGAACTAGATTTCAGCGTCTCGATTGGCCGCCGCGTGTTTTGTAGCGGACGAGTTCGTCTCGAGCGATGTGTTAACCGCAGGAGAAGAGACTTCTCCCCTTGGCAAACGACGAGCGGGTTTCAACGGTACATTTTCGACAGCTGTGTCGTAAGACCAACCCGCCGACAATCAGACAAATCGATTCGATGGCGTTGTGGATGCGCTTTTCTCAAGCTCGCCATCCGTTAACCCACACCAATCCATCTCGTTCTGTATTTCTGAGCTCGAAAAAATCGAAAAAACTCCACCGGGACCGTCTGGGCTCTGGGACAAGCTCGGTCGATATCTTGGATGTCGGCGTACGAGGCCGCAGGGTGACGTTTCCGCGGCGCGGCGGCAGGCCTGGGGGCGGCACATGGCCTGGACCGAAACTGGCACGGTTCCTCCGCACGCTCGTCGCCGATTCCCTGGGCGCAAACGTCAGGCGCAGGTTAGGTTCCGGCGCCCAAGGCCGGTGTAACTCGGAGTACCCGGCCCCGCCCCCGCACGACTTGAAGCGCCCCTCCAGTCGAGCTAGTTAAGACACGACCATGAACGAAAGCGACGCGCCGTCCAAACACTGGAACTCCGTTTATCTCACCAAAGCGTCGGATAGCGTCAGCTGGTACCGTCCTCACTTGGACATGTCGTGGCGCCTGGTCGACGGTTTGAAGCTCCCGCCCTCGACGCGCATTCTCGACGTGGGAGGTGGCGCGTCGACCTTCGTCGACGACGCCTTGGAGCGCGGGTTTGGAAACGTGACGGTGCTCGACTTGGCGGACGCCGCCCTCGACGTAGCGCGCCGGCGTCTCGGGGCGCGGGCGGCCAGCGTACGATGGCTCACCGGTGACATCACGCGATTGACGTTGGGGGACGCCGCCTACGACCTCTGGCACGATCGCGCAGTGTTTCATTTCCTGACCACGCCCGAGGCTCAGGACAGCTATCTGCAACGCCTGGAGCAGGCGCTCGCGCCGGGCGGATATCTGGTTATGGGCGTGTTTGGTCCAAACGGCCCCGAGCAGTGCAGCGGTTTACCCACCCGGCGTTGGTCGGGGGAGGAGCTATTTGCCCGCTTGCCCAGCGGCTTCACTTTGCTCTCCACGTGTGTCGACGTTCACACGACACCGCGTGGGGGGTCTCAAGAGTTCACACACCTAGTCGCGCAGCGAGCCGCGTCGAGCGAACGGTGACGAAACGCGGCCCCGACGTCGGCCGCGCCGGTTGGTCGCGCCCGTAACGAGGTGCAGCGCGCACGAGGCCAGTCTCACGGCTGCCACGTGCGCGCTTACGCTGAGCTCATTCAGAGCTGAATTACCAACCGCGAGCCCTGATCGCCGGTCAGGTCGCGGCATTGCGAAGTGGTCCCGTCGGTGTTTTCGCGGACACAGTTGCCCCAAAGCTCATCACCGAACTCGGCGCTTTGCTCCGCAGAACAGACCCAGCCCGGCGAGAACCCGGGAAACGAAAGGCCAGTAGCGGTGACATCACCGAAGACGTAGACGCCTCGACTCGGGGCGTAACCCAGGAACCGACAACCGTCTTGAACGACCTCGAAACCAGTGTGACTGCCGAATCCGCAACCACGCGCGGAGACACTATCTGGGACGGTCATACAGGAGGAATCTGTTTCGGGGGCCACCGGCCCGAACGAGCACGTCGACCCACCAGTTCCGCACGTGCCCACGAACTCTCCATTTACAGCACTACCACGGCACGGTGCGCCGCCCGGTCCCTCGAAGTCGAAGGAGTCCGTGCTCGAAGCCGTTCCCGTGTAGATGCCCTTGGAACAGGCGACCTCCCATACGCAGCCTTGCTGACGCGCGATGCATACGTCGTCGAACCCGCACCCTCCGAGCACGAAAGCCCCTGCAGTGAGCGTCTCCTCACAAGCGGACTCTGCCTCCACGACCTGTACCGAGAAACTACACGTAGTGGGGTTGGCGTTGGCAGAACCCACCTCGGCACAAATCCCCGAAGCGGAGTTACCCACGACGGGCGCCTCACACCGGATGAGTTTCGCATCGACGTACTCCTCGATGCGGATCGAGCCGTCGGCATTGATGTTGCGGCCAATGTAGTGGTCGCCACATTTGGCCAAGATGTTGCAGCCTTGTTGTGCCACCGTGCAGTTTTCGTAGGTGCCGCTGCAGGTGTGCAGCTCCGATAGCTCGCCGACGAGCGGGCACGCGAGCGTCTGGCTGGGGCTCGAATCGGTGGCGAAGTCGCAGGACGCGCCTGCGGCGTCAGTGCACGAGCCGACGAACTCGCCCTCCACGACCTGACCGGTGCAAACCCGCCCACCGCTTGCCAAGAAAGGGAATTGGTTCTCCGCTACGGCTTCGCCCGACAGCCTCGAGAAACGATCGGGGCGCGAGCCGCACACCGCTGTCCACGCTTTGCCGTCCTGCTCGAGTTGGCAGGGGCCGGCTAGATTACAGCTGCCACTGAAGGCGAACGACGTCGGTAGGTCCTCGGCGCGCCCGTTATGATCGCTGTGGCAAGTAACTTGCTCGCTGAACACCTGCTGACACTCACCGTCCCGCGTGAAGGTTGCCTGGAGCGTGTACACTCCAGGTGTAGGGGGACAGGTGTACACCGTCCCATCGACGGAGATTGCCCCCGCCGACGCCGACCAAACGACACCGACGTCCTCGGCGTGTTCGGCCACGAGTTGCACCGATGCGCCAGCACTGGTCTCGAGCGGGCCGACGAACGCCGCTTCGATCAAGTCGGGGCAGTCGTTCGTTACGTCCGTCTGGACGTCGACCTCGACGCTGATGCCACCCGCATTCTGCACCATGCCGCCATCAACCGTGCACAACAACACGAGCTCCTCGATCTTGCTCACCGCTCCGGGTTGTACGACGACTCCTGCCTTCACGCCGACGCAAGGAAGTTCGCTCTCGTCGACCGCCGTTGCGGGGTCGTCTACGGGTTCGGCGCTCAGCGAAACGCGGTAGGTACCGGGAGGTAATCCCCGTTCCGTCGCCGTGATTGATACGTTGGGGTCGGAGATGTCGAAACTACGATGACGCGTGACTGGGACTGACGCGGCCTCACTGGAGATCGTCAACTCCACGCTGCTGACGGCGAGCCCTCCAACCGTCAGTCGCAAGCCCAGCTCGCCGAGCTGCGCCTGGTCGTCGACGAAGCCGTCGCGAGTGCTGCACGCAAAGAGGCCGTAGCCAGCGAGCAAGATGCCAAGGGTTCGATTGATTCTGTTCAATGTGCGCATGGTTGCTTCCTTCTTTCGTTTCGTTACCAAGGACGGAGGCTCAGCCAACCAAAACGTTGTTCTGAGACAACTACACACGAGAGCAACACGGCTCTCGAGTTCCTACCCCTGCGCTCCTTAATCGAGTCAGCTCGAACTCAATACGCAAATCGTTTGCAAAGTTGCACAAAGCACTGGCCGCTACACCGATCCTGCGAGTAGCTCTCAATTGACAGGAGAGGCTGCATTTCTTCCACTCGCAATTGGCAAACATGGCGCTTCAAGACGTGGCCCGCCGCGCAGCTACCAGCCAAATTTGCAAACCACTCCCAGATACAGCAAGACATCGAATACTTCGCTCGTACGACCACTCCATTCTACGACCGTCGACGGTCGTCGCACACACCCAGCAGATTAACTCCACAGGACCAAGCGGCATAATCCGGCGTTTCCGACTCTCGCCGCCACGCTCATCTACAACACCCCCCCTCGTCCATGGGCGTGCCTGCTGCTCTTCAGCGCGACGTGCGCGACTCGTCGAACGGGCGGTCCGCTAGCATACATCGTGTTCGCGCCTGCTGCGGATTCGGTTCCCCCTTGCGGAGACACCGACACACCATTGAAAGCGGCCCCAATGGCGCACGCGGGTGAAACGGTCACCCGCGAGTTCTCACGTTCTCACTCCCCACGCGGCTTACAAACCTCACCGCGCCGGGAGCGGCCCGAGCGGCACGTCTCGCCTAACCCTAGAGTTCGATTCAGTTGAACCGAGCTCTGCAGTGTAAGCAGTCCCACCGACTGGTAGCTTGCCGTACGAATAGCGATTCGAACGCCCTCACACCTGGGGCGGCAGCAATCGCGGCAAGGTCCACACAGCCGAACCGTGGGTTTGAGAGCGGGTCTCGAAACTGAAACGTTCGGGGAACCGCGAGCAATGTAAGAGGTGAGCAATCGAAACCACAGGGCAACGTCGCCTCGCACGGCGCACCGGCGCCAGCGACCCCAAACGTCGCACGGCGGCGTCACGACAGGCACGCTGTGCTTACGCCGCCCCTGGGCGGCGGCGTCGTTCACGCGTTGGGCAGACCGGGTTCCTCGGGCGTGTAGTCGCGCGCCCCTGCGCACGCAGGGGCCACTCGACTCGGCCGTCTCACTCGGCTGCCGTCAGCAACCCGAGCCGATACGGAAGCTCGTTGTAAGTCGGGTTCTGGTTCGGGTCCCGGCCTTGGAAGATCATCTGCAGGTTGCAGGGGTCGATGGGGAAGGTCTCGTCGGGGCTGCTGCGGATCAGGTCGCCGTGGCTGATGTCGTTGGTCCAGTTTTGGCTGAACGTCACGTTGCTCTTGATGGCAAAGTTGTCGGTGAGCAACGTCCACGGCCCCTCGAGATCGGTAGCCGTCCAGGCACGGAAGTAGCGGCCATTGTTGCTCTGAGCTTCGACCAACATCAGATACTTGTCGGAACCCTGGATGGAGTACACTTGGACCCCTTCGAAGAGGTTCTGGCTGGTGCCCTGGATGCCGCTGTCTTGCGCGCCCGGGAACTCGCCGGGGAAGTTCTCGATGGGCATCGACGACTTGTAGATGTGACCGTTGTCACCCGCATAATATAGGTAGCACTTGGTCGTGTTGCAGATGACCGTTTGATCGATTGGCCCGGTGCCATCCGGCGGAAGCGCGGTGTTGTAGAGGCTCTTCTCGCCGCTCCATCCGTTGGGATCGGCCGGGTCGTTCGACGTGCGGTAACTGAACTTCTGGCTTCCCCACTGGTAGGCCAAAATCCATTGCTGCTTGGGCGTGAAGTAGAACAACGTCGGAGCAACACCCGCGGGCGTCGTCGTTTGGGGTGCATCGGCCGCATCGGGCCAGTCGGCGAACTTCATCATCGCCGAGCCCCAGTTGGTGCCGTAGGTGGTCATGTAGATGATGTGCTCGTTGTTGTGAAAAACGTGCGTGAAGTCTTTGATCGACTTCCAGTTGTTCTTGGGGGTGGCGATGGGCCCTCCCGACGTCCAGCGGAAGGTGTTCGGAAGTTCGCAAGTGGGCTGCGGTGGGGCCGAAGACTCGGCTTCACTCGATGTCGCAGTACCGTCCATCGAACTCGCACCGACGGACGCGGTGTCGTCACTGGACATCGCGGTGCTATTGCTGCCAGTGGGAGCTGGAGTGGTGGTGGTCGTCGTAGTCGGGGTGACGGGGCTGGTTGAACCGGAGCTGCCGCTGGCGCCCGTGTTGCCCGATGCCCCCGTATTGCCGGTTGGTCCGCTCGCCCCCGTAGCACCGGTTGCGCCTGTGGCACCCGTCGAGCCGGCCGGAGTCGTGGGAGTGCCGGCCGTTGTCGACGGCGAGACCGGCGTCGACGTCGTGGCAGTGCTGGTCGCGGTCGGGTCGACGGGCGTGCCTGGTGTCCCCGCCTCCTCACCACATCCGAGTGTCACTCCCCCCGCTACCGCAAGCAGCAGAGTCCACGAGGTACGTTGCCGCTGCGTTCCCAACCCAATTGCACTGGCCAATCTCGACTTTGTCATGACGCCGATGCAGTGCCGCGGCGCGCCACTTCCGTCATGGAACCGTTTCGACCACGACCCGACATCGCGACTCCGGCGACGGTTCGACTCGAACTTTCCGCCAGAAGCGTTCCCGCCGCAGCCGGCTGACACTCGATTCTCGCCGCGCCCCTGGGTCTTGAAGCGCTGCTCTCAGGTCAACGACACCGGCTGCTGCGTCGCGGCGGACTCGAGGATCGCCTGGACGATCCGGACATCACGCTGACCCTCCTCCCCTGGGACCATGACTGGAGTGCCGTTCATGATCGCCAGTGCGTCCTCATCCATCTGTCGTGCCTGTTGGTGCGGGATGACTTCGTCGAACACTCGTCCGTCGCTGGTCGTCCCTGTGATGCCCGTGTATTCCTGGAGTGGACGGAGTTCGTACCAACCCGAAGCGCACTCCACTCGCAGATGGTTGAGCTCCTCACCGACGCTCGTCTTCCCGTAGGCAACGACCCCATCGGGAAACTCGAGCTCGAACTCCGTATGTTCGTCGACTTCGGTGAACTCGGTCGTCCGATCCGTCCACTGACGCGCGCTCAGCACGCGAACAGGCTCTTGCCCTAGACCGTACCGAAGAGCGTTGATGCAATAGACACCCATGTCGTAGAGCGCCCCTCCCCCCATGGCCTTGACGAAACGCCACGTCGTGCCCCCGCCGCCATAATAACCGGCCATCGCCTCCGCACTGGTGAACGCACCGTACGGCCGTGTTCTTCCGATGTCCATGATGGCTCGCGTGTTCGGTTCGTGCTGCAGACGATACCCGACGGACAGCTTCACGTTGTTCTCGTTGCACGCATCGATGATCGCCTGACACTCCTCGACGGTCATCGCGAGCGGCTTTTCGCACCACACGTGTTTGCCCGCCTTGGCAGCGCGAATTGCGTACTCGGCGTGCAGGGACGTTGGCGTCACGACATAGACGACATCGATCTCGGGGTTGCTGGCGATGTCTTCCATCCTGTCGTACGTGTAGATGTTGCTCTCTTTGATCGAGTACTTTTGCTGCCAATCCGGGATTTTACTTGGAGTTCCCGTAATCATCCCGGCGAAGTGACAGTGCTGCGTCAACTGCAATCCTGGCGCCAACAGCCGACTTGCATACGAACCCAGCCCCAACAATGCGACCCCGAGGCGCTTTCCAGGCTGCGCCGACGTGGTTCCCGCTGGTTGCGTCGTCGAAGCCTGCGTGGTCGTCGAAGCCTGCGTGCTTGGCGAAGGTGGTAGCACCCCCACCGTCGAAGACGTGGGGGGTAACGCGCCATCGGTGGGTGAAGCCGATTCACCACAAGCTAACGGCGACAACGCCAAACCGCCGTGCAGCGCTTGGAGCAGAAACTTTCGTCGATGAGGTTCCACGGTTCAGGTATACGCAATGAGGATGCCGATGCGCCAGCCTCGAACGCGCCTTCGTTCACGGGTATCGGAGATGTTATTCGGAGACAACAATTTTTCGCATCGTCGTAGAAAGAGCTCGCGTTGGGCCGTCACCAAGACTTGGTTTTTCGGTCGCCTTCAACCCAACGGCACCGGCGCGATGAACGGCGATCGGAGACGAAAGGAGCGCGCAAACGCAGCCCCTTTCGCTATCGCCTGGTTCTCACCCTAGCTCAATGCGCGTGCACGACCTCCGGGTCTCGTCGCCTGCGGGTAAGGGCGATGCCCGTGAAGATGATCGTCAAGGCGATCGGAAGCAGAGCCACCTTCCCTAGCGCGTCCAAACCAGCCGCCGCTTGAATCGCGGCCAACGCCTCCGCGCTCGGAGTTGCCGAAGCTGTCCGTTCTGCAATGCCGGCATCATACCAGCCGCCGATGATCGGCAGCACTAGGCTAACACTCAACATCCCGGCGCCACCCATGATGGCCAGCCCGAGCGCTCCCGTCTTCGGAAAGTTTTCTGCGACGAATCCCAACATGGTCGGCCAAAAGAAGCACACCCCCACGGCAAACAACGTCGCCGCCGCAAACAGCGCCACGCCGCTCGTCGTAGACATCACGTACAGACCCGCTGCACTGGCAATCGAACTACCGACGAGCATGCCGATCGGAGATAGGCGATGCACGAAAGGCCCCGCGAACATGCGGCCCACCGCCATGATACCAGTAATCCAAACCAATACGAGGATGCCAGATACCCCCGCGTGCTCCAGGATCGACGGGATCCACTGCCCGGGTCCGAGTTCGGTGGCAGCCGTCAGCAGCATACAACCAACCATCAAAACGAAGCCCGGTGCCATGCACGCCCGAAACATGGAGCTGGTGCTTTCTCCTCTTTGCACTCTCTCCGTGAGCGGGAACGTTTGCCGGAAGAACATCGCGCCATAGCCGAGCAACGGGAGAGTCATGACCGCAAACTGAAGTCGCCAGCCGAGGCCAGCCTTGCCGAGGACGAAGGAGAGCAATCCTCCAATCACGATTCCCCCAGGGAACCAAACGTGGAAGTGATTCAGCTTGGTCGTCTGATCGTTCGGATACAGGGCAGCCACGAGCGGGTTACACGCTGCTTCGACACAACCATTGGCGACGCCAAACACGAGTGTTCCGACGAATAGACTCCAGAAGTCCCACGCGGCGACGGTCAAGCCGATCCCCAACAAGTGACCGAAAAACGCGACCTGCGCGATCCGTCCTAGCCCCAGAGCGTCGACGAGGGGGCCGCCGATCACCATGGCCAAGGTAAATCCCCAAAACGCGGTGCCATTGACCCACCCCGCTTGTTCGTTGGTGAGACCGAATTCGGCAACCCAGTTCGCCGTCGCTGCTCCTCGTAGAGCAAAGCTCATTGCCGTGACGATCAGTGCAGCACAGCTGGCTCGAAATAGTCGAGTAGAGTTCATTTGTTCTCGCCCCATGTGTTTGTGAATCGCAGTTCCCAGTTCGCTCAACCCATGATTTCTGGGATTGTCTTACTCGTGTTGTCCCAGGAACCAAAGTTGTCGATCTCCAACCCCATCGTTTGCAGCATGGTGAGCTGGAGCTCGGTAACCTTTCGGCTACCCGGGAATCGCAAGTGCTGGTTGCCTGGGATTTTGCCGCCAGCGTGTCCGGCTAGAACGATGTGATAGTTCGCCATCACATGCCCGTTTGGTTCGGACACCTCGGTCGTCCCATAGAGTAACGTCTGGTCCAGCGCTGTTTTGGAGCCCCCGACCGGCGTATCTCTCAAAACTGCGACCATGTCCGCGTACTGCTCCATGATGTACTTTTCGATATCGGCAGCGCGTTCGTTCTCTGCCGGGCCGCTGTGCGTCAAACCATGGTGGTCGGCGGTGATACCGATCATCGGGTACGTGTTGTCGTCGCGACCGCCCGACCAGAGGTGCGTGTATACTCGGGTCAGGTTACAGGCGAGTGCAGTTGCCACCAATCGATGCAGCGCCTTGCCGCGTTCGCCTGGATCATCGAGCTCCTCCGGCGATACGGGCAAAGTACAGCCACCTTGATTCGGATTCTCGCTCGGCATCTCCATGGACTGGAGTCGTTGCTCGATCGCGCGAATGCTGTCCAAGTGGCGTTCTATACGCGCCGTGTCGTCCGCGCCCAAACGGCTCTGCAGGCGTTTGGCATCCGCGGTGACGGCGTCGAGCGTACTGCGCCGGATCTCGTTGGAGAACACGATACTCGGACCACCGGGACCATCGTTCGGAACACCCGCGCCAAAGAGACGATCGAACAACTTCTTGGGATTGCGCTCCGGAGGTAAGAAGTCGTGAGGCCCGCGATGAGCGAGATTTTTGCTCGTGGTGCCCATGTCGATGCCGCGGAACTCCATCACGCCAGTCTCGATGGATGCGTAGGGTAAACCCACCCCTATCTTGTCGGCAATGAGCTGATCGATCGTCGGCACGTATTGGGTCGACGAGCTCTGCTCGAACGATACGTTACGGTGCCGGTCGACATCGGAGGTGATGGTCGCTGCCTGGCCGTCGCCACCGGCCAACATGTAGACGTTGCCCCAGCCGTGGCCCTTGAATTGACCATCGAGCATGTTGAGGCCCGTGACTAGCGTGATGTGGTCCTTGAGCTCGGCAAATGGCTCCAAGTTTCTCGAGAGCTGCCAGCTGTCGCCCTTCCCGGTCGCGCTGGGCGTCCAATGCTGTGGGTGCACGCCGTTTCCCCAGAACCAAATGCCGAACGTCGTCGGAAGTTCATCGCCTTGAGCAAACGCGTCTCCGTGGTCGTTCGTCATGATGTCCAGAATCGGCAGCCACAGCGCCACACCAACGCCGGACACCGCGCCGCGGAGGGCGAAGCGACGAGAGAATTTGAGATCCTTCAACATGACAGTTCCCTTGTTTCCTTACTGACTATCCCCAGCCGTTTGCTCGGCCTCTGCGGCGGGAGGAATTCCCACGGAGGGCGCGAGAGAGGTGAAAGCATCGCTGGTGGCGAAGTCGAGCAACAGGTCGCGCCAAACGAAGCCGTTTTGCTCGAGCCCCGCTGCGAGCGCACCGATGAGCTCGGCGTCCACTTTGTCGTCCGCGGTGCCGTTGGCGTAACGATAGAAGTTCTTGACGAAGCACTCGGAAACGTTTGCATGGCGACGCAGAACCTCTCCCAGCTCGATGGCTCCGTCGAACGTGTCTCCTGCCAAGCTCGCCTTGGCGTCGATCTCGAGCCCCTCTTCCGTCTCACGATAACGGCCAGCGGCGTCAAAGTGCTCCAAAGCGAACCCGTACGGGTCCATCACCTGGTGACAGCCGACGCAGCTGACGTCGATGGCATGAGCCTCGAACAGCTGTCGCGTGGTTTTCGGCCCCTCCTCTTCGTCCGCTTTGGGAACCGTCACGACCAAGTCTGCTGGGGGCAGCGGAACGTCGATGCAAACGAAACTCTTGAGGATGAAGTTGCCGCGACGCGTCGGATTACT